>DEWI01000028.1 GCA_002363575.1 Verrucomicrobia bacterium UBA3214 | reverse complement strand
CTGTTTTGCTTTTTGGCGCGAGGTCCCTGCACCTCCAGAATTCTGGATGGAGGAAACGCCGCTTGTGGAAGCGTGCGTCTTCGCCTTGCGCATCCAAGCAGTATGAGTGCGGATTGCAGAGAAAGTCGAAAGCCAATTTCAATGCGCTATTCACCATTGCATACGGACGGATAAAATGGTAAAATAAGCGGCGTTTGATTGGCGCGAGTGCGCCAGTTAGCCAAGGAAAAGTATAAAACAAAGGAGAGAAGAGAAATGAGCAAGTGGATTTGCCCTGTATGCGGGTATGTTTACGAAGGCGAGAATCCCCCGGAAGCTTGCCCGCAGTGCAAGGTTCCCGGATCGCGCTTCACGAAGCAGGCGTCGGCGGACGGCATGGTTTTCGCATGCGAGCATCATGTCGGCGACGGCCGTGTCGAGGATGAGGAAGTCATGGCTGGCCTGAGAGCGAATTTCGCCGGCGAGTGCACAGAAGTCGGGATGTATCTGGCGATGGCGCGCGTGGCTCATCGTGAAGGCTATCCCGAAATCGGAGAGTACTGGCGGCGCGCCGCGCTCGAAGAAGCCGAGCATGCTGCGAAGTTCGCCGAATTGCTCGGTGAAGTCGTGACCGATTCCACGAAGAAGAATCTTCAGATGCGCGTCGAGGCGGAGTGCGGAGCTACGCAGGGCAAGCTCGATCTCGCAAAGCGCGCCAAGCAGCTCGGCTACGACGCGATCCATGATACCGTTCATGAGATGGCGAAGGACGAGGCGCGCCATGGCAAGGCTTTCGAAGGACTCCTGAAGCGCTACTTCAAGTAGTCTTGCATCCGTCAGGCGACCGGTCAGGCAATTTTGCATCGTCCGCGCAGTTTGCGCGGCGTGCGAATGCGCGGATCGGTCGTCTGGCGCGGATATGGACAAGGCGCGCAGGCGCGTCCGCGGTTTTCCCCAGCGGAGCGTTATATGGCAAACCGCCTGCGCGCATCCGGTTTGCCGGCGGCGCGGATTGCAAGATCGCGAAAGTCATTCGCCTGCGCCGGTTTTCCTTTTGATGAAGCATCGTTTCCGCAATGGGGTGGCTCGAGATAGCGAAGTTGGTGTGGCCGCTGGCGCTCGGCATGCTGAACAATGCCGTGTTGCAGTTCGTCGATCGCGCATTCCTCGCGCGGGAATCGATGGAGAGCTTGGAAGCGGCGTTGCCCGCATCCATGCTCGCGCTGACGGTCGCCGGCTTCTTCCAGGCGATCGTCGCGTATTCGGGGACGTTTGTCGCGCAGTATCACGGCGCCGGGGACAGCCGCGGCGAGCGCATGGCGTTTCGCGCCGGCATGCTTATCGCAGTCGCGTCCGGGATAATTGCGGCGGCGCTCGTTCCTGCAGGGCGGGTGGCCGTCTCGCACATCTCAGAAAATGCGGCGGTGGTATCGCGCGCGCTGAACTACTATTCCATCGTGTCGTGCGGGACGATTGCGCTGTGCGCGCAGATGGCGACGGCGTCGTATTTCACCGGGCGCGGGCGCACAGGCTCGGTATTGCTTGTCAGCGTATGCGGCAATCTGCTGAATGTGTTTCTCGATTGGCTTTTGATTTTCAGATTCGGGCTGGGGATTTCCGGCGCGGCATACGCCACGGTGGCGGCGATGGCGGCGCAGTGGGCGGCGCTCGCTACTCTTGCGAAGTGCGAACGCGGTGAAGACGCCCCCGCGAATCTGCGGACAACGGGCGAAATCACTTTGCCGCGCCTCGCTGGCAGAATTCTGCGCTATGGCGTTCCGAGCGGCGTGTACTCCGTATTGAATGGATTGTCGTTCACGATTTTCGTCTTTGCGACCGGCCGCGTAGGCGATGTGGAATTCGCGGTTTCCAATGCATGCTTCTCGATAAATTGGCTTTTGATCGCGCCGATGGAAGGGTTCGCGATCGGCGCGTCCACGCTTGTCGCGCAGGCGCAAGGCCGCGGAGACAGCGCGCTCGCGCGCACGGCGCTGCGCCGCACGCTGATTCTCGCACTCGCCGTAGTAGCGGCGCTTTCCGCGGCGGCCGTAGCTTTCCACCATCCGATTCTGTCGCTGTTTGCTCCGGAGGATGCGGCGCGCGCCGCGGATTTCCATTCGCTTGGATTCAAGCTTGTCCTGCTGATGGCGGCGTGGCAGCTTTTCGACGCGGCGGATGTCGTAATCAGCGGCGCATTGAAGGGCGCCGGGGATACGAAGTTCGTAATGCTCTGGATGGTGGCGACGGCTTTCGGCTTCTGGCTGCCGCTCGTCTTCATCGTCCTGGCGGCGGTTGGAAGCATGGCGTCTCTCTGGGCTACGATGGTGGCGTACGTGGTGGTAATATGCGCCGGCGAGATCGTCAGGTGGCGGCGCGGCCGCTGGCAGGCGATCAAACTCGTATGAGCGCGGCGCGGGCGCGTCAATGCGCGCTCTGTATGGCGCAGGCGATTTCCGCCGTAAGGGCCTTTGCCGCGGCGCGGGTATTGGCGAGCCGCGGCGAAAGCGTCGCGCGCAGCGCGAGGGAGATTTCGATCGTCCGTTCGCCGACATCCCACCAAGGCTGCCCCTTGGCAAGCACGAGAGGCGAGTAGTCGATGCGCACGCACAGCACGGAGCGGCGCGCGGCGAGCGCGAGGCGCGCGGCACCGCGGTGCAACGTTTCTCCGCCGCGCGTGCCTTGCGGGAAGACGACGATATTCACGCCCTGCGCGAGAAGCCCTGCGGCGGCGGCGACCACGGCGCCGGCATCGCCGGTATTCACGATGAACATCTTCTTTGCGACGATTGCGAGGAATGGATTCCGCAACACCTGCGGCTTTGCGATCGCCGTGGAATCGGGAAGATGCGCGATGAGAACGACTATGTCGATGAGTGAGAGATGGTTCATCGCGACCACCTTGCCGCGCGCGCCTGCGAGCGCTTTAAGCGATGCTTCGTCGATGCGCACGCGAAAGAGGCCTGTCGCGCGCGCGCATGCCACGAAAGCGCGGTAGAAAAAACGGATGAGCGCGCGGAACGTCCGCTTTGACCATAACGGGAGAATCAGCAGCGGGGCGAAGAGGAGCGACAGCGCGCCGTATGCGCAGAAGAACGCCGCGGAAAGCAGCGCGCGGCGCGCCTTGCGCATTGCCTGGCCGCCGCATGCGCCGCCGGTGCTCGAAGCCTCGCTCACGATTGCTTGAGCGCGAATTTCACAACCGCCTCCGTGCTATCCGCCTCGGGATGCTCGGAGAGGACTTTCGCGACCATCTTCGAAGAAATTTCATCGGTGAAGCCGAGCGCGGAAAGCGCTTTGCGCGCATCCAGCAGAAATGCTTTTTCGCGCCGCGCCGCGTTTTTCTCTCCGGAGGAGAGCGCCATCGCTTCGATCGCGTTGATCTTGTCGCGAAGCTCGAGGACGATTTTCTCCGCCGTCTTCTTCCCCACGCCCTTGATGGCGGCGATGCGCTTGGCGTCCGCGCTTGCAATGGCGAGGGAAATCTCGGCGAACGAGGCGCCGGAGAGAATGGCGAGGGCGATCTTCGGACCGACGCCGTTTACGCCCGTAAGCTTCGCGAAGAGCTCGCGTTCCATGGACGTTGCGAAGCCGTAGAGGGCTTCGTCGTCCTCGCGCACGACGTGAAAAGCGAGAATCTTTACTTCTCTGCCAGTGGCAGGGAGGCGGTCGTACGTCGAAACGGGTATGGCTAGTTCATAGCCGACGCCGCCTGCTTCGACGATCGCCCGCTGCGGAGACTTTTCCGCGAGAATCCCTTTTACATATGCAATCATGGCGGCAAGTAATGCAGTCTGCGCTATGGTTCGCGCAGCGCGAACCATAGCGGCGGCGGCGTGATTGTCAGGAGTGGAGACTCGAGAGGATGCGGCGCGCCCAATCGCGCGCTTTGTCGAATTGCGCGAACGAATAGGATTCGTTGGGCGAATGAATGCAATCCTCCGCCTGCCCCCAACCGACGATCAGCGGCGACGCGCCGGACGCTTCGCGAAGGATCGAGACCACGGGGATGGAGGCGCCGTCCCATTGGAATACAGGGCCGCGCGCGTCCATCTCGCCGAGCACGTGCGCGGCGAGGCGGAACAACGGAGAAGCGAGCGGCAGGCGAAAGCCGCCGGCGCCGGGATTCCAATCTTCAATCGAGAGCTTCATGCCGCGCGGGACGCGCGCCTCGAGATGCGCCTTAACGGCTTCGAAGGCGCGCCGCGGCGTCTGGCCGGGGACAAGGCGCATGGATATTTTCGCAATCGCTTCGGAGGGTATGACGGTCTTTGCGCCAGGGCCGCCATAGCCGGAATGGATGCCGTTTACTTCGATGGTCGGCATGAAGGAGTTGCGCTCGACGATGCTCTTGCCGTTTTCGCCGCCGGCAGGCTCGCAGCCGATGTCGCGCGTGTATTCTTCCGGGGAAGGCGCGGCTTCCGCGGCTTTGCCGCGCTCGTCGTCGTTCGGCGGCTCCAGCCCGGCGGCGAAGCCTTCAACCGCGATGGCGCCGTCTGGCGCGTGCAGGGAAGCGACGAGTTCCGCCATGCCCTGCGCAGGATTCGGCGCGATCCCGCCGTATGCGCCGGAGTGCAAATCGCGCGACGGCCCGGAGAGGCGCAGCGTGAAGTGCGAAACGCCGCGAAGCCCTGCCACGATCGCAGGGCGCATATCCTGCGCTGCGTTCGTGTCGCAGACGAGAAGGGCGTCGGCGGCGAGCCGCCGGCGCATTTCCGGCGCCATGGCGGAAAGCGCTGCGCTTCCCGATTCCTCCTGCCCCTCTAGAACGATTTTGAATGTCGGCAGGCCGGAGGCGCCGCCAGCCTTTTCCCGTTCTTCGATAAAGTCGCGCATCCCGCAGAGAAAGGCGAATAACTGCCCTTTGTCGTCCTGCGCGCCGCGGCAATATACGCGCTCGCCGCATATTGTCGGCGTGAATGGCGGCGTTTTCCATTCTTCCACGGGATCCGGCGGCTGGACGTCGTAATGGCCGTAGAAAAGGATGGCCGGCGCGCCTTCCGCGCCTTTGCGTTCGGCGAAGAGAATCGGCGGCGCGAAGCTTTTTTCCGGCATCAGCAGTTCCGTCGCGAAGCCGAGCGCGGCTAGCCAGTCTTTCAGCCACACGGCGCACGCCGTGCAGTCGCGAAGGTGCGCAGGGTCTGCGCCGACGGTGGGGAATTTCAACAGCGTGAAATACTCTTCTTTGATTTTGTCTTCCATCGTTGGTAGGCTGTTTCGGAGCGGTGGTGGGGAGGGAACGGGAGCGCAAGCGCCTGCGCCGCGTCATCCGTATTTGATTATTATGCAAGTGTAGTTGTCTGCGGCGCCGGCATCGACGACGGCTTTCGAAAGCGCGTCCATGGCTTGCCGCGGCGATGCAGAAGAGACGAGAATTTCGCGTATCGTATCGTCTGTGGCCATATCGTAGATGCCGTCCGAGCAAAGCATATAAACGTCACCGGGGCGCAGATCCAGCTTTCTCCAGTCCGGGGAGACGTTTTTTTCTATGCCCACGGCGCGCGTGAGGATATGCGAGAGCGCGCCAAGACGTTTCATGACTTCTCCCGTGAGCGTCTTCGAACGCCTGCTAATTTCGCCGGCGACGGTGTGGTCGTCTGTCAATTGTTCTAGGACGCCGTCGCGCAAGCGGTAGATTCTGCTGTCTCCGACATGGCAGGCGACGCCGATGTTGCTTGCCGTGTCGAGGAAAAGCGCGGCGATCGTGCTGCCCATCTGGCGCCAGCCGCGCTTCGCGGCGTACGCGCGGATTTTATCGTTGGCCGCGCGAATGGCGTCCGCGGAGTTTGCGACGAGCGTATGGAAGTCGCGCGAGGAATGCGCGGCGCGCTCGATTTCCTTGCAGACGAAATCGCTGGCGACTTCGCCGCCGTCGCAGCCGCCCATGCCGTCGGCGACGCAGAAAAGGGCTTTTTCGGCCGAAGCGAAGAAATGATCCTGGTTCTCGCTGCGCACGAGTCCCGTTTCGCTCACCGTGGCGAAGGAGAGCGTTGCATGCTCTTTTTTGATTCTGCGAAGCCACTCAAGCATTTTTGGCGATATGTCGGTTTGAGATTGCGATGCCTTGGAGAGCCGGCGACGCGTGGAGTTTTTCTCTCGCGCCTTGCGCCCTTGACGCGATATAGTATAGCATAATTTCGGCGGGAGATGTGCGCGATGCATGAAATGCCCGGCGCCGCTCCGGGGAGCGTGCTTGCTTCTCCGGAGCGGCGCCGTCGTCGCCATGCCGCATAGCGGCGGCGCGATGGCGCGCTGTCACTCGACGACTGCGGCGCGGCCGCGCCATGCCGGCGGCGCTTCGATGCCCAGGAGCATGGCGATCGTCGGCGCGACGTCTTCAAGCATCGCAGGCTCGCGAAGGGCTTTGTATTTCTTCGCGGCCGGCCCGGTTACGATGAACGGGACTTCAAACACGCGAACGTCCTCGACGCCGCCGTGCCGCTTCCCCAGCCCTCCATGGTCGGCGATGAAGATTATCGCCGTGTCCTGCCAAACGGGCGAGCTTTCGAGCGCCGCGACGAGCTTGCCGATGTTTGCATCGACATTCACGCAGGCGTTGGTGAATTCCGGGCTTCCCCAGCCGAATTTGTGCCCGAAGGAATCGACCTGCCCCTGGTAGGCGAGCATCAGAGCCGGCGCGTTCGAAAACTCCGCTATCGCGGAGTCGAATGCGAGGGCGTCTTTCGCCGGATAATCTTCGAGCGCCGGGTAGGCTTCCTTGCCGCTCGTGTACAGTATCGCAGTGTCGATCGCATTCGTGTTCATTATGTTGCCGACTCCGTCCCATGTGAAAAACGCGGCCGTGCGCGCGGAAGGGCGCTGGCGGCGTATTTCGCTGAATATGCAAGGCATGCGCCCCTCTGCGTCGAGCGCATATGCCGACGGCTCGATTTCCGGCTTCGAGCTGTTCCATTTGCTGAAGCCGTGGACTTCCGGCGGCTGGCCGCTGAACATCGATTTCCAGTTGATTGCCGACGCTGTTATTCTGTGGCAGCGCGCGACGGTGAAAAGCCCGCTGTCGCGAAGAGCCTTCGTATTCGGCATCGCGTCCCACGGCATCCAGCGCGCCCCGCAGCCATCCACGCCAATCACGACGACGTGTTCCGCCGCCGCGCAAACCATCGCAGCGCCTAGCGCCGCCGCGAAAACCAATCTTTTCATTTCTCTTGTTTCCTTTCTTCCCCGGGTGGCGGCGGCGCGCGGCAGAATGCGCCGCGCGCGCCTTTCTTATTTAAGGATGATCAGCATCCCTGGATAGAGAGGCGAAGCTTCGCCGCCTCCGGCCGTCGCATAGTTCCCTTTGTTGTAGAAGTACGTCTCGCTCGCTCTGTCCCAAAGCGCATTCTGCCCTGTCAGCGTGTCCACCGCCGGCACGAAGTCGCGCACGAGCGCGTACGAGCCGTCGGGCTGCTTGGTCTTGATCTTGAGCGAATAAAGGCGGGCGGGCGCGAAACTGTCGGCCTTGCCGATGTAGTTGCGGGCGAAGAGATAGAACGAAAGCCCGGTCTCCAGCGGCCCTTTGTACGTCCTGTCGGTCCTGCCGAGAAGTTCCCACGCGCCGCCGGTCTGCGCCGAAACTTGAAGGAACTGCTCGCCGTCGTCGAGGCGCGATTTGATTCTATACTTCGTTCCTGCGGCGGGAGCGTGGTACGTGTCGCCGCCGGCATTGATTCTCGGCAAATCCTTCGCATAGCCGACGCTGTGCGCGGGCCAGGCGTTGTAGAGGAAGAAGCGCGTGTTGCCGGACGTCGGGCGCGCGCCTATGAAGACGTCGTCGTCGGGCGCGGCCGTCCACTCCATGACAGCCTCCATTTCGACGCCGTCCTTCGCTTCCACGCCGATGTCGAAATAGTCGCTCGTGCCGTTCGCCTCGATATATCCAATGCGGGCCTTCGGCGCGGCGACGTCGGCCAGCACGTTCGTGACGGGGCCGACTTGCCTTTCCATGTCGAAGGGTTTGCCGGTCTCCACTTTCAAGTTGCCGCTTATGGGCTTGTAGATGCGTTCTGCGACTTTGTCGTAGAGGCCGGCGTACACCACGCCTTCCGCGTTGGTGGCGATGGCCGGAACGAAGTCTCGCAAGAGTTCGTCCCCGTCCCAGATTTTCGTCGCGTAGAGTATCGCTTCGACAGGAGACGTAAAATAGTTGTCATATGCCCGGTGGGTGGCGAGAAGCGAGAGCGTGTTCGTCGTGGCCATGTATGTCGAGCCGTAGTCGATACCGTCCTTGAGGACTTCGACCGCTTCGCCGCCATTCGCGCTGACGGTCATGGACTGCGCTCCGGGCGTCGTATCGGTTTTGATGACGTAGCGCACGCCCTTTTGCGGCGCGACCACGTTGAGGTCGCTCTTGGCGAGCAATTTGCCGGTTGCGAAACGGAATGCGGTCTGGTAGTGGTAGGCCATGAAGAAGCGGGTGTCGCCATCGGTCTCGCGGCACGCGAGAATGCCGCGGTCGTATGTCGGGTTCAGGGGCGAAACTTCCACTTCGCTTTTGAGGCCGCTCTTGCCGTAAACCCATGTATTGAAGCATTGGTAGTTGTCGCCGATGCCGTCGGATGTGAGCGACTCGACCAGCGCGAGAGGTTTGTCGAGCACGGGGCCGGCGATGAAATCGGCGCTCCCGGACGAATAAGAGATCGTGCCGTTTGCCTTGTCGTAGAGGCCCGCGCGACCGTCCTTGATGCACGGCAGATAGTGGCGGAGGAGAGCTAGTTCGCCGGTCTCGGAGTTTTTCTTGAAGATCTTGCACTCGTAGAGCTTGGCTCTCGCATACCAATTGGGTTTGTTGCCATAGTTGCATGCGAAAAGGTAGAGGTTCAAGTTGAGGTTCACGGTGCCATTCGCCGCGTATTTTTCGCGGTCGCCGGCGCTGAAAGTCTTTGCGCCGTTCTGGCATAGCTCCATGGCGTCGGTGCTGGTTATGTCGGTAACGATCTCGCAACGCTTCTCGCGCTCGAATTCGAAGGTGCCGGCGGGATTGCCGCGCTGCTTGAGGCCATAGCCGAAGAAAGGCTTCTGGTTGTAAATATGGCAGAGGAAAATGCGCGATCTGTTGTCGGAGGCGGAAGCGACGGTTGCGGCGTCGAGCATCGACCAGTCGTCGTTCGCGGCCGTCTTCGCGCCCCATTCCATGTCGATTCTCGCCTTGAGGCCTGTTTCGGCGTTCACGCCGGTATCGATATATTGCGAGCCTGTCGCCTCGATGTAGTCAAGGAAAGCGTCAGGTTCGGCGGCGACCTGTTCGGCAGGCGCGGCATTGCAAGCGAAGAGCATTGCAACGCATGCCGCCGTCCGCCGCGTACGTCCATCCGTTAATACAGTTTTCATGGTTGTTCTCTCCTTTCGTCGAGTGAGGTTGGGAAATTCTGCCGGATATAAGGGGTTCGGGAACGTGAAAGGCCCTTGTACGCGTCTATTGTATCACATTGAGGAAGGATTTCTTATTGTGCAATCTTGCAATTTGCCTGGAGATATCTATGTAATCGGCTCACCTGTCCGCGGGATCGGCGCGAGCGCCCGCATTCCATATCGTGAGAAGGACGATGCCGCCCGCGAGGGCGGCCGCGAACATCACGGCGACGGCGCCGTTCCATCCCCAGCGCGCGGCGATCGCGCCGAGTCCGATGCCCGAGAGGATTGTGGAGGCGTAGGAGAATATGCCTACGAACCCGCCGGCCACGCCGGCGGCGCGCGGCGTGGCCTGTTGCGTTGTGGCCACGCCGAGAAGCGCCTGCGGCGCGTAGATGAAAAATCCTATCGCCATGAACGGAAGGAGCTTGAGGAGGGCCGGCGCCGTCGCCGGCACGAAGTGGAAGGCGGCGATCGCGCCCGCCGCGCCGGCCATGGCGATTGCGCTCGTGCGGTGTGCGCGGCCGCCGAAGAATCTGTCCGTCGCCCAGCCGGCGAAGATCATGCCGAGATTGCCACCGGCGATTTCGAAAGCGAAGACCAGCGCCGTAGCCGCGGCGAGCGACAGGCCTTTGGATTCGGTCAGCAGCACTATTCCCCAGTCGAGCGCCGCGAAGCGCACCGTATAGACGAAGAAGTCGCCGATCGCGATAGTCCAGATTCGCGGATTTGCGAAGACGTGGCGCGCGATGTACGCGCCGTACGCGGCGTCGCGCGCGCCGGTCTGCGGCGCCGCGCCGGCCTGGCGCGCGCATTCCAGGCCGGGGACTTCGGAGGGATCGTTTTTGAAAAGGAAGAGTATCGCGACGGCGCCGAGCGCGGAGATCGCCGCAGGCACGATGAAGCATAGCCGCCATGAATGGAAGACGGGGATAAGGAACCATCCGCAAAGCGCGAACACCGCGCCAGCGCCGATTGAATGCGATAGATTCCAGATCGATTGCTTCGTTGATAGCTCCTCCGGAGCGAACCACTTCGGAAGCGTCTTTATGCACGGCCCCACGCCCATGCCCTGGAAATACTGGTTCAGCACCCACGCCATGCCCATCGCCCAGGCAAGCGGAACGCCGGCGATGCCGGCGATGGAATCGCTGAATGCGAACGCGACATTCAGCGCAGCGCATGCGAAAAGCCCGGCGGCCATGACGCCGCGCGCCGAATTGCGGTCCGCCACAATGCCGTTCAGGAAGCGCCCGGCGCCATAGACGATCCCGCCGGCGGTGAGGAACGCGCCGAGCTGTATCTTCGAAACGCCGATTTCCCCTAAGAGGGGCATGGCGATCGAAAGATTCTTGCGTATCAGATAGTAGAGCGCGTAGCCGAGCGTCGTGACGGCCAGCGTTTCCATGCGCCAGAATGCGAGCTTTCCGGATTTCGCCATGCGGTGTCGGTGGTTGCGGGAGGAGGGGATTTCCGTCGCGGGAGCCTCAGAATGTGAAACTCTCCCATGGGATGGCGACGGGCTTGCCGCCGGTTAGAATTTCGTCGATGTGCATCAGCAGCGGGAAGTCGCCGGCGTCCAGCCTGCCTGCGGCGGCGAGGGTTTTGACGGCGCGCGCGACGCGCTCTGCGACCACGAGGGATTCCAGCGTAACGCCTTTCAATTCGGCTTTCGCCTCTTCGATGCTCAAGCCGCGGCCCAGCAGTATGCCCACGAGGCGCGTCCTTCCTCCATATACGGTGACGTAGAGATCTCCCGCGCCGACGCAGAGATTCTCGAGTGTGCCCGCGCCCTGGAGCTGCAGGAGGCGCGCCATTTCCTTGACGGCCTGGCCGAATACCGCCGCCTGCGAGTTGAAGTGGAGCGGCGAGTCCGCGCCGAAGGCCTTCTGGTTCAGGCCGATCGTCAGCGCGATTCCGAGCGCATAGCCGTTTTTCAGCGCGACGGCCGATTCTATTCCCGTGACGTCGGAGGAAAGCGAGATGTGGTAGTAGTCCGTGGCCATGGCGGCTTTCAGCATTCGCAGAGTATCCATGTTCTTGCCGCAGAACGCCACTTCCGTCTGGTCGTGCGCGACAAGCTCGTAGCTCGTGCACGGCCCGCCGATCGCGCATATCTCGCGGGCGATGCCTTTTTTCGCCAGGCGGTCTTCCCAAACGGCCGGGTAGGAGAGCAGCCCGCCTTCCGGGGTGTCGAGGAGCCCTTTCGTCACGGAGAGAACCGGCAAAGCCGCCGGAAGCCGCGGGAGCACTTCTTCGCCGAACCAATCGACGCCGAAGCTGGAGACTCCGCCAATTACAAAATCGGCTCCCTCCAGGGCGGCGTCGAGCTCTTCAAACTGGAAGAAGCGCACGCCCTCCGGGAAGGGAGGGACGCCGCCGGGGAAATGCTTGGCGAATTTCGGGTGCGTGTTCGAGCGGCGGCATTCGTCGATGATCTCTCGATCCAGCGGAGTGCCTACCAGGGCGACTTCATTGCCGTTCTCGCGCGCCGGGAAAGCGAGCGCGCTGCCCATCATTCCAGCGCCTACAATTGCGATCTTTGCCATGCAGTACATCCTTTCGCATATGACTGCATATATGATAGCATATCGCCGCATGCGAATTCAATGCGGACTTCATGTGTATTGGCGCTCCGGCAATTATGCCAGAGTCTTGCAGCGCGGCGCGCCGCTTCAAGTC
>DEWI01000014.1 GCA_002363575.1 Verrucomicrobia bacterium UBA3214 | reverse complement strand
GAAAGGAGACAACATCATGGCAGAGATACCCAACGTCAATCAGCAGGCTCCGCAGCGCCCTGTTTACACCAATCAGGCCGCCGACTTCGCCACCGGTGCCGGCGTTTCCCAGAAGACCACCGAAGTGGTCAGAGACGTCGCGGCGATCCTGGGCGGTCGCGGCGTCACCGTGAAAACCGTGGCCGACAATTCGACCGTCGGCGAGACGGGCAAGCCCACCGGCGCCACAGGAATCCCGGTGCTCGACAATCCCGCGGATCCGAAGGCCATCGAGGCCAACCTCGAGAAGCTCCTCGCCTACCTCCAGCTCGACAACGACGAGCGCCAGGCCGAACTCGCCAAGGACCGCATCGAGACCAACAAGAACTCGCTCGAAATCGAGCACAAGGAGCGCAAGGCCAAGATCAACGAGTCGCTCAAGAAGATGGAGGACGCCGCCAAGGCCCGCAAGGCAAGCCGCATCCTCTCCTGGCTCGGCGCGATCTTCTCCGTCGTCGCCGCCATCGTCACCACCGTCGTGACCATGGGCACCGCGGCCGTCTTCGCGTGGGCCGGCGCCGCCGTCGCCGTCACTTCCCTCGTCATGAACGAGACGGGCGCGATGGACGATCTCGTCGAGGCCCTCGCCAAGCATCTGCAGGAGACTTACGGCCTGAACAGCGAGAAGTCCAAGCTCGCCTCCTCGCTCATCATCAACCTCTCCTTGATCCTGATCGGCGGCGGCCTCAGCGTCGGCGGCATGGTCTCCGGAGCGGTCACCGCCGCAAAAGCCGCAGCGGATACGATCAGCGCCGTCGCGAAATCCGTGCAGACGGCCGTCGCGGTCGTCGGCACCGGCCTCACCGTCGCCAACATCGCCACAGGCGCCACGACCACGGCGCTCGGCTACAAGGCCGACATGGCGCAGGCCGACGTGCAGGAGGTCGAGAAGATCATGCAGGAGCTCAAGCGCCGTCTCGAAGAGAGCGAAGAAGAGCTTAACGCGATCATCGAAGCGTTGCAGAATGCAATTGGCCAGATCGCCGACTTGATCGCTTCCCAGACCGATACAGAATCGGAAATCGCCTCGAAAATCTCGCAGATGGCGTGACGATGCGCCGCGCCTGCGCAGCCCCCGGCGGAAGCCCGCCGGGAACCAGGCGCGCGGCGGCGGGCGCGAAGAAAAGCCAAAGCGCCGGCGTGCCGGCCAATGAAAGGATTTGAACAATGTCTATCTCTGTAAACAACAATCCCAGCGCAATCAGCTGGGAAACCCTGCTGAACCAGGTGCAGGGCACAAAGGCCGGCGAGGCGGGCGCCGTCTCCGAAACGAACCGCAACCTCTCGTTCACGGTCGTGGAAAACGGTCAGTCGCGCACCGTCACCGTCGCCATCCCCGACGACCTCGAACTGCCTGCGGAAGTAACCCAGGGCAGCATCGAATCGCTCGTCGCTAAGCTTGGCGATGTCTCGCTCACGCTCAGCGACGAGGAAATTTCGCAGCTCAAGGACACCATCGTCAAGCTTTACAACGAGGCCAGCGCAGCGCTCGGCGCCACGCAGAACTCCGCGACGACCAAGTCGTCGGTCATGTTCGACCTCTACAAGCTCATGGCCTTGCTCGTCGAAGTCGCGCAGAAGCAGCGCGATGCCGCCCGCGAGCTTCGTTCTTCCGAGAACTTGATGATCCAGCACTCCATCCAGGCGCAGGCAGACCAGCAGCGCGCCGCCGCGATGACGGGCTTGATCGTCGGCGTGACGTGCGGCGTGGTTTCCGCCGCCGTCTCCATCGGCGTCATGGTCGGGCAGGCCAAGGCATACGGCAACCAGATGAGCGCGCAGAAAAACTCCGGCCTAGAAACGGCGCAGACGAAGATTTCCATGCTCCAGAAGGCCGATTCCGTCGCACATGCCGATATGCAGCTCGGCTCCGCCGAAGCCGCCGTCGGCGCAGAGACCGCCAACACCATCAAGGCCGATATCAACGCCAAGGTCGCAGAGCCGAAGGCGGAGTTCGAAGCCGCCCAGACGAAGCTCAACGACCGCCAGCAGGCGCTCGACAAAGCCAAGGGCGAGACTGTCCAGGCGCGCAACGATGTCGAAGCGAAGATGGTCGCCGAGCAGCAAGCGCAGACCAACGTCAACAACCTGCGCAACGAGCTCGGCATCGGCGAAGGCGTTTCCGCCGCGGAAGCGAAGCAGACCTACCTTGACAGCAACCAGAATCCCGACCAGCAGGTGCTCGCGAAATACGACCAGGCCATCGACGCGGAAAACACGCTCGCCGAAGCCAAGACGGCCCACCACCAGGCCTCCGACATCGCTTCCCAGAAGGAGCTCGCCGAGCAGAACGCACGCACCTCGCGCAACGACGCCAAGAGGGATTTCGAGACCGCACGCCTCAACTACCGCAGCGCCCTCCAGAACGCCGCGGACGCCTACTCCGCGAAGTTCGACGCCGAAGTCGCGCTCAGGGCGGACGGACAGGCCAACAATGTCGATGCCGCGCGCAACGAAATGAAGATGGCTCACGCCTACGTCAACAAGGAGCTGGCCGTCGATAATCCCAACGGACTCACCACCGACGCCGACTACAAGAACGACCTCTCCAGCGCCCGCATGGAAGCCCAGATGGCCGGAAAGGCCCTCGAGTCCAACGAGGACTACCGCGGCGCACTGCGCCGCATCGAAGTCCTCACCGGCGTGAATGCGATCAACACCGCCGTCGGCGGCATGCTCCAGAGCGGCACCCAGAGCCTCTTCACCATGCTGCAGGCCGAATCCACCCGCGCGCGCTCCGAGGAGCAGGAACAGCAGGAAATGCTCGACCAGACCAAGGACCTCTTCAACCAGGCGCAGACCAACCTCAACCGCGCCGTCGAGTTGATGGCCGCAGTCATCGCCGCGGAAAACCAGTCGATGCGCGACGCGATCCAGGCATGACCGCGCGCCGTCCATCGCAGGATTCCTGCAGGAGGCAGCGCCGGACTTGAAAAGCCCGGCCTCCCTCCCGCGGGGTTTCTGCGGTGGAACGCGCCTCCGGCAATAATAAATATTGACCACAGCCCGCACAGCCATGTCCAGCTTCGTAGTACAAAACGAGATCGCCGGCGCTTCCGTCTATGGCGTGAAGCAGTATGACTATTCCGTCGATGGCGAGGCAGGGCGCGACTATGCCGCCGCGCTCGTCTCCGCTTCGTTCCGCGAAGCAACGACGGTGGAAAAGGCTCAGAGCGCCGTCGCGGAAGTAGTCAAGGCGCGGCAGCGCAAGGTGGATGCGATCGGCACTGCGCTCGCCACGGTCTCGCAGGCCATCGCCGACATGAAGACGAAGAACCAGGAGCCGAGCGACACTTCCGCCTGGTCCGACAGGCTCTACAGTGCCGCGGAGGAACTCAAGAAATACGGCATTAACATACCGGTCGGCGTGGACAACAACAAAAAACAGGCGTACATGAGGCGCGACAACGCGATGCGCGCGCAGAGCGACCTGCAGTACGCCATGGATGTAGAGGACAACAATCTCCAGCAGGACATAGTTTCGCTGCAGAGCCTTATGAGCAAGCGCGACAATGCGTTTTCCACGGCCGCGAAGATAGTGCGCAAGGCTCTCAACGCCGCAGGCAACACGATTTCGAACATCTCGTAGCATCGCTACCGGAGGGCAGGGACATGATAGAATCCAATAACGTGCAGCTCAGCCAGAACTGGGGCAAGAACGTCACTTTCAGCGACTACAAGATCAACGGCAAGGCCGTCGATTTCCAGGACCTCATGGTGGAGATCAGCGAGTCGCGCGCCGTCGCCGTCGAAGGCGAAGTCGCTCCTATGTCCGCGCGCATGCGCCAGCGCAACACCGATCTCGAGAAGCTCGGCTCCGCGCTCGCCGACCTGACGGCCGCGGAGGCGACGCTGCCAAGCGATGCGGGAGGCAACACCTCCTGCAACTACACGCTGAAGGATGAAACGTGCGATATATGCCAAAAGTTCTACGGCGACCGCCCCACCCCGAAAAACGATACCAAGCGCTGGCTCACCTTCCACATCCAGAAGGTGAAATCGGCGATCGACAGCCTCAACAACAAGGCGCAGGCGGATATGACGCGCCTGCAATCCATCGTGGATCGCCGCGATGAATCCTATTCGACGGCCACCAACCTGATGACGGCCATCAGCGATACGCGCGCCAACCTCATCAAGAATCTGTAAAGGGAGACGCGGCTATGGCGATGTACACCGTAGAGATCGCAGTGAATCGCTACGCTCCGCAAGGGAGCGAATCGATCAATCTGTATTCTTACGACTACGCTTCCAATCTCACGCTCTCGCAGCTCATGCAGGCCGTCTGCCTGCGCGCCGCCGCCGCGAGCGAGGCCCAGAGCGTCATAAAGATGAATATGATCGCGTCCAAGAACCAGACTCTAGACGAGGCCGCAGACTGGCTCCAGAAGATCGTCGATGGCTCGGCCAACTGGTCGGCGGCGCGCAATTTCCTCGTCGCCAGCCTGGGCATACCGTCGAGCGCGCTCCCGGACAACATAGACAGCTACGACAAGCGCATGCGCGCGGCCGCCGCGCTTCAAGACAAGATCGGCAGCCTCTCGCAGCTCCAGCAGCAGAACATGATCGACCTCCAGACGCTCGTCAACCGCCGCGACGTCGCGTATTCGACCGGCTCCGGCGTCGCGCGCACGCTCGCACAGTCCATGACCCAGGACGCACAGAATTTCTAACCACCTTGGAGAACTTCCCGCCATGTCATACTCTGTAGATACAATAGACCTTTCGATGCGCAGCCCGGAAAACGGCAGGCGCCTCACCGCCAACATATATTATGTTGATGGCGTCACGGACGCGACAGGGGCGACGCGGCCGCTTTCCATCGGCCAGCTCGTCATGGCGATTTGCCTGGAGCGCGCCGCCAAGCTCGAGAGCGACATCATCTCGCTGATGAATACGATGAACAACACCACGGCGACGCTCGAGGCGCTTTCGGAGATCGAGACGAAGATCGTCGATTGGGCGGGCTCGCAAACTTCGACTGCGACGTACAATCTTTCCTCGCACACTATTTCCAGCGGCCAGTACAAGGGCAAGACGTATAAGGATTTCCTGACGATGAGCGACGTCGGCCTGTCGCTTCCCGGCAATCAGGTTGTCATCTGGGGCACGCCGTCCTCTTCGCAGCTTTCGTACGATGAATTCATCTCGCGCCTCGAAGCGAAGATGGACGAGAAGAACTCGTTCAGCCAGCAGAAGATGATCGAGCTGCAGTCGCTCACCGCCAAGCGCGACCAGTCCTACGACATGATTTCCAATATTCTCAAGTCGTTCAACACCGTCCTCATCGGCAACGTGAACAACATGTGAGCCTAGCCATGCCGGCTCTCTCGCAGGACGAGGTGCGCGCGGAAAGCCTGACGCGCGCGCGGATGCTGCTGGGCGAAGACGCGATGGCTTCGCTGCGGAACGCGCGAGTGGCGATTTTCGGGCTTGGCGGCGTCGGCGGATGGTGCGCGGAGGCGCTGGCGCGCAGCGGCGCCGGCATGCTGATGCTGGTGGATTTCGACAAGGTGGCCGCCAGCAACATCAATCGCCAGGTCATGGCGACGACTGCGACGCTCGGGCGCGCCAAAGTCGAAGTCCTGGCGGAGCGCCTGCGCGAAATCTCGCCTGCCATCCGCCTCGACGTGCGCGAAGAATTCTACAGCCCTGCGAACGCGGCTTCCTTCAAGCTCGAGGACTTCGATTACGCGATCGACGCGATCGATTCGCTGGAGAGCAAGGCGGCGCTGATCCGCCATGCGCTTTCGATCCCGTCGCTAAAGCTTTTTTCCTCCATGGGCGCGGCGCGCAAGGTGGATCCGTGCGCCGTCGGCGCCGGGCTTTTCCGCAAGGTCGCCGGCGATCCGCTGGCGCGCGCGCTCAGGCGGATTTTCCGCAAATCCGGCGGCATGCCCGAGCGCGATTTCACCTGCGTCTGGAGTCCGGAGAACCGCGAAAACGCCTTGCCCCCTGCGGACGGCTCGCGCGCGAACGGCTCGCTTGCGCATGTCACGGCCATATTCGGCTTCACGCTCGCCGGCCTCGTCGTCCGCGATGCCGCGCGCATCTAGCCGCTTCCCGTGCGGCGCGCTTCACGAGTGCGCCGCGAGGGAAGCGAAAGTCTCGAAGAATTCCGGGTAGCTCTTTGCTACGCAGGAAGCGCGGTGGATCATGACCGGCCCCGCCGCGCGCGTCGATGCTATCGCCGCCGCCATGGCGATCCTGTGGTCGCCGGCGGAATCGATTTCGCATGGTGCGAGCGCCGCGCCCGAGCCTTCGATCACGGTTTCGCCGGCCGTTGAAGAGGCGCCCGCGCCAAGCGCCGCGGCCACCTTTTCCATCGCGGCTATCCTGTCGGACTCCTTGATGCGCAGGCGCGCGGCGTTGATGAAGCGCGTGCGCCCGGGCGTCGCCGCGGCGACGGCGGCGAGCGCGGGATAAAGATCGGGGCATTGCGAAATGTCGATCGTCGCGCCTTCGGGCGATGCGGCGCGCTCTGCCAGCTCGCGTATCGCGCGGTCCGGCTGGCGGGAATTTTCGCTGACGTTGGAAACGGCGATGGACGCGCCGAGGGCGTTCGCGGCGAACCAGAAGGCCGCCGCGCTCCAGTCGCCTTCGGGATGCACGCCGCCGCGCGGGGCGCGGAAGTGCTGGTTCCCGGGGATTGCGAAGCCGCTTGGCGTTTCGTCGATGCGCACTCCGAAGGCGCGCACGACGTCGAGCGTCATATCCACGTAGCCGCGAGATTCCAGCGGCGACGAGAACACGATTTCCGAATCGCCCGCGAGCAGCGGCAGCGCGAATATCAGCCCCGTCGCGAATTGTGAAGATACATTGCCCGCAAGCTCGTGGCGGCCTGGCGCGAGGTCCGAGAAGTCGAGCATCGGGCGCTTCGCCAGTCGTCCGCGCCGGATGTACTGCGCATCCACGCCCAGCGCCGCCGCGACAGGTGCGAGGAAGCGCAAGGTCGAGCCGCTCTCCCCGCAATCCAGCACGGCGCGCCCGCCGGCGGCTTTCGCTGCCGCGAGCGCGGCGAGGCAGCGGCGCGTCGCCGCTATGTCGTCGCATTCTCCGGGCGCGGCGGGCGGCGGCTCCGCGCCCGCGAGGAACGAGGCGATGGCCAGCCGGTGCATGTGGCTCTTCGAGACGGGCACCGCCGTCTCTCCTGAGAGCCGCGCGGGCAGCATGATGCGCGTATCCGCGCCGGCGTGATGCCGGAAGGAGGCGTAGTGCGCGCGGCGCTCCGCCGCCTTGTCGCCAAGCGGCCGCGTGCCTTTCGCGAGCGCGATGCGCCGCGCGATCTCTCCTTCATCGACATCGAGGACGGCGACAAAGCCGTTCCGTTCGGCGAATTCGCGATTGCCCGGATCGAGGAGCGTGCCGCCGCCGAGCGCGACTATATCCGCTTTCGTCTCCCTCAGCACGGCGGACTCCAGTTCGCGGAACGCGCGCTCGCCGCGTTCTGCGAAGAAGCGCGAGATCGGCATTCCCGTCTTTTCCACGATCGCTTCGTCGAGATCGACGGCGCGGCGCGCGAAGTCGCGCGAGAGCTTTTTCGCGAGCGTGGATTTCCCGCACGCCGGCGGCCCGTATAGATATAGAGTTTGCATGGGTTGTGTCGGATAGTCTGCGGAGTCAGCGGCGCAGGAGCCGCCCCGCGGAATTGAAGACGGCGGTCTTTGCCACAGGCGCGGCGTCCGGCCCGCTCTTGCGGATGAATACGATCGAGTTGCCGGGCGGGAGCGCTACCGTCAGCGCGTGCCTCCCGCAGGAAATATCGATCCGGCCGTTCGGCGGCCTCGCGACGCGCGCGACGAGCACTCTCTTCGGCAGCGCCGTCCACGAGCGCAAATCGGCTTTCGTGCACGCCGCCGCCCATATCGCGACGCCGATCTGCGCGGCTTTGTACGCCCAGAAGTCGTCCTGGTTTTTGTGGCGTTCGGCGAGGATGCCGAGAGCGATTTCCATGCACGCGCGAATAACCGTGCGCGAGATTTCGCGCGCCAGCGCCTCCTTCATGTATATGTCGTACTCCGCCTTGACCATCGCGTCGATGTCCGCGAGAAGTTCGGGCGGCGCGCCGGCGACGCGCCAGTCCGCCGCGCCCGCTGCGCGGTATTCCAGCGTGGGCAGCGCCATCCCGACGTACGGCAGATAGCGCCCCGCTCCGGGTATGTAGCAGAGCGGCAGGCTGAAACGCCATTCGCGCCTGCGCGGGCAAAGCCCGTCTTCGATATACACCCAGACTTGGTCGCGCGGCGTCTCGCGCGCCTTGCGCCCGGCCGCGTCGCGCTGCGCGGTGCGCGAACGCCGCGCCAGCGCCGCGGCGTCGCGCAGTTCGTTGCGGTCGGAATCTCCCGCGAGCCACCGGAACAGCCCCGTCAGGTGCAATGCGTATGGGTTGAGGTAGGCCTTCGCGCCCGCCAGCTTCTCGAGATCCCCGTCGCGCGATGGATCGAATGCGCAGTTCGCCGCGACGTACCGGCAGAATTGCGCGTCGGCCAGCGGCGCGGCGGCGAGGCGCGCGCGTTCGCGCGCTCCTGCGATGCTCGCCTTCTGCGAGCGTATGTAGCGCTCGGAGTCGGCGGTGAAGCGCTTGCGCGCCGCTTCGATATCCTTGCGGCGGTCGTAGAGCCAGTTCTTCTGGTACTGCATGGCGCGGTTCAGTTCGACGCGCGCCTTGTCTTCTGCGCCGGCGGCGAGGAAGTCGATCGCCTTGTATAGGCAGGTGAAGACGCGATCCACGCCGTCGCCGTCGTACGGGAACATCGCGTCGTTCGTCATCATCGCGAACGATGCGGATGCCGCGCGCGAGAATATCCCGCGCGTATCGTTGGCCGCGTAGCAATGCTCGGCGGCGTCGAGATTGCGCCGCGCGCCGTCGTCGTCGCCGTCCAGGCGCATGGCCGCGCCGGCGAGCTGGTGCCAGAGGAGCGCGTCGTCGCCGCCTTTCGCCGCGAGCGAATCCGTCTCCGCCGCGCCTGCGGAATACGCGCCGGCGGCGAAGCCGGCGTCGTAGTCGCGCATCACGTCGTCGGCCGTGCGGCAGCCTGCGAACGCCGCGGCGGCTGCGAGCGCCGCGAAGACTCTCTTGACGCATGCCATGCGCAGGCGCGGAAGGGGATTCGCGGCGTCAGAAGCCGATATTAAGCACCGGCAGCGTTATTCCCGCCGTGTTGAAGTTGAGCAGGCCGAGTTGCACGCCTTGCAGCTCGCCGGCGTAGTTGACGATGCCGAGCTGCAAGCCGCGCATGCGCGCGTCGGCGACATTGACGCATCCGAGGGCGACGCCGTCGGTGTTGCCGCTGGAGTAGTTGCCCGCGATCGTGGCGGCGACGCCGCCGAGATACGCGCACGAGCCGAAGAAGCCCGTATCCAGGCCGATCATTTCGCGATGCGCCCCCCAGCCGAAATTGAAGCGCACGCCGTGCACGTCCCAGGAGGAATTCGGCGCCGCCCACGCGAGGAACGTGAAGCCCGCGACGGTCATGCCGTCGTCGTAGCCGTAGCCCGTTTCCGCCGTGCGCGGCTGGAAGACGACGTGATGCTGCGCGAGTTCCGGCTGGTTGCCGTGGTCGTTGGCGACGCCTGTCTGCGGCGTCAGGACTTGCGCGGATGCCGCCGCTGCGGCGAGCGCCGCGAATGCTGTGCAGACTATTCTCTTCATAGTTGTTATTGATCCTTTCCTGTCGTGGACGGGGGGGGCGGAGATTTCAGCGTTGTTCGAAGCGTTGCGTCGCGGGATTCCAGATTTGTACGCGCGCGGGCGTTTGCGGCGCGGCCTCGCCGGCTTCTTGCGGCGTCGCTTCCGGAACTGCGGCATAGACGATGTATCTGCGCGACGCGCATCCCGCATGCGCCGCGAGCGGCTTTTCGGCCACTGGCGCGAAAGGGCGCATGGCGCCGCGCGCGGCGCGCTTCGCCGCGCCGGCGATGGCTTTGGCGTCGTCTTCCGCGCCATCCGCGAGCGCCGCGCCGGCGAGCGCGTGCGCGGAAAACGCGGCTGTGCCGTCGCATGCGGCCTGCAAGGCGGCGAGCGCGCGCGTCTGCGCGCGCTTTTCCGCGATATTCGCGCGCGTGCGCGATTCCTCTGCGGCGTGTTCGGCAATATCCGCGCCGAAGAAATGCACGAAGCCGCGAGAATCTTCGAACAGCCCGAAGGGCGCGAGAGAATCTTCGCCGAGCCGCGCGAAATATTCTTTCATCTCGCGCTCCCAATCCGGGGAGGGGGCGAGAGCGCCGGCGAGCGAAGCGCGCGCGCGGCGTTCGCGCTCTTCGCTCCACTCGAGAGCCAGCGTCAGCGTGCATGCGCCGTCGCGGACGCCGCAGCGCACCGCCAGCGGCGCGAAGCCTATCGCGTCGTCTCTGGACGACGCGGAAACTCCGGCGAGCGCGCTTTTCGTCCGCCTGCCTTCTCCGGAGGAACGCGCGGTCGCGTCGAACGCCTGCATCTGCGCAGCCATGGCGAAGGCGATTTCCTTGCGCGCTTTCGCATGCGCGGCGAAGAAGAGTCGCCTGCGCAGTTCCCATTCCTCGGAAGCCGGCATATCTTCCGGGCGGCGCGCCGACGCCGTGCCGTACGCCGTGAACGCCTGCCTGGCGGCGTCGTAGCCGCGGCAGATGTTTTTCGCGGCGAGCGCGTCGTCGATCGCCGTTTCCTGTTCGAAGGCGAGCGAAGCTGCGAACGCGAGCGCTATGGCGGCGATGGAATTCATTTGCGGGATGCGGCGCGGCGCTAGCGGGTTCTATTTTTCCAGGATGCGCAGGGCTTCTTTCCTGCACCAATCGTTGTCTGCCAAGGCGTAGGCGGCGATCGCCGCGCTTTGCGCGAGCGCGTGCCTGCCGAGGCGGTCGTATATTCCGGCGAGATTCGCGAGGGCGTAGTCGTAGGCGGCGTCGAGACGCAGCGCGTTGCGCAGGCACGCGAGCGCGCCAAGCGTGTCGCCGCGCGCGGACATTGCACGGCCAAGCAGATTCCACAGCGCCTTGTCGCCGGGATTCTCGCGCAGCGCTTCGACAAGCGCGCGTTCGCGCTGCGCCGGCAGGAGCGCGCTTTTCGCGAGGAACGCGGCTTCGGCTTCGCGGCCTTTCGCCGTGCGCGGAGCTGCCGCATTCGCCATCGCGCCTGCGGAGAGAAAGAGTTTCTCGAAGCGTGGATCGACCGCGCGCGGCGTCACGACTTTTCGCAAGAGTCGCGTGACGCGCTCCGTGGTCTTCGTGGTGGAGACGACTTCGAAGAGCGCGCCGTCGATCGCGTTCGTCGTCGTTTCCGTCGTCTGCGTCTTTTCGATTTTCGGCTTTACGGCTCCCCATTCGTAGGTGATTTCGTCCGGCAGGGTTTCGAGGCGGAGCTTCTCCGCGGCCATCGCCTTCGCCGTGGCGGAGTTCTCCATGTACGCGGCGAGTTCGCTTTCGACGGCCGTGTATTCCTTCCAGTGCGCGGCAGCGGCGTCGCCGAATTCCCGCACCCAGCCGGCGGGCGAAGCGCCGTCGTCGAGAGAAAGCGCAAGCAGATCCACGAGTCCCGCTTCCCAGAGGAAAGGACGCGACGCGAGCGTTTGCGCCCTGGAGGAGAAAAGCTCCTTCGCGCCGCGCAGCCATATTTCCGGAGGCGCGCTTTTTTTGAAGGACGGCGGCATCGTCGCGAGGACTTTGTCCTTTTCATACACGGCGCAGCAGACGCGCTCGCCGATTTCATGCCGCGAAAAATGCGGGCCTTTGAGGTTGTAGTTCCAATCGGCATCGTACTCCCACGTCGGCATGTGCGCGCGAACGAGCGCGCGAAGGCGCTCCATGCCCTGCGGGAGCGGAGGATCCTTGCGCTCCGCCGTCGCCTGCGCGGCCAGCCACTCGAAAAGCAGGCGATGCTCTTCGGCGAGGATTTGCGCATCCATTTCCTCTGCGGCGTCTCCGCTCGCTTCCGCGAGCCTGACTTGCACGAAGAGCAGCCCCTCCTCCGCCCACTCGTACACTCCCGATGCTTCGTCTTTTATGTTCAGATTGTAGCGGTTCGTCAGCGTCGCCAGCGAAGCGCCGCGCGCGGCGTTCGCCGCGAGAAACGCGCCCAGCGCCGCCGCGCAGGCGCCGCCATGCAGGAGTTTTCGCATTGTGAAAGCCGACATGTTCGCCGCAAGAATGTTTCGTGGGTCGAAAGAAGCGCGGACGCGTCCGGGCGCCGCCCGGCGCGTCCGCTTCCGCCTTGCCGCCGCGTGCTTAGAAGTCGTCGCTGACCGCGGCGTCCGCGCCGAAGATTCCCTGCGAGGCTTTGCCGGGCTTCTGCGGGGCGCGCGGCGCGACGGGCGCGGTCTGGACGGCGCCGCCGCGCGCGCGCTTGACTTCAGCGTTGATTGCATCGCGCGCGTTCCTGCGCGCGTTCTCGAATTCGGCCTTCGAGTTCTTCGCGTCCTGGTAGGCGTCTTCGGCGCCCTGGCGCTCGCCGGCGATCGCGTTGAGCGTGCGCACGGTGTTCGACGCATTGACATCCCAGGCGCGCTTGATCGCCGGCGCTTTCGCGGCGAGCGCGGCATCCACCGCCGCTACGGAGATGTAGATGGGCTTGTGCGTGACGGGGCTTTCGGTCTCGAAGCTGTAAACCTTGCCAAGCCCGCTGACGATCATATTCTGCGGAGTGGATTCGTACATGTTCTCCGACAGCGTCTTCACGACTTCGCCGGCGCGTTTCTTGCGCTTGGCGAGCGCGGCGGACGCCTTGGTCACGCCGGTCCCTTCGGTGTAGAGCGACATGAGCACGGACTGTATGGCCATCGCGTTCGCGAAGGTCATCGCCTCGTCTTTCTCGATCGCGTCTTCAGGCAGATCCTGCGCACTTATTCCGTAGAAGTACAGCCTCCCGTTCTTGTCGAAGAACTGCCGAGAGCCGACCATCGCGGCCAGCGCCTCTCTGTTCGCGCGCAGATACTCTTGGAGAGTGCGGTCTTCCGTCGGTTTGCCGGCCGCGACTTCTTTGCGCGCGAGGATCTTCATCGCGCGCTCTTCGAGCTTCGGGCTCCAGATCGCCGCCACGGCGATCTGGTATTCCTTGCCGTCGTAGGACTCGATGGTATGCAGGGGAACGACGCCGTGCAGGCGGAGCGTCGCGGCGGTGTCGATCTTCGCGCCGACAGTCTGATCCGGGAAGAGGTCGCTCTTCTTCAGCTCCAGCTCGTCCGCGGCGGCTTTGGCGCTTTCGTAGGCTCTGCGGATTTCTTCGTAGCGCGCCTGCTTTTCGGCGGCGATTTCTCCGGCGGCGTAGGAGCTGTCGAGTTTCTTTATCGCTGCATCGACGAGTCTGTTGAGGCGGTCGGTCGTCGTGACGCCCTTGAGCGCTTCCGTCTCCGCGGTATCGAGGGCGACCATGAGCTTGGCGACTTTGCGCTTCATCTCGTTCATGGCGTTGATTTCGTTTGCGAAGCGCGCCTCGAACTCCTTGACCTGCTTTTCGTCAAGCCCCTGTTTCCAGTTGGCGCCGCTGGCTTCGCGCTCCACGAGGGCGCTGATTTCGATTTTCGCGCGCAGCTGCGCCTCGCGGTACAGCAGTTCGCGCTTGGTCATGAAGTCCTCTTCGACGGGATTCATGGAGTTGTCGCGCGCCACGCCGATTTGCAGGAAGTATCCGCGCTCCGTGGAATAGCCTTCGATGTAGCCCCGCGCGCCGATCCATTCTACCATCGCGTCGTTGGCGTTCTTCGCGCCGGTGTATTCCGCGGGCGGCGTTTTCTGCGCCTCTTCCACGACTTGCACGCCCTGATCGGCCCGCGCGCTCTCTTGCACGGTCTGGACGGCATCTTGCGCGAGCTGCGCCGGCGTCTCCGCGGGCTGCTCGACGATTTCCCCCATTTCCTGGGCGAACGCGCAGAAGGCGGCGCCCGCCGCCAATGCGCATACAGGCATTGCTGCTAGCTTCATATGTTGTCTTCCTTTCCTTTTCTTTGTCGAAGCTGTTTCTGCGGTTTGCGGGATGTTTACATCCACGGCACTTTCACTCCGCCGTCCGGAGCGACCTGCACAGGCGTCGCAGCGCCTTGCGGGGCGTACGCGCCCGCGCCTCCCCAGGCGGGACGCCGGACGATCGCGCCGATTTCGATATCGCCGCACGGCGTCCCTTCGGTCACGATGGCGTAGCTTGCCTTCGGCGTCACGCGAGTGACGCGAATGCGCGCGATCATGTCTTCCGTGAAGCCGAGCGATTCGCCGTTCGTAGGATCGACGATGGGCGCGCCGCGCTTGAAGACTTCGAATTCATCGCCGATCCTGACATTGCGTCCGCCCTGGTTCAGGACGAGTTCGAATGCGGCGTGCGCGGCGACGCGAATAGGATAGATGTTGGATATTATCTCTTCGCATATCGTCTCCGCGGCGTATTCGATGGCGTTGGAGAGCGTCTCTTCGCCCGTCGCGCCGCCGCATGCGGAGTATGGGATTTTCACGACGCCCGCCCACTTGAGCTGTGAAGTCGGGACCAGCAGCACGCGGTACGAGATTTCGAGGAAGGTGGAATCCTGCGCGGCCGTCATGCCGGTGTAGGAGTTGGAGACGGCCGCGGCGCGCGGCAGATATTTCACCGTGCCGATCACCATGTAATCGGTTACGAGGAGCTGGCCGAAGCGTCCGAGATCTGCGGGGGAGGAGTTGGCCATGTCGAGGCGCGAAAGCTCCGCGAGCGTCTCGGTGTTGAAGCGCCTGTCGAGCATCGTGAATTTGCGCGTATGCGTCAGGCAGGTGTCGAGGGCGGCTGCGATTTCTTCGCAGCCTTTCGCGCATTCGATTTTTGCGCCGTCGAGGGAGAACTCCGGCGTCAAGGAGTGGAAGGGCATTACGACCATGCGCCGCAGATTGTCGGGATCTCGCCCTACGATGTAGCGGCCGGGCATCTTCGCTTCGACTTCGACGCGCCAGGTCTTCGTCTGCTGGTCGAACTCCTCTTTCAGTATCTCGTAGCCGAGAATCCGCCCTTCGGTCTTTGCGCTGACGGATTGCTTCAAGGCTTCGCGCGCATCGCTGAGCGTGAAGTCCTCTTTCCCCGTCGAGCGCTTTGATTGTTCAAGCGCGTCGAGAAGCGATTCTCTGGATTCCTGGAGGCTGAGCCCCTGGACCTGGCTCATCGCCTGCGCGAGAGCGTCGTAGATCGCCGCGCGGTAGTCCGCGTTGCGCCCGGTGCCGCGCGCTGTCACCGGTGCGGCGTTTGCGAGAGCCGCCGTAAAAAGCGCCAAGAGTAGAAAAGCCTTTTTCATCGTAGTCGCCTGGTTTCGCGTGTTGTGTTGATGGGGGTGCGGCGCATCACCATGTCGGCGTGCGCGCATCCGTGCGCTTGCCGATGAGGTGCTGCTTTTGCCAGAGCCTCAGCCCCGTGTGGGTGTCCGTGAGCATCATCGAGAAGTAGTATTCCACTTGCTTGTCGCCGCCGTCCATGCGAAGCTCGCGCTGCACGATCTTGCCTTTGAGCGATAGGTTCGCATCTACGAGCTGGCCTTGCGCGGCGACGGTGGACTGGTTGAATTCCGGGTCGCCGCGCACGGAGCGCACGGCGCCGATCATCTCGTCGCGCTGCGAAGCGCCGTGCGAGATCGCCGAAGATACGAGGACTTGCCCGGAGTTCACCATTTCTTCGACGAGGTAGTTGGTGAGGATGTCCGTATCGAGATGCTGCATCGTGTCGTTCTCTACATTGCCGACGGTCAGCACGTTGAGTTTGCCGTCCGCGCGATTCAGCCGCCCGGTCCTGAAAAGGCTCTGCGCGAGCTCGCTTACGGCTTCCTTGATGTCGCGATAGTCGAGCGCGGCGACTGCCGGCCCGCGGTCGTTGCGGATGTCGATGCGCGTAGTTGGCGTTGTGCAGCCAGCGAGAAGAAGCGCGGCCACCGCGAAAGTTGCAAATCTGGCGATCATGTCTGGTCCTCGTTTGTTGGAGTTTGGTGGAGATGCGTTTTACCTTGCAGGTTGCACGTAGAAGCGGAAGTCGCACGCATCCGGGGAAGGCGCCGTCGCCGTCAGGCCGCGTACTTCGCGAGGCGCGAGCGACGCGAACTGCCAGCCGCTCAAGAGCGTGGAAATCTCCATTCCCGTGGAGTCGAGCCAGATTACGCAGTACTCCAGTTGCGCGACGCTGGAAGTGTTGTTTGCGATGTTCGCTTGCAGCGTGTAGCATTGCGAACGTCCCTTCGCCATGCGCACGTCGGTCACCCAGACGGAATCGCCGAGCGCCGGCGCGACAGTGACGCGGCGGTCGTCCGGCGCGGTGTGCAGGCTTGTGCAACCGCCGAGCGCCAGCGCGCACGCCGCGGCGAGAGCGGCAAGTATGTTTTTCTTCATGTCACGTCTCCCGTGTTTCCGGTTTTTGCGGCGCGGCGGATCCCCGCCGTGCGTGCGCATTATTATACCATATTTCTGCATCCGCGGCGGCGGGCGCTCAGTCCCGCGCACGCATGACGCGCCGGAGGATTTCGCGATCCGGGAGCTTCCTGCAGTGCTTGACGGCCGCTTTCGCGTCTCGCAACTCTTTGCGCCGCTTGAAGTTCACGAGCGGCACTTGCAGCATCGCCAGAAAGAGCCGGAACCTGCCTTTCGCCAGGCAGAGCAGCGTAAACGCCAGATAGACGAAGCAGAAGGGGACGAGTATCCTCGCCTTGCCCTCCAACGAGAAATTCGCGGAGAACGAAAAGAAGATGTTCGCGACATACTGCCGCCAGATTGCGGCATTGTCGAAGCGCGACGAGGTGGCGCCGAGAAGATGGTCGATCGGCGGAGTCGGCACGAACCATACTTCGCGGCCTGCAAGCCACACCCGGTGGCAGAAGTCCGTTTCTTCGTAGTAGCTCTTGAAATGGGCGTGGAAAAGCGTCCCGCCGGTTTCGGCGACTACGGCTTTGCGGATCATCATGAAAGCGCCTTTGGCGGCGAACACCGCGACTGGCGCGAGCGCGGGAGGCGCGGGCGCCCTGAAATAGCGGTGGCGCTGCAATCCGTACCACTTCAGCACCGTGCCGCAATCGTCGAGCGTGCCGCCGCAGTTCGGGAGTTTCATCGTCCCCTGCGCAACCGCGATATTATCGTGCCGCTCCAAGAAATCGACGAGCGGCGCGAATGAATCTTCGTGAACGATCGTATCGTTGTTGAGCAGGCAGACGTATTTCGTCGTGCAATACAGCAGTCCCAGATCGTTCCCTCCGGCGAAGCCGAGATTCTCCGGGGCGCGGACGTACGTGGCGAAAGCGAAACGCCCGCAAAGCTCGCGCGTGGATTCGAGCGCGGCGTTGTCCACGACGACGCAATGCGGCGTCGGCGCCGTCGCGGCGGCGATGGAGCGGAGGCAGTTTTCGAGCAGGCCGTCGCCGTTCCACGTGACTATGAGGACGGTGTAGAGCGGACTGTTCACATCTTGCCCATGATTTCGAAGATTTTGCGCAGCCCTTTGCGGGCGAGCGCGAGCAGCTTTTCGAGCTGCTCCGGAGTGAACGGCTCGTGTTCCGCCGTGCCTTGCATTTCCACGAAGCGCCCGTCGTCCGTCATCACGATATTCATATCGACGTCGGCAGACGAATCGTGCGCGTAGTCCAAATCCAACACGGGCTTGCCTTCGCAGATCCCAACGGAAACAGCGGCGACGCGGTGGATTATCGGATTGCGCTCGATCGCGCCTTCCGCGAGGAGCTTGCGCACGGCGAGTTCCAGCGCCACCATACCGCCGGTGATGGAGGCGCAGCGCGTCCCGCCGTCGGCCTGGAGAACATCGCAATCGATGACGATCTGGCGTTCGCCCAGCGCCTCCAGTTCGATGGCCGCGCGCAGCGCGCGCCCTACGAGGCGCTGAATCTCCGTGGAGCGTGCGTCCGGCTTCAGCTTTTTGATGTCGCGTTCCTTGCGCTCTCTTGTGCTGGACGGAAGCATCGCGTATTCCGCCGTGACCCAGCCGCGCCCGGTGTCTCTGAGGAACGGCGGCACCTTGTTTTCGACGCTCGCGGTGCAAAGGACCCACGTCCCGCCCCATTTGATCAGAACGCTTCCGGCCGCATACTTCGTAAAGTCGCGGACAAATTCGATTTCCCTCAGTTCATTGGCTTTTTTCATGTTCTGCTTCTGCCCCGGCTTTGCGGATGGATTGCGCGTGCGTTCGCAGCGCCGGCGCATATTGTATCAAATTTTCCCGGCTTGATTCGCCGCCGCGGCGTTTTTTGGTTTTGCCGAATGCCGCGTCTCCCTATATATCGCGTCTCTCTATATATAAGGGAAGAAAGACAAGTTCCCGAATGGACGGAGCCGCCGTCTCGTTTCCCGCTTGCCGGAAGACAGGATCGGAATTCCGCCTGCAAGGGGGCGGTACGATCGGTTCGCGGCCAGGACAAAGGCGGCGGCTTTGACGCGCTCCGCGCAAATTTGGTATAATAACGAACGACACGAAAAGGGCAAACGATATGAAAAGAGCACTGATAACCGGAATAACAGGGCAAGACGGCAGCTATTTGACCGAGTTGCTCCTTTCCAAGGGCTACGAAGTCCACGGGCTGATACGCAGAGCCTCGACATTCAACACGGAGCGAATCGACCATCTCTACCAGGATCCGCACGTGAACGGAGTGAAGCTGTTCCTCCATTACGGCGACATGGCCGATTCATCCAATCTCGGGCGCCTGATCTACGAGATACAGCCGGACGAAGTTTATAATCTGGCGGCGCAGAGCCATGTGCGCGTTTCTTTCGATTCCCCGGAATTCACGGGCGACGTGGACGCGCTGGGGACGATGCGGCTTCTGGAGGCGATACGGCTCACGGGGCGCGCGAAGCTGACGAAGTTCTACCAGGCTTCGACCTCCGAGCTTTTCGGACTCGTCCAGGAAGTCCCGCAGAAGGAGACGACGCCGTTCTACCCGCGCTCGCCCTACGCCGTCGCGAAGCTCTACGCGTACTGGGCGGTCAGGAACTATCGCGAGGCGTACGGAATGTTCGCGTCGAACGGCATACTCTTCAACCACGAGTCGCCGCGGCGCGGCGAGACGTTCGTGACGAGGAAGATCACGCGTGCGGTCGGGCGCATCAAGGCCGGTCTCCAGAAGAAGCTCTACATGGGCAATATCGAATCGCTGCGCGATTGGGGCTACGCGGTGGATTACGTCGAGGGCATGTGGAGGATACTCCAGCACGACAAGCCGGACGATTTCGTCTTGGCCACCGGCGAGATGCATTCGGTCAAGGAGTTTCTCGAAGCGGCCTTCGGCGCCGTCGGCCTCGATTGGCGCGAATACGTCGAATACGATGCGCGCTACGCGCGCCCCACGGAGGTGGACCAGCTACTGGGAGACGCGACGAAAGCGAAGCGCGAGCTTGGCTGGCAGCCGCGAGTGACTTTCAAAGAACTCGTCAAACTCATGGTCGAAGCCGATCTCGCGCTCGCGGAGAAAGAGCGCAAGCTTCGCGAAGTTTGAGACGCCGCGGCGCAATGTTAGCGGACAAACCAATGTGGAGAAAAGCATGGACGCCAGATCCAAGATATACGTAGCCGGCCACAAGGGGATGGTCGGCAGCGCGGTGTGCCGCGCGCTGGACGCCGCCGGCTTCAAGAACGTCGTCGTGCGCAGCCATTCGCAGCTCGATCTGCTCGACGCCTGCGCGGTGGGCGCGTTCTACGAGGAAGAGAAGCCGGATGTCGCGGTGATAGCCGCCGCGCGCGTCGGCGGGATCGGCGCGAACAGCGCGGCGAACGCCTTGTTCCTCTACGAGAACGAGATGATAGCGCTGAACACGGTCTGGGGGGCGTACAAGGCCGGCGTGAAGCGCCTGCTGTTTCTCGGCTCGACGTGCATATATCCGCGCCTTGCGCCGCAGCCGATCCCGGAAAGCGCGCTTTTGACGAGCGAACTCGAAAAGACGAACGAGGGATACGCGCTCGCGAAGATTTCCGGCTTGAAGCTCTGCGAATTCCTGCGGCGCGAAAGCGGCGTCCTCTACCATTCGCTGATGCCCACCAACCTCTACGGACCGGGCGACAACTACGATATCGTCCACGGCCACGTCCTGCCGACGCTGATACGGAAATTCGAGACCGCCGGCGACGCCGTCACGCTCTGGGGGACGGGAAGCGCGCTGCGCGAATTCCTCCATGTCGATGATCTCGCGTCCGCCTGCCTATTCGCGCTTTCGCTCGACAATCCTCCCGACGTCATGAATGTCGGCAGCGGCGAAGAGGTTTCGATACGCGAACTCGCCGAAGCCGTGAAGAACGCGACAGGCTCCGGCGCGCGCATCGTTTGGGACGCGACGAAGCCCGACGGCACGCCGCGCAAGCTCTGCGACACTTCGCTCATCCGTTCGCTCGGCTGGAAGCCGTCGATCCCGCTGGCCGAAGGTTTGCGCCGCACCGTCGCGGCGTACCGCCGCGAAGTAGCCGACGGCGTAGCGAGGCTGTAGCTGCGCATGGATGCTGCTCTATACCGGGGGAAGTTCAGTGGATGCAGCAGGCAGTGAATTGATTGTCGTTTCCGCGGCGGACGACGACGCGCTCGCGGAGGAGATCGCGAACGTGATCGGCTTCATCGATCGCGTTCGCGACGTCCCGCTGGCCGACATCGCCTACACCTGCTCCGCCGGGCGGGGCGCGGCGAGAATAGCGGTGATCGCTTCGACGATACAGGAGCTGCGCCTGCGCCTTTCGTCGGCGCACGCGCGAATCGCCGCTGGCGCGCGGCGGCTTCGCGACAAGAGCGGCACGTACTATTCGCGCGACCGTCTCGTGGGCGGCGAAAACGGCGGCAAGCTGGCATTCATCTTCCCCGGCGTCATATCGTTCTATCCCGACATGCTTCGCGACATCGCCGTGCAGTTTCCGGTGTGCCGCGCGGCGTTCGACGAGTTGGAAGAGGCGATGAACGACAACGAGGAGTTCACGCCTTCGAACTTCATTTTCCCGCCGGCGCCGTACTACCGCCATGACGCCGACATATTCTCGTCCGGCGCGTACGCGCAGGCGCTCGTCGCCGTCTATTCGGCGAGCGACGCCCTCGCGCGCCTCATGGAGGCGTTCAAGATTTCACCCGATGGCGTCGTCGGCTGCGTCGGCGGGGATCTGGCGGCCGTTCTCAAGTCCGGCGCGGCCGGCACGCCGCGCCGCCACGAGCGCGTCGCCGCGCTCAAGGCGATATACCGGATAGTTGACAAGGCCGTCTCGCACGGCGGGCTGGCAAAGACGGTGATGCTTTCCGTGCTGATGCGCCATCCCGGCGAAGATGGCGCGGTAGTCGCCGCGATGCCGAAAGGGAAAATAGCGCCGACGATGGAGTTTTCGCCGCGCCGCCGCGTCTATGCCGTCGATCCCGAATACGCCGACGAAGCCGTGAAGATGTTCGCCGACGCCGGCATCCGCACGATGCGCATGGCGATCGACCGGCCGTTCAACACTCCCGCATGCTCGTCTCTCGTGCCGGCCATCAGAAAATTCGCTGACGGCTGGATGAAGAGCGAGCCGCTTATCGAAGTCTATTCGTGCGGCGAAGCGGCGCAGACGCCGCGGCGCGTGCGCGCCGCGCGCGCCGAGACGGCCGGGCGCTGGGCGAAGAGCGTGCGCTTCGCCGAGACGATCTCGCGCATGTACGAAGACGGCTACCGCGTCTTTCTCGAAGTCGGGCCGCGCGGCTTGATGACCAGTGCGGCCGAAGACGTCTTGAAAGGGAGGGAGTTCGCGACGATCGCGCTGGATTCCCTCAACCGCCGCGGAATATTGCAGCTTCAGCACGCGCTGGCGCAGCTCGTCGCCGCCGGCGTGCCTTGCGACGTCGGCGCGCTTTTCGCGGGCCGGAAGGTGCGCAAGCTGGATTTCGCCGCCGCGCTTTCCCTCGAAGTCCGCAGAGATGCGGAGCTGCGGCTTACGCGCGTCTTCCCGCGCATGACGCTGCTTGGCGCGGAGCGCCGGCTGACGGGCGCGCAGTATCTCGCCGAGCCGAAGGGCAGGGGCGCCAAGGCGGCGGAACGCAAGGCTGCGATCAAGAAGGAGGCGATGCGCAACCGTCAGTTCGACACGGGCGCGATGCAGCCGCTCGTTTCCGACGCCGACGAATTGGAGTCCAGCCCCGGAGTGATGTGCGAAATCGTCAAGGAGTTCACGCTCGCCAACGAGCCTTTCCTTGGAGATTTCGCGATCGGGTCCAGCCAGCTTTCGTATTCCGATTCCCAGCTCAAGGGCCTGCTGCTTTTGAGTGTCCCGGTGGGTATAGAGATCGCCGCGGAGTGCGCGATGAGAGTGATGCCGAACCGCAATCTCGCCGCCGTCGAAGACTTCGTGTGCCGCCGCCGCGTCGCTTTCAAGGACGGGCGGCTTAAACTTTTCATACGCGCCGAGCGCGTCGCCAGCTCCGAGCCGGGCGCCGCCGCGATCAAGGTGAAGATTCGCGAGGATTCGCCGGACTCCGCCTGGACGTGGCCGGTGATGGAGGCGACGGTGGTGCTCACGCAGAAAGTTCCGCCGCGCGTGCCGTTCGCCGCCGCGCCGCTGACGCGCCCGCGCTACGTGCATTGGAGCGGACGCGAAATCT
>DEWI01000162.1:599-7767 GCA_002363575.1 Verrucomicrobia bacterium UBA3214 | reverse complement strand
ATTACTGCCATGATAGACTGTCATCGGCTTCCCACACTAACTTGATCTTCTTTATGTAGATGAGATAGTTGCAAAACCACTCTTCGCGAGGCTGACGAGGCAAGCCGCCTGACTTGCTGGTACTCGTTGGCTGACATTCACAATCGAGGAACCAAGCATTGATATTATAGCATTTTTACGGACTTTCAGCAAGGGGGCTTTTGACATTTTCGGGGCGGGGTAATTGCAATTATTTCGCATTTACTGTCGCCTTTGTGCAAGATATATGATATAATATCGGCATGAAAGAAATAATTGAAGACAGTCCTGGAGAACATTTTTCCAGCCATTGGCTGACGATACAACCCTCCCTCTTCAACTTCCTTGAGGACGAGGTTGGGGAACTCGACGAGGAGCAGAAGCTGTTTGTCCGCGTTGCGGAGTCGCTTGAACTGCGGCAGATTGCGGCACGGTACGGATGGTGCGGCAACGGAAGAAAGCCGTCGAGCCGTCTTGCCATATTCAAGCTCCTTCTCATGAAGCACGTCTGGAACTGGCCGGAGACCAAGGACGCGCTCGGCGAAGTGCGCAGGTCTCCGGCGTTGCGCAGACTTTGCGGATGGGAGGCCAGGGCGGACATTCCGTCGGAATCGACGGTGTCGCGGGCGTTCGCGGACTTCGCGCTCGACAAGATGGCTGACGACCTTCTCGCGAGGTTCGCCGGGAAGATATTCAAAGGTCGCATCGTCCTCCATCGCAGCATAGACTCGACCGAGATAGACGCCCGCGAACGCCCCGGCGTAGAGCGCGTCAACGGGCATCTCCACGATGCGCACGGCGGCCGGAATGTGAGAGTTCGCGGCCATGCGAAGGTGTTCCTGCATCTCGTGCCGGGATTTCTCGTCATCGCGGTCGAGCAGGCTTCTGCCGCGATGCTCTGCTAACGCGCTTGGCCTTATGCCTCGCTGCGGCTTCCGCTTCGCGCTTTTCCAGTTCCTCAAGATCTCGACGCTCCATTTCTCTCTCCCATTCCGGAAAGAGACGCGGCTGGATTGTCAGCCAGTGGCTCGCAAACCGTGTTTCCGGCCCGATTTCGTCTTTCTCGTCCATAGTTTCGCCGCTCTGGCCTCCTCTGTCCGCCTCAATTCGCAGACAATCCCGATTCTGCACGATCTACACGTTCTACACGGCTAAAAAAGGGGAGGTTTTGCAATTGCCTCTAAGATAAAAGGGATGCGGGAGTAGGGCGAGCCGGTTAGACGATTTCTATTGCGCCGGATGCCGGGCGGGATTCAAGCATGCGTAGCACGGTATCGGCAACATCTGCGGGGGTGCGGCGAGTCTGGCCAGGGGAGAGGCGGGCTTTTTCGTGGACTGCCTCAGGGGCGAGCACGGGGCCGGGCGCGACTCCATATACGTGCAAGCGGCCGGAGAAGCGCGCGGCGTCTTCGAGAGTCGCGCGATGCAGCGCTTGCTTGGCGCGTTCATACGCCTTGAATTCCGCGCGCGTTTCGGCGCGGCCGCTTGCGACAGCCGCGTCCAGTATATTCACCACCGCGCCGCCTTGCGAGGATTCCGCCATTGCTTCGGTAAGGCGAATCGGGACGGCGGCATTTACGCGCCAGGCTTCGTCTTCTTCGCCTGGATAGACGGCCGCGTTGTTTACGATCGCCGCCGGCGGGCTGCCGAGAAGGGCGGTGGCGGCGGCGAAAAGCGCATCCGCCGCGCCGTCGCTCGCCAGATCGCAAGTTATATCCGCCAGCGGATCGTCGCGATGCGAAGCGCGCAGGACGCGCCAATTCGCGGCGGCCAGCCTGTCGGCGATGGCGCGCCCGATTCTCCTGACTCCGCCGGTAACGAGAACGCTGCGCGCTGGCGCGGCGGCGTCCGGCGTCCGGCGGGTGTTCAAGCGCAAGTCGAGCGGCGTGCGGTCTGCGCGTTTCGCGCCGAGCGAGTGTTTGGCGAGGACGCGGACGGCTTGCCTGGCTACAGCCTGCGCGGGATCGACAATTTCTGCTTTCCCGGCGCAGATGCGTTCCATGACTTTTCGCAGATGCGGGAAGTGCGTGCACCCGAGTACTATATTGTCCGCGCCGGCGTCCAGCAGGGGCGCAAGACGCCGCCGTACGGCCTCTTCCACCTCCGGGCCGTCCGTGCGGCCTTCTTCGACAAGCGTGACGAATTCGTCGGCGACAGTGGCGATGACGGTAGTGTCGCGCGCGAACTTCGCCTTGGTCTCGTTGTAGAGGCGGCCGGAAAACGTCCCCGCCGTCGCAAGAACGCCGACGATGCCGCTTCGCGAGCGCATGGCGGCGGGTTTGACGGCCGGCTCTATGCCGATGAACGGGGTGTCCGGAAATTCGCGGCGCAGGGAGTCGATCGCCGCGGCTGTCGCCGTGTTGCAGGCTACGACGATCATCTTGCAGCCGAAATTCTCGAGAAGCCGCCGTGCATTCGCGCGCGAAAGCGCCAGTATTTCGCCGGCGCTTTTATTTCCGTACGGGCAGTTCGCGGAATCGGCGATGTACACCGTCGGTTCGCGCGGCGCGAGCTTTCTGAAGGCTTCGAGAATGCAAAGCCCGCCGCGTCCGGAATCGAAAAAGCCGACAGGCGAAGAGGATGTGGCGTTAGCTTGCATGGGACTGCTGCAATGCGCGTTGCGCACCGGCGCGGCAGGGGCGAGGGGCTTTCGCCGCCGCCTTCGAAGATGGATCGACGCCGAGGCCGAAAAGCGCGAAATCGGCTTTCAGCGGGTCGCCGGGGAAAGCCTTTGCGAGAGTGGCGGAAAGGCGGCGCGCCGCCGCGAACGAGGATGCTTTCGAGCGCATGAGGTCGAGACGGAGCGACTGGGCGACGACATGCGTATCTAGCGGCATGACCAACGACGCCGGATCGATGAAATCTTTCCACAGCCCTAGATCGACAGGCGAAGGCGCGCGCACCATCCAGCGCAGAAACATGCATACGCGCTTGCATGCCGAGCTGGCGTCGCGCGGCACGACGCCGCACGAGCCTTCGCCGAAGCGCGCGCATATCGCCGCTACGGCTTCGGCGCCGCCGAATCCGCAGCGCGACTGCGCGGCGCGTCTGCGCAAGAAGGCGCCCAGCGATCCCCATTCGTCCATGAGGCTTCTGTACTCGTCCAGAAACGCGCGAAAATCCCCTTCGGTGAAAAAGCGGTAGAAGCACCGTTCGCCGTCGCGCGCGAGGTTGGCGGCGAATTTCCCCCGCCGTATCCAATCGTCCACGCGGCCATGCGCCCAATCGTGCACGACGAGGGAGATGCGCGGCATGAATTGCGATCTTGCGCCGAAGCTCAGCGCGGAGGCGATGAATGCGGCGGCCTCGCGATTTTCATCTCCTTCCACTTCGTGCATGAACCGCGAAGGGTCGGCGGCGAGGAATTCGCGCGTTTCGTATTTCTCCGCCAGCCCGCGCAGGAGCGCGGCAGTGGCTTCGTCCACATCCGGCATGGCCGCCGCGGCTTTCCTGTCTTCGCGCGTTTCCATCGGCGGCCTATCGTTGTTTCGCGGGGGTTGCGCCGCGGGAACGCGCCTGGGCGCGTTCGCCGGCGGAGTCTCGGCGCGCGGAAAACACTGCTGTCGCCGCGCGCAGGCCGGGAATCGCGCCGGTTTTCTCGACGCGCGCCGTCGCGCTCGCAACGCCGCGGAACGAGAGCGCGGTCTCGACGCACAGAGCGGCGGCGCGCTCGATGAGCTTGCATTTGGCTTCGACGAGGCGCGCGCGCACGGCATCGGCTAGCGCCACGTAGTCCACGGCGTCGTCCAGCTCGTCCGTCTCCGCCGCGCGATCGTCCGTCGCGATTTCCAGATCGACGCGGAGGCGTTGGAGGCGCGTTCGCTCGTCCGGCCTCTCGCCGATGATGCAGTCCATTTCTATCGAGTCGAGAAGCAGGATCATGTCGCCTTCCTTTTCGAGAATTCGCAGCCGCAGTAGTCTTGGCGGTACAGTCCGAGCGCGGCGGAGCGCTCGAGAGATTCCTTGAAACCGTCGCGCTTCTTGAAATCGATCTTCTCGAAGCGGCTGTCGGCCGACGCGGCGAAGACGAGCGCGCTCGGCTTGTGCGGGCTTACCGTCAGCGAAGTTGCGAAGGCGTCGAAGCCGTGCGCCGCGGCATATTGCGCCGTGCGCTCGAGATTGTAGCGAAAGCACCGCGCGCAGCGCGCGTCTTTCTCCGGCGCGTCTTCGAAGCCTTTGGCGACCTTTTCCAGCCAGTCGGCGTGGTCGTAGCGGTCGCAGACGAGTTCCGCGCCGTTGCCGGCGGCGACGATTCGCGCGGCGTGCAGGCGCTTTTGGAATTCTTCTTTCGTGTCGATGTTCGAGTTGGAGAAGAACATTACAGGGCGGCGCCCCGCCGCGGCGAGGCGAGGCACGCAGGCGCTCGCGCACGGCCCGCAGCACGTGTGCAGAAGAATCCCGCGCGCGATGCCGTCGCCCAGCCACGCGGCGAGCGGCTCGGTGGCCAGCCCCATTATGTTTTCGTAGGAGCCTGCCCAGCTTTCCACGACTAGATCGCCGGATTCGTCGATATCGTAGGCGCCGGCGCGGTCGATCGGATTGACGCGGCGTATGTATTCGTCGATTTGCTCCTCGGAGAGGTCGCGGAGCGTCACGTCGCTCGTGGCGATGCGCGTATCGCCGTCGAACGCCATGCCGGTGAAGACGCGGTGCGTGCGCCCTGAAAGCTCGCGCAGGAAATCCTTGGCCTCGGCGGCGTCGCGCGGCTTGCCGTAGATTCTGCCGTCCATCCAGACGATGGTGTCGGCCGCGAGAATGTGCGCGCCCGCGGAGCCTGGCGCATCGCGGCAAACCTCGAATTTCGCGAGCGCGTTTTCGCGCACGGTGCGCTCCGGATCCTCCGGGAGGGAGATTTCCGGCGCATCGGTCTTCACGACTTCGAACGCGACGCCCAGAGCGCGCAGTATTTTCGCCCTGCGCGGACTGCCGCTTGCAAGTATCAAACGCTTTTCCATCGCGTGCGCGCCGCGCTTACGCCTCTATGACACGGTTGTCGATGAGTCGCGTCTTGCCCGCGTAGGCGGCGACGAGCACGCACGTCCCGGGCGCGATTTTTTCGCGCGGCTCGAGCGTCTCGGCATCGACGCATTCGACGTAATCGACTTTCAGGCCGGCGCTTTCCAGCTGCGCGGCGATCGCCGCCGTCGAGACGGGATCGGCGAGCGCGCGGGAGATGGCGAGCGCGGCTTCTTTTTCTTCCTGCGAGAGGTAGGTGTTGCGCGAGCTTTTCGCGAGCCCCGAAGGCTCGCGCACGATCGGCGAGACGACTATCTCGATGTCGAAATTGAGATCGCGGACCATGCGCTTGATTATCTGCGCCTGCTGGTAGTCCTTCTGCCCGAAGACCGCGAAGACGGGATGGGCGAGATTGAAGAGCTTTGCGACTACAGTGCAGACGCCGCGGAAGTGCCCGGGCCTGCGCGCGCCGCAAAGCCCCTTGGAAAGCTCTTCCTCGACGATATAGACGCTGTGGTGCGGCAGATACATGTTTTCCGGTGTCGGGAAGAAGATCGCCGTCGCGCCGGCGTCGCGGCATTTGGCGAGGTCCGCCTGTTCGTCGCGCGGATACTTTTCGTAGTCTTCGTTCGGCCCGAACTGGACGGGATTGACGAAGACGGAAACGACGATTTCGTCGGCGCCGCGTTTTTTCGCGGCTTCGATGAGCGAGATGTGGCCTTCGTGGAGATAGCCCATCGTGGGCACGAGGGCTATGCGCGCGCCTGCGAGCCTGCGCTCGCGGCTCCATGCTTGAAGTTCTTCCGGTTCTCTGAATATTTTCATTGTCTTGCTCTCTTTTCGCAATTGGTTGGAAAATGTCGTCGGCAGCGCGAGTCAGGCGTTTTCGGCAAGGCTCTTGAGCAGCGCTATTTCCTCTTTGTAGCCTTGCAGGTCGCAAGGCGTTTCGAGATAGAAGGGCAGATGGCGCAGGCGCGGATGGTTGATCACGCCGGCGAGCGCGTCCAGGCCGATCTTCCCTTTGCCGATCTTTTCATGCCTGTCTTTGCGCGCGCCGCGGACGTTCATGGAATCGTTGAGATGGATCGCCTTGAGGCGCTCGAGGCCGATTTCGCCGTCGAAGCGCTCCAGCACGCCATCGAGATCCTCCGCGATGTCGCAGCCCGCATCCCAGACGTGGCATGTATCGAGGCAGACGCCGAGCGGCAGCGCGGTGCGGTCGATTATCGCGCGAAGATGGGCGAATTTCCCGCCGATTTCGCTTCCTTTGCCGGCCATGGTTTCCAGCAGCACGGTCGTCTCGCACTTCCCGCCCAGCGCATCGAATACGCGCAGGAGCATCGAAGAAATCAGCTCTATCCCGGCCTCTTCGCCTTGCCCGACATGCGAGCCCGGATGGAAATTGTAGAGCGCTCCCGGCGTCTTCTCCAGGCGTTTCAAGTCGTCCAGCATCGTCGCTTCGGCGAACGCGCGGACTCTTTCGTCGGCGCCGGCGGCGTTCAGCGTGTACGGCGCGTGCGCCAGTATCGGGCCGATGCCATTCTCCGCCGCGTAGGCGCTAAAAGCGCGGACGTCCTCGAGATCGAGCGGCTTTGCCGCGCCTCCGCGCGGATTGCGCGTGAAGAACTGGAAGACGTTGGCTCCAATGGAGACGGCCGTCTGCGCCATTGCGAGATAGCCGCCGCTCGATGAAAGATGGCAACCGATTTTCATGTCTGGACTAGCTGTAGCGGTCTTCTGGCGTCTTTGCTTCGTGCCGCGGCCCGCGCGGACGATGCGTCAAACTCGACGGCCGCATATTTTACCATAATTTCGCCTTTCCGGGGCGCCGGTTTCGCTCCAAAAAGCAGAGCGGCGGCATTTGCTTGTTTTGCGTGCGCTTTCCTCCGAAAACGAGGCGCTTCCCGGCGTGCTCCGCGCCGAAATCCGGCAGACGGGAGGCAAATGCCGGACGTGCAAAAAACATGGTGCCCCCTGTCGCGGTGAAAGCAAAACCGGAATGCTGTAGCGAGCAAAACCGGAATGGCGGGCAAGGGCTTGTTAAGCGGGCTTCAGCGAGGGATTTCGCTTCGAAGATGTCAATTGTGGAAGGATAAGGAAGGGAACCATGCGCCCCTCATGGGGGCGTCCGTCTCGGTGTAGCGAGTAAAACCGGAATGTGGAGTATATTATGCTCCATGAAACAACAGATATC
>DEWI01000162.1:0-397 GCA_002363575.1 Verrucomicrobia bacterium UBA3214 | reverse complement strand
CGGGCGCAGGGGCGTGGCGACGACTGGGGGCCGGGTTCGTCCGGCGGCAACCACATGCCAACGTGGCCTGACAAGGTGCAGTCGTTCCTGCGCAGGGCCCTGGAGCCGGATGGCGACGCGAAACGGTATTCGTATGCGTTTGCCGCCAGCGAGGTGGGTAGGCGCTTCGGCTTCCCCGTAGACCGCTCCCAGGTCCGGCACTGGGCCATTGCGCACAATCTCCATCTGACCGACCACAGGGCTCGGCCTCCGGCGCACGTCCGCCGCTGGCAGCGCAAGTCGGTCGGCGAGCTGTGGCAGCTGGACGCGACGCCCGACTACTTTCTGGGACGCTCCAACCCGCCTCTCCAGCTCATCGACATGGTCGACGACTGCAGCCGGATGCAGGTCGGCTGTC
>DEWI01000099.1 GCA_002363575.1 Verrucomicrobia bacterium UBA3214 | reverse complement strand
TGCCGCGCCCGGAACAAAACAGGCAACCCCGCCCTGTGCCTGGCACGGCCTGTCCCGTGCCGGGAGCGGTAGCTCCCGGTCATAGCGCGGCGACTCCAAAATCTCGAGCCGCCCCAGAGCCTTTGACCGGCGATCGGCCAATACAAGCGTAATCATGTAGATGCAGGGCTGGCGGTAATCCCAACCGCGGCATCGCCTTAGCATCGAGTGCTTTGTTTCCTGTCTTATCGCCATTGCGCCACCTTGCGCTCAACGCCCCCTTTGCTGCGAAGCCCCGGATCGGATGCGCCGTAGATCATGGGCCGCGGGCCGCCGTCCTTCGGCGCCGCCTCGCGCACCGTGCGATGAAAAAACGGGCTACCTTCGATCCACCGCAGCCTTGATGAGGTCGATTTCTGACGGATCGTACGGCGTGAGGTCGCCGCGGAAAAGATCGTGCTGCCATGCGCCGGTGTAGGGGAGGTTCTCCGGGCGGTGCCCCCACCGCAGATGCGTCTGCGTCTTGCCGTTCACCAGCCCCCACGCGAGACAGCCGACGTTCGCCTCTTTGAAAAGCCCGAGGCAGTCCTTCACTGTCGAACCGGCGGGACGGTTCATCCATTCCGTGCAGATCGCCGGCCTCCCGCGCGCCATTGCCGCGATCTCTTCGAGGCGCTTGCGCGTCTTCTCGCGATTTCCGTAAAAATGGAACGTCACGATGTCGCTGTTAGCCAGGATGATCGCGTTCACCGCCTTGTTTTTGTTCCACACCCCCGAAGAAATCGGCTGCGAGGGATCGACCTCCCGCGCCCATGCGAACGTCTTTTCAAGAAGCGGGAGAGAGCGCTTGCCCAACCCGCCGTTGGAAGGCTCGTTGTAAAGATCCCAGAGGAAGATGCGCTTGTCGTCCTTGAAGCGCGACAGAATGTCCTTCACGTATTTCTCCAGCTTCGGATGCTCACGCTCGTCTATGACCATCGTATGGCCTGGCGATGGACTCCACGCCCATGCGTACCAACCCTCCAGCGGCTCGCTCTGGCGGCCGACGACGGGATCGCGGTTCACGCCGAACGCGCAGTCGTCGAAGAAAATCGGCATCGCCTTGACTCCGGCTTCTTCGCACAGCGAGAGGAATTTGTCAAGCGCCTTGATGAAATACTCCGGATCGTCCTCGTAAACTTTGTACTGCATCACGAAGCGCACGCAGTTCATGCCTGTCTGCGTCATGAGCTTCAATTCGCGGCGGATGACGTCGGGCGAGAAACTCGTCTTGTCCCACATCGCCGTGTAGTTGATCGCGTTCGCAGGGATGTAATTCACGCCGCACCACCACGGATTCGCCTCTCCCCACGCTTTGGCCTTCTTCACGCTCCAGCGCGGCGTCTGCCGCTCCGCGCCGGACGGCGACGGCGCCTCTGCGCCTGCCGCCATGCACGCCGCAAATCCCGCGGCGATGGCCATTGTCAGTTTCTTCATCGTCTTTCTCGTTGTCATTTCTAGACGCTGCGCGCCCTCATGCCATCTCCGCCTGGAGCTTCTTGACCTGCGCAAGCGAAAGACCGGAAAACCTTGCAATGTCTTTCAACGCAAGCATTCCACTCTCCAGCATCCGCTTTGCCGTCGCAAGCATTGTTTCGCGCTTGCCGCGAGCCTTGCCGCGAGCCTCGCCACGAGCCTCGCCGCGAGCCTCGCCGCGAGCTTCGCCCTCGACAATGCCTGCGGCCTTGATTCTTTCAAATGCTCTGCACATGACGCGCCTCCCTTCTTCTGAATTCTTGAATTGGCTGACTCTCTGCCTGAGAATGTCGAAATGCATCTTCGCGGAATCGCAGCACCGCAAGTCATGCATCAGCTTGCCTATTTCGGTTTTGCTTTTCGTCGCTCCGTTCACGTAGATGATATGCGTTCCGTCGTGAAGGCGTCTGCCGCTGCTTTCCTCTATCCGCGAATACGAGTACAGTTCCTGCCCGTCGCCCATCACGTCGTTTTCGGTTATGAAAATGACGTAAGTATCGCGCAGCTTGCCGAAGTCTTCGCCGGAATCGAGCGCGTTCGCATCCATGAGCGCGGAGTTGTACCGCGCGCGCTTCGGCTCCGCGCCGCGGTCTGCGCGCTGAATCTCGATATCGTAATCCCTTCCCCCGGAATCGCGCGCGAACACGTCGAACCTCACGCCGCGCCCTTGCAGACTCTTTATAGGATATTCGGTCTGCGACTTCAACACCTTCAAATCCTTCTTGCCGAGGATGATCCGGAGCATCAGCTCGATGCATTCCGGCGCGTTCTCCAGGCACTTCGACATGAAGTCGTCGTCCATCAGGCACATGCGCTCGATTTCCGCGTGTACTCCGGCTTCATGATGCGCGCGGAACTGCTCCGCGCCTTTGCCGCGCCGCGGCCTGCTGACGGCGCCCCTTTCGATATTCTTGCGCTTGCCACGATATTCCGCCTTCCCGGATATTCCGGCGATATTGTACCATATTCCCGGCAGTTGGCGCAACGGCGAATTCATTTATGGAGTTTTCGAAGTTTCCATTCGGGATATCGAAAACCGGTCTGTTTGCCAATGGCTGGAGGGAATTTGATCCGGAATGCGTGTTTGCCAGCCTATCCAGAATCGTCGCGGCGCTTTCATCCCGCGTGGCGGCTTGCGGCCTCCCGCAACGGCTTTCGCGAAAGTGCGCGCATATCGCCTGGTCCGCGAAACTCGCCGCATGCTTTCGCATTCATACTGCGCCGCCGAGCTTTGGCCCGCGCTGCGCGGCGATGAACTCGATAGCGCTGCGCAGGCTTTTTTCCGGCGTCGAAGCGCCTGCGGTCATGCCAAGACGCCGCACGCCATCGAGCGGGATGGCCGCCAATTCCTCGTGTGTGCCGACGCGATACGCGCGGCAGCGCGCGACTTCCGCAAGGCGCCGCGTATTCGAAGACTTAGCTCCGCCGAGCACGATTAGCGCGTCACCGGAAAAACGCTTTACTGCATCCTGGCGCTCCTTCGTGGCGTTGCAGACTTGCGCCGCCGCCGCGACTTCATAAGCGTCCTTCAAGCGCGACACGATCGCCGCCACGTCGTCCGCATTCATCGTAGTCTGGGAAACGACGCCGATCTTCGCCCCTTGCGGCGGCAAATCGGGATATACAAAGACGCGGCCATGCGCCGCGACGACTTCCCCTACGATTCCCTCGCACTCGGCATGGCCTTTGTGACCGATTACGACGACATCAAGCCCGCGAAGCGCGAATTCTTTCGCTTCGCGATGCACTCGCGCGACAAACGGGCACGTCGCATCGACGATCCGCAAGCCGCGCCGCCGCGCCTGCTCGCGAACAGCCGGTGAAACACCATGCGCGGAAAACACTACCGTCCCGCCCTCCGGGATGTCGTCAAGGCTCTCGACGAACTTCATGCCGCCGGCGCGCAACTCTTCCACGACTTGATCGTTGTGAACGAGTTCGTGCAGGCACCAGGCGTCAGGATGGCGCCGCGCCCTCTCAAGCGCGCCTTTCACGCCGGCACAGAATCCATGCGGCTCCAGTATTTCCAGCTCCATCGCGAACTCCAAAGCCGTCCCGGCCAGCCGTCGCGGCGCGCCATTCAAATATCAAGGTCGTGGGTTTGCCGAGCGCAGGCGCCTTCACGCAGCGCCGCCGCCGGGCGACGCGAGTTTGCGCTTCGCGTCTTCCCAGAGCGCATCCATCTCACCGAGCGTCATATCCTTCAAAGACTTGCCGGACGCCGCGGCGGCCGCCTCCACCGCGCGGAAGCGCGTCGCGAATTTCGCCGTCGCGTTTTCCAGCGCGCTTTCGCCATCGACTTTCAGATGGCGCGCGAGATTCGCCACCGCGAAAAGCAAATCCCCCAGCTCTTCCTTGACACGCCCGGAATCGGCAGGCCGCTGCGACGCTCGCGCGGCTATCTCGTCTTTCAGCTCGCCGAGTTCCTCGGATATCTTTTCAAGCGGCCCTGAGGCATCCGCCCAATCAAAGCCGATTCGCGAAGCCTTTTCCTGCGTGCGCTGCGCCTTCAAAAGCCCCGGAAGCGTCGCGGGGACGCCATCAAGAGCGGAATGCCGCGCCTGCTTGCGATGCTCCTGTTGCTTGATTTGCTCCCAATTGCGCAGCACGGTGGCCGTGTCGTCCGCTTCGACATTGCCAAAGACGTGCGGATGGCGCCGCACGAGCTTGTCGGCTATGGCGTTTGCGACATCATCAAAAGTAAAGCGCTTTTCCTGCTCGGCCATGACGCACTGGAACATCACCTGGAGAAGGACATCGCCAAGCTCTTCTATGTGGTTCGCCTTATCTTCTGGACGATCCATCGCCGCCAGCAACTCGTAAGTCTCTTCAAGGACGCAAGGCTTCAAGGACTCAAGCGTCTGCTCGCGATCCCACGGACAGCCCGTCTCGGGATCGCGCAAGCGCGTCATTATCTCGTGCAATCGCTCTATACCCGTCATATCCACTCCATTGG
>DEWI01000125.1 GCA_002363575.1 Verrucomicrobia bacterium UBA3214 | reverse complement strand
TCGGCGGCACCTGGAAGGCTTCCTATCAGGCCAAGAGGCTGACCAACGTTTCCGCTCAGCAGCTCGCCTTCGGCGCGGCTTACTTCGCGGAAGACGTGCTCAGCGGCTTCGATACCGAAGACGAGGAGTAATTGAGGCGGAAGCTTCAATAATCGAGCCGGTTGGCGCTTGACTGCGCCGGCCGGTAAGAGGAGAAAAGGGGGACAGGTTGGAAAACCTTCCCCCTTTTTGCTTTCGAAATCTGTCTGACAGAAGAAAAAGTCCGAGCGCTGCTGTTGTTGCTATTGATATAGAGCATTTTCTTGATGCTAGGAGAGAGGAATGAGAGGGAGAATTGCAGTTGTTTTCGTGCTTGCGGCGGCTGTTGCAAGCGCGGCGGAAGAATCCAAGCTCGCCAATGGCGCCACTTTCGATCCGACGAAGGCTGAACGCACGGCGGAAGGCGGCGTCTCGCTCTCGGCTTCTGCAGCACGCGCGTCCGGAGGCGGCGCATCGACGATGGGCACGCTTCTGGGGCTTGGCGACGATGATATTTTCCTGGATGTCGGCGGAGTGGATAAACTGCGCTGGGGGCTTGTGAAGGCGCATATGGATGCTATCGCGGCGCCGCTTCCGCTGCCTGTGCAAGTCGGTGCGGAAGGCATGGCCGAGGCGAACGACGCGGCTTTCGGGATGCGTTTCAAGAAGGTTGTCAAAGAATATTTGAAGTATGCGGTTTTTGCGGCCGAGGCGCGGCGTCTCGGCTTGAAAGTCGCGGATGAGGAATTCGAGAAGGCGCGCGCCGCCACGCGCGAGCATTACGTACGCCGCGGTCCGGCCGCCGCCAAACTCCTGAAGTTGATGGACGAGCCGGAATCTTTCTACGAACACAATTTGACGAACGCGCTGCTCTGGCGCGCCTACTGCGAACAGGTCATCAAACCTTCCATCACCGTCACCGACGAAGAGGCGCGCAAGGCGCAGCTCGCGCAGAGCGAATGGAACGACGCGGCCGAAGCGACGAATGCTTTCAAGTGCGCGCAGATTCGCGAAATTCTCGCCAAACTCAAGCCGTCCGACGGCACAGAGCCGATGGATTTCGGCGAGGCCGCCGAAAAGTGGAGCGAATGCGAAACGGCGGAAACGAAAGGCGTTTTCATGGAGGACGACGACAACGTCCAGAAACTCGTAAAAGACGATTTGCGCGAAGAAATCGAAGCCGCCTACGCGAAGCTTGAAGAGGGAGAAATAAGCGGCATCGTCGAGACGCCGTTCTCATGGCATATATTGAAGCTCCTCAAGCGCCACCCGGAGACGGACGAGGACGAAGCAAGCGTGGAACTAGCGCATATCATGCTCGAAAAGACGCCTCTCAAGCCGGAATTGTCGCTCGAGGAAGCGAGAGAGAAGCTTATCGCCGTCCGCACCAAAATCGAGCTTGCCAAACGCTTTGTGGATTTGTTTGCGAAGACCGAGATCAAGTGCCCCATCCCGCTCAAAGACGGACAGGACGGCGCGACCGGACCGAAAGTCCGCATCCGGCGCGTGCGCTGACGCGCGGAAGGCAAAAGGCACTGCAAACAGAAATTTCAGAAAGGAGAAAAAACATATGAAAAAACTCATCATGCTCGCGATGGCCGCAGCGCTGTCGCTCGGCGCACGCGCCGTCACGCTTCCGTCGGTCGGCAACGGCACGGAGCCAAACCAGTGGACAAGCAATCTCGATGGCGTCCTGGCGGCCGCCAAGACCACCGGATACCCGATTTTCCTGACGCTTATAAACGACACTCCGCAGGGCGTAGGGTGCAGCCATTGCTGGGCCTTCGTCGGCAACACCCTCAACAATCCGGAGTTCACCCGCATGGTCAACACCTACAAGTTCTACTTGGTGATGATCAACAACGGCGGAGACATGTCATACTCCGACTACTTCCTGACGCTTTACTACCGCTATGCCGGCACGACGGCGTCCGGAGCGCTGCCGCTAGTGCGCATCTTGAATCCTTCGACTGGCGCGATCGCTGCCGAGTGGATGAGCGGCTATGCGGAGCGTTCCGCCTTCTGGCAGGATGTCGAGAACGCCCTCAAGCCGCTTTGCGTGCAGGATACCGTATTGACATTCTCCGCGCAGAGCGCCGTTAATCTCGTCGCGGGCGAGGCTTGGACAGGCGCGGTGGAGCGCAGCGGCGCTTCCGGCGTCTCCGGCGCCGTCGCGATCACGCTTGAAGGCGCTAAAGCCTCCGAATACGTCGCCGAGCCTTCCACGCTCTCCTGGGGCGCGAGCGACGGCACGCAGACGTTCACGGTAAAGCGCACGGTCGCCGACAAGCGCATCGTCAGCGACGACATCACCGTGAAGATCGCCGCGAGCGGTTTCGACGGCTCCACGGTCTCCTGCCCTGTCGAATCCATCGCGCTCTCTTTCAAGGATTCGCGCGTCGGGAAGACGCTTGACGAATTCAAGGCTTCTTCGGCCGGTCTCGCGGGTCTTGCGGGCGGCGACGCGGTCTGGTTCTCTCCCGCGAAAGCCGACGGCCGCGTGCTGGAGACGATCGTGCAAGATGGCGCCGGCGCCAAGCTCGCATTCACTGCTACCGTCGGCGGCTTCCTCGTCGTGCAGGGCGCCGGCGGCAGCATAATCGCCAACAGCGACTCCTGGGAAGCGGAGATCGGCGCGGCTGACGCCACGACGATCGGCGTTGCTCCCGGCGACGCCATCACGTTCAACGTGAACGGCACCGCCGGCACGGCCGGCGAAGAGACCATCGGCTTCGCGAAATTCGAATTCGTCCCGCTCGCGGTGACGCTGGAAAAGCCAGCCGACGGCGCGGAAATCCCGTTCGCCGGCCTCCAGGCCGACAAGACGCTCGCCGATTTCGTCTGGTCCAGCGCCAGCACGGACGAGCGCGCGGTCTATGAAGTTTTCGGCGCCGTCGCCGGTGCATCGCTTTTCTCGTCCACGCCGCTCTACACCGGCGCGGCTAAGACGCTTAACGCCGTCGATGCCGGCTTCATCTCCGTAGTCGAGCCGATGGGCGATTGCCAGTGGGGCGTGCGCGTCACGGATCACACGGCAGACTACGGCACTGCCGTCGGCACCGCGAGCGCGGCGTTCTCGATTTCCTCGAAGCCGAAGTTCGCCGACGACACTCCCTCGGCCGTGACGGTCTATCTCAAGGCCGGCACGCAGCTCGATTTCTCCGCCGTGGCGTCGTCTTCGACGATCACATACAGTGCGAAGGGGCTGCCGGTCGGCATGAAGATGGACAAGTCCACCGGCATCATCACCGGCACGCCCAAGCGCGCCGGCACGTACAACGTCGTCGTCACCGCTGCCAACGAGTGGGGCGAGACCACGCAGAGCATCAAGCTCAGCGCCGCCAAACTCCCCGCGTCCATCAAGGGCAACTATTACGGCGTGTTCTTCGACGCCGCCGGCGCGATGACCGGCTCGCTCAGCTGGAAGATCGCGACGACCGGCAAATGGAGCGGCACGATTCTCGAAGGAATCTCCAAGACGCGCGTCAAGGGCACGGTGAGCTTCGACGAAAACGGCCAGATGTTCCTTTATTCTTCGGCCGTCAATCTCGCGCCGGTTTCCGGCGGCATCCTGACGGGCGGGCGCAACGGCGCCACGCTGTACGGCGCGAAAGTCGCCAATCCCCCCGCGCCTTTCCCGGGCGCGTGGACGGCAGTGCTCGCGCCGGCCGGCGGCGACATCGCCGCATGCGCGTATTTCAAGATGACCAACCGCGGCAAGCTCACGATGAAAGGCAATATCAACGGTAAGGGCAAGCTTTCCGCATCGGGCGCGACTTTGCTGCTCGATTCCGCCACGGTGGCGAATTGTCTCCCTGAATACGCCAAGGACGGTTTCAGCGGCACGGTGGCGTTCTCCTACGGCGGCAAGAGGGTCTCGAGAGTCGTCGTGTCTGGCGGCGTGGCGCTCTACTCCGACGGCACCGTCGCCGGCGGCTACAATTACGCCGGCGCGTACTACGGCGTCGCGGCGGGCGGCAAGTGGAACGCTCCTTCGTTCGCTTCGCTCGCCGGCAAGACGGTGTCCGCGGACGGCGCTTCGTTCGGCATCGAAGTCGCGACTTCCACGCGCATCCGCGCGGCCGCCAACGATATGCGCGCGAAGATTTCCGGCGCATCCAAGACAGGCGTTTTCAAGGGTTCCTTCACGTCCGGGGCGAAGAAGAAGTTCTACGGCGTGTTCTACACCGGAGCGGACGGCACGCTCGAGGGTGCCGGCACCGGCTATGCGACCGGCGGCGGGGCGTTCCCCGTGACGGTGAAGTAGCGCGCGCGGCGCGCCGCGCCGCACAGGAGCTGGAGATGGCACCGATTTGAACAACAGACAAAGAAAGAAAACGATGAAAACGATGATCAAGAAGGCGCTCTGCGCCATCGCCGCGGTCTGCGGCGTCACGCTCGCGAACGCGGCGGGATTCCAGCTCCATGAAAACCTTCTGACCGTCTCGGACGGCGCGATCGTGCCGGGCGTCTGGAATTCCAATTACGACGCCGGGCGCGACTACGCCGATACATACCACGTGCCGCTCCTGGTGTTCTACGGCGGCGTGTCGTGCGGGAACTGCGAATTGCTGCAGCGCGCCTGCCTCACCGACGAATTCCTCGCCTGGCAGAATCTCTACAAGCCGGTGATGATATACACGTCTTCGTCGGCGAACGCGCTTTCCTTCGCCAAGCCCAAGAGCACTTCCGCCGTGCCGTTCATCGGCATATACTGGAACCAGGATGGCGTCAAGCCCGCCGTCGATAGCGCGCGCTACAAGCGCTTCGTAGGCCGCGACGGCATGATGCCGGTGACGACGGGCACGCTGGCGCAGCAGTTTATCGGTTCGCTCAATCTCGTAGTCTCGGCGTACATATACGACGGCGGCGAGTTCGTCGTGGCCGGGACGAACGAGAACGCCCGCCTCGAAGTCGAGGCAGGGTACGCGGCGGGCCGCACCGTCGCCGTGCCGCTCTACAGGACTTCGACGGAGCGCGAAGGCGCCAACACGCTCGTCGCCGCCGGCGTCTCCACGGCCGTGTCGTGGGCGGCCGGCGAAGCCTCCAAGAGCGTCGAAGTCGCGCTTCCCGAAGGGCTTGGCACCGGCGCCACAATCGCCTTGCAGCTTCTTGATTCCAATGGCGATGTGCACGCCTCCAGCGCGATTTACGTTGTCGAGCCGCAGGCGAACGGCGTGCGCAATCCCTATGCGCCGGGCGAAAAGACCGCGAACGCGCTCGATTGGGGCGATTGGACGCTGGACTACGCCGCCGCAAAGCAGAAAGTCGCCGCAGAGCGCGCGAACGGCGGCTCCGCGTATATCCTTGCGAATTTCTCCGGAGTCTATTGGTGCCCGTACTGCAACGGCATCGAGGAGACTTTCCTCGTCACTGACGAATTCAAGGCGTGGGCGAAGGAGAACCACGTAATTCCCGTGCTTTTCGACCAGGGCAAGGCGTCGTCGCCAGGCACGGCGGCCGGCACGAACCAGGCGCGCCTTCTCTCCTACGAGGAGGGCGCTACGTCGATCGCGGGCCGCCCCGTCGCCAGCGGCGCCGGCTATTTGTCGCGCAAGGGGATTCCGGCGGATGTCGCGGCTTCAGGAATCGCGCTTGTCACGCAATATACGCAGAAATGGCTGGCTCCCGGCTCTACCGCGCCGCGCATCGGCAACCCGACATTCCTCTTGATCGGCGACAATGACAATGTCGTCGCGCGCGCCAACATGTGGCGCGACCGCGCGAACAAATACGGCAAGGGCGTTCGCTACTACGAACCGCAGGAAAATATTGCGCGCCTGAACGCCCTCCTCGCTCTCCAGGGAACCGAAGGCGAGCGCGATTCCTACCCGGAAACGACGCAGCTTTCCATCGCCGCCGGCGGCGCCGGCGTCTCCGCCACCGTGCAGATCAATGCGGCGACGAAGGTATTCGCCGTTTCCGGAGTCCCGGTCGGCACCGTGGATTTCACCGTCTCCGGCGCTCCTGAAAACAGGCCGGTCGCGCTGAAGATCGTTCGCGTCGCCGATGGCGTCGCCGCCACTCTCGCGAGCGGCACGGGCACCGTGGGCTACAATTTCGGCAAAGGGGAGACAGACGGCGTTTATCTGACGGCGACGGCATTCTCCGACGGCGCCGAAGTCGGCGCGTCCGGCGAGTTTTCTTTCACCGTCTCGTCGGCGATCACGCTGCATCCTGGCGTCGTGGCATTCGCGAAGACGAGCGCGCGCTACATCTCTGGAGCCGGCGTCGGCAAGGCGACTCTCAAGCGCACCGACGGCGTCTCCGGCGATGCGTCCGTGCGCGTGTTCCTCGGAGCGGGCGGCACCGCCGTTAACGGCACGCATTTCACCTGGACGGATACCGTGGTGACGTGGGAAGAGGGCGATGCAAGCGACAAGGAAATCTCGTTCGCGCTCGCGACCGCCGCTGAAGGCGAAAGCGTCTCCTTCTCGCTTTGCCTAGCCGATGCGCAAGTCGCCGCGATCGGCTCGCCCTCCGCGATGAATATCGAAATCTACAATACCGACAGGCCGGCGACGGCGGAGCAGGAGTACGACGTCGCGCTCTACACGGGCTTCAATTCCGGCTCCGCGCTCTCCGCGCCGCTCTACAACGTCGCGGCCGGCGACAGGGTGCTCGTCAAGGTTCTGGAAGGGCGGCTGCCTTCCGGCGTCAAGCTTGTCTATGATTCCGATACCGGCGCCGTCGCTTTCACGGGCACGGCGAAGAAGCCCGGCGTGTACGACGTCGTTGTGGCCTTCGAGGACGTGACGAAAGGCGGCGGCCTCGGCCCGGAGGTCGCGCTCTCGATAACCGTCGCAAATCCCGCCGATGTCAATAGGTATCTGTCGCGCACGCAGGTCATGACGCTTCCGCTGTTTGCGACGGACGCGGAGAGCGGCGCCAAGACTCTCGAAGGCGCGCTCACGCTCTCGCTCAAGGCGACCAACCGCATCACCGCGAAGTACGTCACGAAGGAGAATATCAAGAACACCTCCTTCAGCGGCAAGTGGGACGCGATGGATGACGGCCTCGCTTCCACTACGCTCGCGGCGAAGAACGGCGCCGTCCTCGAACTCGCGATTGGCGCGGATGGCGCTCTCGAAGCGCGCGTGACCGATCCCGCATACGCAGCGGCGCTCGAGACCGGCGCGCTCGTCGCCAACGGCGGCGATCTCGGAGGTTATTACGCCGGCGCATACACCGTCGCTTTCCCCGAATATGAAGACGGCGCCACCGACCACGCCGGCGCCAGCTATCTCACCGTGACGATCGACGGCGCGGCAAAGGCGAAGTGGACCGGCATGCTCGCGAACGGCCAGCGCGTCTCCGGCAATGGCTATATCGTCGCCGATGCAGACGGCAACGGCGTCTTGACGGCGTTCGCGGCGAAGACGCGCTATACATTCGCGGCGGCGATGCGCGTTAAGCGCTCCGCCAGTTCTTCGACATCGCGGCGCGCCGTCGTCGCCGTCGCCGGCACGGAAGCCGTGTGGGAAGCCAACGGGATTTCGCATGCGTGCGCGGTGATGGGCAGCTGGCACGACGCCTCCGCTTCGCTCCTCGATCTTGCGGCGGAAGCGACGCTGCCGTCTTCGCTCAAGCTCTACTTCACGACCTACGCATTCTCCGGCTCGACGGCGTACGGCGCGCTTGCCGATGAACTCTATCCCGCGACGGTGAAGCTCGAAGCTTCCAAGATGACGCTCGACGGCTACGCGGCGAATAAACAGCGCATCGCCTACAAGCGGGCGACCGGCGTATTCTCCGGCTCCGTGCGCGTGCCCTTCAGCGGCAAGACGGTGACGGCGAAATTCTCCGGTGTAGTCATACCCGGCTGGTACGATTGCGCTTGCGACGTCCCGGTGCCCGGCGACCAGTTCGCGATCGTCGAATCCATGCCGTTCGCCGTCGGCGCGCTTGTGTATAGCGGCGACAAGCTTGGCGGCAAGAGCGCAAAGCGCGGCTTCCCCGTGGCCATCGGCATCGAAGAGTGATGAGCAAACCATGAAAAAGATTCTCTCGATCTTCGCGGCGTTCGCCGCTCTCGAAATCTCGCTGGCGGCGGCGCCTTCCGGGACGCAGACGCCCGCGCCTGCCGCCCCCGCCCC
>DEWI01000165.1 GCA_002363575.1 Verrucomicrobia bacterium UBA3214 | reverse complement strand
CCGATCCGCTTCCTGGCGGCGCCGCGCATACTCGCGCTGATGCTGATGGCGCCGCTGCTCGGGTTCTATTGCTGCATAATCGGGACGATCGGCGGCGGGGTCGTCGGCACCACGCAGCTCGGCGTGAATTTCGGGCAGTACATTTCCAGCGCCATGTCCATCGCGGAAACGAAGGATCTGTTCGTCGGGCTTTTGAAGGCGGCGTGCTTCGGGGTTGTCATCGGCACGGTATCCGTCTCCGAAGGTTTCGGATGCGACATGGGCGCGACTGGCGTAGGACGCTCCACGCAACGCTCCGTAATCTTGAGTTTCCTGCTGGTGCTGATGTTCGGCTACATGATTACGAGGGTATGCTACAGATGAGCCTCGTCAGCTTCCAGAATGTCGTAAAGCGCTTCAACGGCAACGCCGTCCTCGACGGCGTCTCGTTCAACGTCGAGAAAGGCGAAGTCTTCGCGATCGTCGGGCCGTCGGGCACCGGCAAATCCGTGACTCTCAAGCATCTCGTGCGCCTGCTCACGCCGACGGCGGGAAGCGTGGTCGTGGATGGCATCGACGTCGCCACTTGCAGCGACCGCGAGCTGGAGAAAGTGCGCTCGCGGATAGGCTATCTTTTCCAGGGCGGCGCGCTGCTGGCGTGGATGAACGTCGCCGACAATGTGGCGCTGCCGCTGCGCGAATGCACGGATCTCGGCGATGCAGAGATAGAGCGCAAAGTCGCCGAAGCGCTGGCCGCAGTGGAATTGACCGGCGCCGCGCAGAAATTCCCGGCGGAAATCTCCGGGGGCATGCAGAAGCGCGCCGGCCTCGCAAGAGCGATAGTCCGCCAATCGGACATCGTGCTGTACGACGAGCCGACGAGCGGCCTCGACCCCGTCACGAGCGTCACGATCAACAAACTCATCAGGAAGCTCGCGACCACGCTAGGGATAACCTCGATAGTCGTGACGCACGATCTGCTTGGCGCGCTTGCATTCGCAGACCGCATCATGCTCTTGAAAGACGGCAAAGTGCAGGAGTGCGCAACACCGGCGGAATTCGTGAAATCCTGCAAGCCGGCCGTCAGGGAGTTTCTCGCGGCGGCGAAAGGAGAATTGATATGAGCACCAGGAACAAAGACCCGTTTTCCGAAGCGATAGTCGGCATATTCATGCTCGCCGTACTCGCGCTTCTCGTATATTTCACGATCATAATCTCCGGCGTCGATGTGCTTCAAGGTCGCAAGAAAATCACGGTCGGCATCGAATTCTCCGATGTCGGCGGGCTGAAAGCGCACGATAACGTCATGTACCGCGGCACGAAAGTCGGCACGGTGGACGAGATCCTGCTCTCGCCCTCCAACCTGACCGTCAAAGCGGAAATCGACCGCGATGTTGTGCTGCGCAGCGGCTATCGTGCCGCCGTCTGCAATCTCTCGATGCTCGGCGGCAACTATCTCCTGCTGGAAGAAGGTGAAGGCGAGATCCTGCCGCTGGAGACGACCGCCTTCAAAGGCGAGACGCCGACGGACTGGATGCGCGACGTCTCGAACATCGCCAAGAACCTGAACGAATTCACATCCGGTGGCGAGCTGAAGGCGATCGTCACCAATATCGAAGCGGCCAGCGCCAAAGTCCTGGATGTCGTGACGCGCGTAGAGCGCGGCGAGGGCACGATCGGCAAACTGCTCTCTTCCGACGACTCGGTCTATCGCGACATAAGCGCCGCCGTCGGCGACGCCAAGGCGGTGATGTCCAACGCAAACATAATCGTCGCGCGCGTGGAGCGCGGCGAAGGCACGGTGGGCAAGCTGCTTTCTTCCGACGATACCGTTTACAACGACCTCAAGAGCACGCTCGCGTCGGCAAACGAAATCGCGCGCCGTCTTCGCGACGGCGAAGGCGTGGCCGGGCGCCTGCTCGCGAAAGACGACCCCCTGAACACCGAACTCGACGCGGCAATCGCGGCTTTCCGCAACGCATGCGAAAGCTTCGACGCCAAGGAACTCGTCGAAGGCGCGAACAAGCTCGTCGCGTCGCTCACCGCGACGGCGCAGCGGCTGGAGAATGGCGAAGGCACCATCGGCAAGCTCATCAACGATCCCACGCTCTACGAAGACATAAGCGCATTGGCGAAAGACGCCCGCCAAGTCCTGGACAACTTCCGGGACACCACGCCGATCTCGACCTTCGGCTCGCTCGTCACCGGCGGGCTGTAAGCGGATTTCAAGACAGCCAACCAAACATACGATACAGGAGACAGACAAACATGAAAAAGCTGGTCATCGCGTCGGCGCTTCTCGCCATCGCCGCAGGTTGCAAAACCGTCACCGTAAAGAGCCTGCCGGAAGGCGCGCGTGTGAAGTGCGAAGAAGTCGATTCCACCTCGCCCGCGAAAATCGAAACCGTCTGGCTGGGCGCGAAGAAGTCCGTCAAGCTCTCGAAGGACGGCTACGCCGACAAGACCGTCCCCGTCTCCTTCAACTCCCCTTCCACGCTCCTCGTGCAGCTTGAGAAGAAATACAACATCTCCGCCAATGTCGAAGGCGCGACCATCCGCGTGGATGGCGCGGACACGCACAAAACGACGCCGGCGCGCGATGTCGCGATCAACCCTTCGATGGATAGCGTCGTGCGCGTATCCAAGAAGGGCTGGCTAGACGCCAAGCTCACCGTCAAGCCCTCTACGCCCACCGACATCCACCTCACGCTTGAAAAGGACGGTCCCGGACGCCGCCTCCTCAACCTGAAGATGCAGCAGGATGGCATCCTCGTCGAAGTCGTGCCGATCTTCTCAGACACCGAAGTCGGCGAAACCTCCCCGAACGTCGCCAACGTGCGCCGCCTCACCGCTAGCGCGGACAATGAATTCATCCAGAACATCAGCCTCCTTCCGGACGGCAAGACGCTCGTAGCGTCCATCATCGAAGAATACACCGCCAAGAACGTCACGCGCCACCGCGCCAACCTCTGGAAAATCGGCACGGACCACAACAAGCGCCGCCGCCAGCAGCTCACCACCGGCGACTTCATGGATATCACTCCGAACGCATCCAAAGAGAACAACACCCTATATTTCGCGACGACGCGCAACGGCCGCACGGGAATCTGGTCGATCGACATGGAGACGAAGCGCGGCCTCAAAAAGCTTACCGAAGCCAACACGGCCGACTATCTCCCCTCGCTCGATCCGACATGCAAGCAGCTCGTCTATACCGCCGTCATACCCTCCGGCGAACATCCCTCCTACCTCTGGACGATGGATGCGGACGGCCGCTCTTCGCCCAGCCAGATGACGCGCGGCTACAACGCCGTCTGGAGCCCCGACGGCACTAAGCTCCTCTATGTCGATGGCGCGATGAACGAAGGCGCCGCGCGCATCTGGGTGATGGACGCCGACGGCAGCAATCCCACGCAGCTCACCTACGCCTCCGGGAAGCACAACGACATCGATCCCCGCTGGTCGCCCGACGGCAAGAGCATCGTCTTCGCATCCAACCGCAGCATCGTGAACGGGCGCAACAACTACGACATCTGGGTGATGGATATCGATGGCAACAATCTCACGCAGCTCACGACCAACTCGTCCTGCGACGACCGCCCCGTATTCTCGCCCGACGGCAAGACGATATATTTCCGCTCCAACCGCGGGCTCGTCTGGGACATATGGGCGATGGACCGGAACTGATTTCGCCGTCTCGCACATAAAGACGCATGACGAATCCGGGCGGCGCGGCGGGAATCCGCCGCGCGCCCATCTGCAAGGAGCTGGGAAATGAATGCAGCAAGCAGGAGAATGGCGGTGGCCGCCGCGGCGGCCGTGATGGCCGGTTGCCGCACCGTGCCGATCACCGAACGCTCGCAGTTGATGCTTTCCTCGGAAGACTCCGAAAACGCCGCAGGCCTCGCGGCATACAATGAATACAAGGCCAAATACAAGCCAGCGCCAAACGCCGCGCAGCAGGAGCTGCTTAACCGCGTGGGGAGCGCGATAAAGGCGGTCGCTGGCGATACGGGGTTCGAATGGGAATTCAACGTCCTGCAATCCGACACGATAAACGCATTCTGCCTGCCCGGCGGCAAGGTCGCGGTCTATACTGGAATAATGCCGAAGTTCGCCAACGAGGCGGAGCTGGCGTGCGTAGTGGCGCATGAAATCGGCCACGCGATCGCGCGGCACGGCGGCGAGCGCGTTTCGTGGGGGTATCTGCAATCGATAGGCTCGCTCGGGCTTTCGCTTTGGGGTAGCTCGACTTCCCAAGTGCTGTACGGGCTCGGCTCGGAATACGGCGTGATTCTCCCGTGGAGCCGCAGCAACGAGAGCGAAGCGGATTTGATAGGTCTGAAGCTCATGGCCAAGGCGGGGTACAATCCGAATGCCGCGCTGTCGTTCTGGAAGAAATTCGGCACCGGGAATTCGTCGTTCATCGACGAGCTGACCTCGACGCATCCGTGCGACGCTACGCGCATATCCGACATATCCGAAAATCTCGCAGAGGCGATGGAGCTGTATGCGGCGTGCCCGTCGAAAAGAGGCTTTGGCGTCAGGCTCGTAAACGGAGTGCCCTCGGACGAAGTCGCCGAATGACCGGCCGTGGGGCGCAATCGCGCCTCCGAGCGGGAAGCATCACGCGACAGGCCGCGGGCTAGCGCCGCGCGCACGGGCAGACAAGCTACAGGATGAAACAACAGCAAGAAATGAAGAGAGCAGCGAAAGTCGGGAAAATCGAAGGCGGCGTCTTGGCGGCAAAGGGATTCCGCGCGGCAGGCGTCGGCGCCAGTATCAAGTACAAGGGGCGCAACGATGTCGCGCTCATCGTCGCGGACGCGCCTTGCAGCGCCGCGGCGGTATTCACGACGAACAAAGTCGCGGCCGCGCCAGTCATCTACGACCGCATGATCGCCAAAGGCGGGCGCTTGCAGGCGATACTGGCGAATTCAGGCTGCGCGAACGCATGCACCGGCGAAGCGGGTCTGAAGGACGCAGAGCTCTCCGCGCTCGCGACCGCCGGCGAACTCGGCATCGATCCCCGGCATGTCATGGTGGCCTCTACCGGCGTCATCGGCCGCCGCCTCCCGATGCCCCGCCTGCTCGCAGGCATGAAAAACGCGGCGGCGGCGCTAGGCACTTCCACGGATCACGCCATGGCGGCGGCGCGCGCGATCATGACTACGGATACAAAGCCGAAGCAGGCGGCCGCCCGCGTGACGATCGGCGGGCGCAAGGTCGTAGTCGGCGGCATGGCGAAAGGCTCGGGAATGATCGAGCCGAACATGGCGACGATGCTGGCGTTCATCACCACGGACGCGGCGGTTTCGCCGGCGATGCTGCGCCGCGCCGTACGTCTCGCAGTCGCGCACAGCTTCAACAGAATCGTCGTCGATGGCGACGAATCCACCAACGATTCCCTGTTCGTCATGGCTAGCGGCAAAGCCGGCAACGCCGCTATCGAAAAAGCCGGAGAGGATTTCGACGCATTCCTCGCGGCGCTCGAGGCTGTAGCCGTTTCGCTGGCGCGCCAGATGGCCGCGGATGGCGAAGGCGCTACGAAATTCGTCACGGTGCGCGTGCGCGGCGCGCGCACGGAACGCGATGCGGAGCGGGCGGCGCGCGCGATCGCGAAATCGCCGCTTGCCAAGACGTCGTGGTTCGGCAAAGACCCGAACTGGGGGCGCGTGCTTGCGGCCGTCGGCTACTCCGGCGCGGATGTAGTCGATATGAAAGCCGAGGTTTTCTACGGCAAGGAGTGGGCGTTCAGGCGCGGCGAAGTCGCCGGCGAAAAGCAGCTCGCGCGCCTTGCGAAAGTGATGGAGGCTCCGGAGCTGGACATCACCGTCGATCTGCACATCGGCGAAGGCTCCGCCGAAATCTACACATGCGACTTCTCCGTGGATTACGTCCACATCAACGCCGATTACACAACCTGACAATCAGTCCAGACGCTTCAATGAATACACTCGCAAAAGCCATGAACAAGTTTCGTTTCGCCGCCGCGCTGGCGGCAATGCTGGCCGGCACCCTCCAGACGTTCGCGCTTACAGTCAATGTGGAACGTGAAGGCTTGGAGAAATTCCCCGTCTCGATCGAAGTAGCCGGCGACCAGGCGTTCGCAAAGTCTCTGCGCAGGAATCTGGAGATTTCCGGCGCATTCCAATTCCGCCAGAACGCGGCGATTCGCGTGACCGGCAAGACGGGCGGCGCCATAAGCGTCGCCGGCAGGGGAATATCGCTCGGCTTCACTTCCCGCGCGGCGGATTCCAAGGCGGCGCGCAACGAGGCGCGCGCGCTCGCCAACTCGATGATCGAGGCATACGCGCACCAGAAGGGATTCGCGCTGGACAG
>DEWI01000006.1 GCA_002363575.1 Verrucomicrobia bacterium UBA3214 | reverse complement strand
GCGATCGTCTCTTGCAGATGCGCCTGGAACTTTCCGTACATTTCTTTTCCTTTCTTTTTATGTTGATGCTGTAATTGCGATCAAGGGGTGTTTATTTTCTTCAGGCCGTACATGGCCGCGCCTGCGGCCAGCGAAACTCCGCCAACCGTCAAAAGGGTTTTCGCGATCGAAGGTCTGCCCGCGGCGATATTCTCGAAGAAAATGTCCGTCGGGCTCTTCTTTGCCGCTTCCGCAGCGCTCGAAGTTTTGTATCGCTCTTCGTAGATCTTCTCCTGCAGCTTACGCACTTCCTCCATGGCCTCGCGCTCTTCTTCCGGCGTGAGCTTGCGCCTTCTCGCCTGCGGAGGCGGAGCGGCGTTTTCGCGCGGGCAGCCTTCGGCCTTGGCGCGAACATTCCCGGCGGCGGCGCTCCATCTCACATCCACCTCGCCACCTATTATATCTATTTGATGGACTCGCAGCGGGGTATTTTCAATATACTTTCCGTCATCGTCTTTAGTGCGCAGCCAAGGGTATTTATCGACATAATCCCTGTACCGGTCGCAAGAAATTATATCGCACCCTTTGCGGTCCGCCCATTCCAGTATCCGTTCGTCAGCCCTCTGCCCGCCGGAAAGAATGGTGAATTTCCTGTCGAAATCGTCTCTCGCCTGAATCTTGCGCCAGGCGGCATGAGACGCGGCATCGCCCGTTTCTTTTTCCAGGAAGGCGAAGTTGGCGTCTGCGATGCAAAGCCACTGCGCGCCTCTGGCTTCAATCTGGGATATCACCTCCGCAAGGTCGTCGGCATGGAAGACCTTCCGCTGTTTCGACTTGTTGCCGGTCCTGCGCAAACAGACGTTGTTGGCATCGATTATATATGTCTTGTCATCTGCCATTGCATTATCCTCAAGACGGTTTTCTCCAGAGGGAGAGGTATTCGACATTGCCCTTTTCGCGCCCGAGGATCGGCGACTGCGCCAGCCCGAGAAGCTCGAAGCGCAATTCTTCTTTGGCGAAACGGACGATCTCGTCACGCGCGGCGATGCGCAGCGCCTCGTCGGCCACGTAGCCGCCCGGCGCCTTGCCTTTGCCGACTTCGAACTGTGGCTTGATCAGCGCGACTATCCTCCCGCCGGGCGCGATGACGGACGCGATCGGCGGCAGAATGAGCTTGAGCGAGATGAACGAAACATCCGTGACGGCCACTTCCGGAGTCTCCGGGAGATCGGAGGCGGTCATGTAGCGGGCGTTGAAATTCTCCTTCACCCAGACGCGAGGATCGACGCGCAGCGAATACACCAGCTGATTCGTGCCGACATCGACGGCCATGACGCGCGCGGCGCCATGCTGCAGGAGGCAATCGGTGAAACCGCCTGTTGACGAGCCGACATCGAGGCAGACGCGCCCGGCGGCGTCCAGCGCGTCCGCCCACAGCTCGAAGGCGCCTTCGAGCTTTTCGCCGCCGCGCGAAACGAAACGCGGCGGCGCGGCGACTTCGATCTGCGAAGCGGCATCTACTTTGCGCGACGCCTTTGTCTCAACCTGCCCGCCGACGCGGACTTTCCCGGCGAGAATGAGCGCCTGCGCTTGCGCACGGCTCTGCGCAAGCCCTCTGGAGGCCATCTCCACGTCAAGTCTCGTCGCCGCTGTCATGCAATTCCGCTTTCCCCGTTCGCCGCTGCCCCGCGAGAGGCGGCCTCGCTCCTCGCGGCGGACGGATCCGCAATGCGCCTTTTCAATCGCCGATCGGCTCGGCCTTCAATATATCCTCGCGGCGGAATGCGCGCGTTATGCCCATCGAGACTTCGATCGTGAACGTATCGGGAGTGCTATCGACATAGACGCCGGAATAAACGCCCGTCGGAGTGGTCAAGCGGATATTCGGCTTGAACACCCTCTTGAGCCGCGCGCTGAGCTGCGCGGTGCTCGAATTCTCCACGACGGGATGGTAAACGACTTCGCCGTATCCGTCCTTGCGCACGACGACCGTATGTTCGCCGACATCGAGATTTTCGATCGTCAGCACGTCGCTGCGATCTGTCGGCGACTCGCCCCCCTTAGTCGTCCCTACGGCGCGTCCATCGACGATGACAAGCGCGCCGGACGGCACGGTTCTCACCTCCAAGCGCCCGCGAATGCTCTCCAGACGGAATTCCTCGCTCACAGACTCCCCGAGACCGATCGAGATTTCGCGCGTGACGACGCCATAGCCATCCAGCTCCGCGCGCACGCTGTGCTTGCCCGCCGGGAACGGCGAAAGCGTATGCGGGCCGGGGCCGTGCGGCTTGCCGTCGATGTAGAAACGCGCGCCCTGCGGAACGGATGTCAGATAGAGCGAGCCAGGCTCGCCCTCCAAAACGACTCTGACATTCTGCTCGTCGCCGGCGGCGATTACGATTTCCCTCGTCTGCGGCAGGTAGCCCGCCTTCTCGATTCTGAGCTTCGCGCGCCCCTTGGGAATATCCGAGAGCGTGAGAGGCGAAACGCCGCGCTGCAAACCGTTAACGAATATCTGCGCGCCCGCGGGTTCGCTCTCCACGGTGACGACCCCGGAATCGCGTATCATCCTTTCATGCCTGACGAGCGGCTCGCGACCGTTGAAGCGCACTTCCACGGTGCGGCTCTGGTACCCGGCCTTCTTGAGCAGCAGGCGATATGTTCCGCGCGCGTCCAGCGACGTTATCAGCCGCGGCGTGTCGCCTAGCGAAAGCCCGTCGAGCGAAACGTCGCATCCTGCGGGATCCGTCGTGACAAGCAGCAGGCCTTTGACGGGTTCGAGGACGGCATGGCGCTCGATATGCGTCATCTCCGGAAGGATGCTGAAGAAATCATCGGCGCTTTCATAGCCATCCTTTTCATAGCGCGCGTGATGCGCGCCCGGCTCGAGCGAGAAAAGCGTGAGGGGCGTAGCGCCGGCGCGCGCGCCATCGATGAACACCGTCACGTCCTCCAGCTGACTTGCGAAGTCCGCGCGGATGGAATGCTCGCGTTTCTCCGCGAACGAGCACATGGCGGCGGCGACGGCCAGCGCGGCACACAGCGTCTTGGCGGCAAATCTCATTTCCTGCCTCCTTTCCTGCGTTTGCGAGGATCGAGCCTGCGTTCCACATCGATCAACGCCGCCTTGGCCTCGGTATGCCGCGGATCGTCCTGGCCGGGCATGAATTCGAGCGGCAGCATCTCTAGTATCTCGCGAAGGGCGTTGCGCGCCTCGGTCCAGTTCTCGATTTTCATCGCGCGATCGACGATGAACTTCTTCTCGCGATAGCGCTCGTTGAGTTCGCGGACGGCTTTGCCGCACTTTTCTTCGCAACGGCGTTTCTGGTCTGTCGATTCAAAGGATTGCAGATAGTTGCAGGCGAGGCGGTATTCGTAGATCGCGCGGGCGATATTGCCGTTCTGGACGTTGCGCTCTTCCCATTTCTGGTCTGCGAGCTGCTCGCTTTCCGTCGCGCGCGCCACGAGTTCGTCGCGCGAGAGTATCATGTCCCAGCTCTTCAACTCCGTATTGAGAAGCGCCTCGAGCGCTTCGCGCACTTTGCGAAACGCCGCCGGCTCCGGGCAGTTCTCCACGCGGCATTCGCGCACGCCCCCCGAATCTATGGCGCATATCCGCCAACTCTTCAGGCGGTTTTCTTCGGATGCGCGCGAGCCTGAATAGACCGCGGCAAGCGAGCGCCATCCGGAATCGTCGAATATCTCCGCCAGGCGCTTGCGGCCGTCCGCGGAAAGAGTCTCGCGCTTGTTGAAATGGCGCTTTTCCTGCGGGACGTCGTTGTACTGCGCGTCGATCGTGCCATCCTGCGAAATCGTGACGAACGAGCGCATGATATGCGAGGTATCCGCATCGATCCTCTCGTAACGCAGCTCGCAGACGGGCGAAGCCGCGCGCGCGCCGCGCCCTGCGGCCGCGGCGTCGAGCTGGCCGGAGGCTTCCGGCGGCGGCATGACGAGGACGAGCGCGATAGCGCCAACGATCAAAAGCGCCACGATCGCCCAGATGATATTCGTGCGGCCGACGGCTTTGCGCGACGCCTCCGCTTGCGGCACTGCCGCGACGCTCTTCCCGTCGAGGCCGAGATCTACCGGGCCGTGCGGCGCGCCGGCGTCATGGGCGCGCCGCGGCTCGGCCGGCGCCTGGGGCGCGGCGGGCTTTTCGAAACTCGATGCGAGAGGCGGCTTCGCGGCAAGCGGCGTCGCGTCCGAACCCGCCTCGACGACGAGCAGCGTAGTCGTGCCGGCACCGATTTCATCGCCCGGCTTCAGGACGCGCGGCTCTGCGCCGAGCGCCTCGCCGTTCACGAACGTGCCGTTCGCGCTTGCAAGATCGATGATGCTCACGTCGCATTTCCCAGAAGGCTCGAAGAGGCAGTGGTTGCGCGAAAGCTCTTCGTCGTTCAGCTGGATATCGTTCGAGCTGGAGCGTCCGAGGCGCAAGCCGCTGTCCGGAATATCGAGGCGGCGTCCGGCGTTCTCGCCGGTCATGATCAATATTTGCGGTCGCTTTGCCATAACGCTTGTCCGTATATGTTGGATTGTTTGTTGCAGGCGGGGAACTGGTCGTCCATGCTCATGATCGAAGGACTGTCGCATTTGGCAGGGCGCCGGGCGCGGGCGTTTTCAGAAAAGCCCCTGCATCGCCTGCGTGAGCACGGGCACGAGAAGTATGATGAACACCGCCGGGAAGATGCAGAGCATCAACGGGAACAGCATCTTCGTAGGCGCCTCGTTCGCCAGCTTCTCCGCGCGGTCGAAGCGCCGCGCGCGAAGCTGCTCGGACTGTATGCGCAATATCGAGCCGATGGAAACGCCAAGCTCGTCGGCCTGTATAAGCGCGAAGGATACGCCGCGAAGATCCGGCTGGCCTACGCGATCGGCCATGCGCTTGAGCGCTTCGCGCCGCGACAGCCCGACCTGTATCTCCTTGGTCATGCGAAGCAGCTCTTCATTGAGCGCGTCCATCTTGCGCGTCTGGCAATTCCGCTGGAGCGCGCTTATGAAGTCCATGCCCGCTTCCACGGAGAGAGTCAGGACGTCGAGGACGAACGGCAGGGCTTTCATGATCGCGAAATGCCGGCGCTTCAACGCGCCTTTCAGCCACATGCCCGGCTGCAGCCAGAAAAGCGCGAATCCCATCATGCAAAGCGGGATTATGGCGTCGCCGATCACCGAATCGCCGAGCAGCGCGGCGACGGCAAGCATCACCAGGCTCCACAGCGCGCCCATGACGACCGGCACGAGTATCTTGAGCGCGAGAAATTCCTTGCCGTTCAGCAATCCTTCGAAACCCGCGCTTACGAGCATCTTGTCGATGCGCTCGATCCTCGGCTCGAATGCGGGGCGCGAAAACATCCTGTCGAAATTCCCCGCGAAAGGCAGCAGCAGCTTGAAGACGAGCGGAAGCGCGCGCGCCTGCTTTCTGCCGTCCGCCAGCGTCACGTAGGTGACTTCGCTGGCGACGAGCGCGGCGTAGGCGGCGAGCGCGGCGGCGGCGAGCGCCCACGCCGCCGTCATCGCCAACGTCAATGTATTCAAACCGGTTTCCAAGTCGTCTCCTCAAGTGCGGTTGCAGAGCGCGATGCGCGCGGCGCCTGCTCAGTAGAGTTTGCGTCCGTAAACGAGTATCTTGTTGAGATGGAAGAACTCTTTCTTCGCGCCCGGACGGCGCTTCACGCGCACATAGCGAGTGTTGTTGGAGCGCCCGCGCAAATCAATGCGGTACGTATCCTGGCGCGAATCCGAGGAAAACACCTCCGTCCACGCCTGGTTGTCGGCGGAAATCTCCACGACTATCGGGACTTGCCGCGAGGAATTGATTCCGCCGAAGCGATTTTCGACGACGATGCCCGCTACGTCCGTCGGGCCCGCGAGAGTGACGAGCGCCCACGGGGATTCTTCGCTGTCGGTATGGAACGAGCCTTGGCCACACGCCGACTCGTCGATGCAGCAAATATAGCGCTCCGGGCGGTCGTAGCCGCACGTCGAAGACGTCTGGAGCATGCCGCCGGGAGAAAGAAGCTCGCCGCCGAAATCGTTCTTCGCATACGGCTGGCCGGATGCGGCCGGCGGCGCCATCTTCTTCTGGAGCTTGACCATCTGCTGGAAGGCGCCGAGATTGCCGTTCTTCGAGGCGGAGAGGATGAGCGGGCCGAAATCGATCTTGCCTCCGGAGGACGCGGCGGCGGCGTTTCCTGATTTCGCGCAATCGGCCAGCGCCTCGTTGAGGCACTTGTTGAACTCCTTGGCGCCGTCGGAAGTCTTGGTGAAATAGTCGCTGCCCCAGCCCATCGTCTGCGAGAAATAGTCCGCCGTGCCGAATTGCGCCGCAAGCATTGCGCGAAGGACGTCGTAGCGCGCCTGCCTGTCGGAACCGAGCGCTTCCGTCCACTCGACGAGATTCGTCTTGAAGTCCGCTTCCTCCTGGAGCTTGTCGGGGTTCTGGCGCAGCAGCGGCGCGAATTCCACGAGATCGTCGCGCAGCGCGGCGGGTCCCTTCTCCGCCGCCACGCGTTTGAAATACGGCGTGAGTATGTCCCAGAGAGGCTGGCGGCCGGCCTTCAGGCCTTTAGCGCACCCTTTCACCCAGATGCGGATCTGGTCGAGGGACTTGCCGGTGCGCATGAGCCAGTCGCCGTAGTCGTGCCATGCGCCGTAGTGGCCGCGGTGCGCAACGCACGCGGACTGGTAGTATTTCTCGATCGTCTTGTCGTCGCGCTTCATTTCGTCGGCCAGCGTGGCGAGCGCGAGGATGCGATCGGCGGCGAGGCGCGTTTCGCGCTCGGCTCCAAACATGCTCTCGATGGCGGCGACGTATTGCCAGGGATGCTTGTTCCAGAAGCAGAGGTGCATCTGCGAGTGGCCGGTGACGCTGTAGTCGATCTCCCACTTTCCGCTGGTGAGGCGGCGGGAGAACGCGCAGTGGCCCGGCTGCCCCACCGTCGTGGAAGGCAGGCCGTGCGCATTGCATATCGCGCTGCCGAATTTCGAGAGTTCGCCGCAGACGCCGCCGACGATCTGCGAATACTTGCGCTTGGGCCATTCGCCCGCGGTGGCCCACGCCTTGTAGTAGTACGGGCCGTGCACGGAATCCCCGAAGCAGTTCTTCAGGCGGTATGTGATCATCCACGGAGTTCCGCCAAGCTCGCGCTGCGGGATGAAGACGAATTTATCGAGGTGCCGCTGCTGCGCGGCCATGTTGTCGGTGCTGCTGGAGCCGTGGCCCTGGTGCGTGGCGAAACGCCACATCCACACCGGCTGCGTGTAGGCGGATTTGTGCAGCCGGCCGGAAAGCGCCGTCGTGCGGTATGCGTCAAGCACGTCTGCGAGCCACGCTTCGTCCTTGTCTGGGAAATTGAGCGCAAGGGCCGTCATGAAGCGCCTGCCTTCGTTGTCTTCGTATTTCGCGCCGTCGAACTCCGTCCAGCGCCCCTTGTCCTGATATACGAGTGATTCGAGCGCGAGGATGGCGCCGGCGCCGGCGCCGGGATCCGTGCTTGCCGGCGCCCATGCATCGCTGCTGGACTCCGGGAAGGTTCCGCTCCACGCGAAATCTTCAAGCCAGACGCGATCATTCATGAAAGCTTTGACGAACTGCGCGCTTCCCGGCCGCGCCACGAGGTCGGCCCAGCCTTTCTGGCCTATGAGGCGCAGCGCGGCGTAGCGCGCGATCGCCAGCTTCTGCTGTTCGGAAAGATGCGTGCCGGGCTTGATCGACTTGATGGAGCTTTTCACCTGTTCGAGGATGAAAGGCGGCGGCACGCCTCCCGACGACCTCGAAGGACGCGGCACGACTTTCGCGGCAGGCAGCCCGCGAGACTCGAT
>DEWI01000039.1 GCA_002363575.1 Verrucomicrobia bacterium UBA3214 | reverse complement strand
AAAACCGAAACCGCATGCGTCTGCATTTGCATACCAACGAAGCGAGCGATCGTGCCGCAGCCGCGAAAAGCGAAGTGGCGCGGCTTGCGCGCGCACGCGGTCTGGAGCTTTGCGCGGACGGCGCCGCCAGCGATATAGTGGTGGCGCTTGGCGGCGACGGCACGATTCTCCGCGCCGTCCACCACCATCCGGGCATGCCCGTCCTCGGGTTCAATCTCGGCTCGCTCGGTTATCTGGCCACTGTCGAAGAAGGCGGTTTCGAGGATGCCCTCGACAAACTCGCAAGCGGGAATTGGACGGTTTCGCGCCGCACCATGCTCCAAGTCGTAAAGCCTTCAACGGGCGAAAGGGCGGTGGCGCTGAATGAAATCGCCGCCATGCGCGAGCTTACAGGCCACGCCGCATGGATCGACCTCGAGACCGGCGGACGCGCCGTCACGCGCTATGCGGCCGACGGCCTCGTGATCGCCACGCCGACCGGCTCCACGGCATATTCCCTGGCCGCCGGAGGGCCGATCCTCATGCCGGATACGTCGGCGCTTGTCGTCACGCCGATGAATCCGCACGCGCTCGGCGTGCGCGCCTTCGTAGCCAACGACGGCGTGTATTTCAAGCTGACATCCCGCAGGCGCGTGAACGGCCGCGGCGAGCGCCTCGGCGTGTATGCGGACGGCGACGGGGTGTTCATGCTCGAGTGCGACGAAGCCATCGTCGTATCGAAGGCGCGCGAGAGCGCGTGCCTTGTCGAGCTGCCCGGCTACGATCCATTCGCGGTGCTTTCGCGCAAACTCGGCTGGCCGGTCTGAGAGCCTGCCGCAGCGTTCCCGTCTCTCGCGCCGTCTCTTCCCGCCAGCGGATACCAAGGAAAGCAGAAGAATGAAAAAGACAGTTTTCTCCATCTCCGCGATGCTGGCGGCGCTCGTATTCGCGGCGCCGCCGCCGCCCGCCGCGCCGCCGCGCGCCAGGATCGTCGCGACGACTTTCCCGATATACGACTGGACGCGCCAGATTCTCGGCGACAACGCCGGCGGCGCGGAGCTTGTGCTGCTCCTTCGCAGCGGCGCCGATCTCCACAGCTACATCCCGACAGCCGCGGATTTGCGCGTCGTCGCCGCCTGCGATCTATTTATATATAATGGAGGCGAATCCGATTCGTGGGCGCCGCGCGTGCTCGCGCAGGACGCGAAGCCCGGCCGCCGCGTCCTGAATCTCATGCAGACTCTGGGCGCGGCCGCCAAGGAAGAGAAGCATGCCGAAGGCATGGAGCATGGGCACGCCTGCCACGACGCCGCTTGCCATAACGAAGCCCGCCACGGCGGCGAGCGCGAATTGGACGAGCATGTCTGGCTTTCCCTGCGCCATGCCGCTACGCTCGTGGAGGCGATCGCAAATGAAATCTGCGCCATCGACCCCGCGAACGCGCAGACGTACCGCGCGAACGCATCGGCGTATCGCCAGCGCCTCGCCGCGCTCGACGCCGAATACGCCGCAGCCGTCGCTTCCGCCAGGCGAAAGACCATCCTCGTGGCCGACCGTTTCCCTTTCAGGTATCTTGCGGACGACTACTCGCTCGCCTTTCATGCGGCCTTCCCCGGCTGCTCCGCCGAGAGCGAAGCGAGCTTCAAGACGATCGCTTTCCTAGCGCGCAAGCTTGACGAACTCCGCCTGCCCGTCATCCTTACGACCGAAAGCCCGAATTCGAAGATCGCCGAAGCCGTGCGCCGCGCTACGAAGACGCGCGACCAGCGCATTCTCGCGCTCGATTCCCTGCAATCCACCGGCGCGGACGCCGCCGGGACGACGCGCTATCTCGACGCGATGAAGCGCAATCTCGAAGTTCTCAAAGCCGCGCTCAACTGAAAGGATCTCGAATGCAGAAGCTCGTTGAATGCCGCGACTTGCTTTTGGGCTACGGTACGCACGTTTTGGCCCCCTGCCCCGATTTCAACGTCGGGCCGGGAGATTGCCTTTGCGTGGTCGGCCACAACGGCTCGGGCAAAACGACGCTTCTGAAGTGCATCGCCGGCCTCGCCAAGCCCCTCGCAGGCACTATCGAATTTGCAAGCGATTTCGAAGACGGCCAGATCGGCTATCTCCCGCAGCAAGGCCCGATGCAGCGCGACTTCCCCGCTTCCGTCCGCGAAGTCGTGCAATCCGGCTGCCAGGCCCGCAGAGGCTGGAGGCCGTTTTATTCGCGCGGCGAAAAGCGCCGCGCGCTTGCTGCGATGGTCCGCCTGGGCATAGCGCCGCTCGCAGACCGCTGCTATCGCGAGCTTTCGGGAGGCCAGCGCCAGAAGACCCTCCTCGCGCGCGCCCTTTGCGGGAATTGCCGTCTATTGCTTCTCGACGAGCCGACGAACGGCTTGGACGCCGAGGCCACGGCGGATTTCTACAGGCTGATTTCCAGATTGAGCGCCGACGGCCTCGCGATTGTCATGGTCACCCACGACCTGACCGCGGCGCTCGCGGCCTCCACCCACATCTTGACGCTGGGCGAAGATGCGTCTTTCAAGACGAACGAACGGCACGGATGACGCCATGATACTGGAATATCTATCATATCCGTTCGTCCAGAACGCGCTTGTGGCCGGCGTGCTCATATCGCTTTGCGCCGCGCTTCTCGGCGTTCCGCTCGTCTTGAAGAGGCTGTCGTTCATCGGCGACGGGCTTTCGCATGTCGCCTTCGGCGCCATGGCCGTCGCCGGCGCGCTTTCGCTTGCGGATACGATGGCGCTCAGTCTGCCGGTGACGATAGCGGCGGCGCTTCTCCTGGTGCGCGCGGGCCGCGGCGCCAAGACTGGCGCGGATGCGATGCTGGCTATGCTTTCCGTCGGCGCGATGGCGACGGGGTATCTTGTGATGAATCTCAAGCCCTCGTCGTCGAACGTTTCCGGAGATGTCTGCACCACGCTCTTCGGTTCCGTGTCAATATTGACATTGACGGACCTTGACGTCTGGCTCTCCGTGGGGCTTTCGCTCGCCGTATGCGCGCTTTGGCTTTTCTTCTACCACCGCATATTCGACATGACATTCGACGAGACATACGCCAAGGCTTGCGGGGCGCGCACCGCCCTCTTCAACAGCGTCTCTGCCGTCGTCATCGCCGTGGTGATCGTGATCTCCATGCGTCTCGTGGGCACGCTGCTCGTCTCTTCGCTTATCGTCGTGCCCGCGATCGCGGCGATGCGCGTTGCGAAATCTTTTCGCGGCGTGTGCGCCGTCGCCGCCGTCTTTACTGTCGTGTGTTCGCTCGCGGGCATCCTCGCGGCAGTCGTCGCCGGAACGCCTGTCGGCTCGACTATCGTAGCGGCGGACATAGCGGGCTTTGGGATTTTGTCCCTCGCCGGGAGGTTCAAGCGGTGAAAGCCTCCGCCATCGCGAAGTTTTCATTGGCGGCGCTGCCTTTCGCGGCCGTCGCGCTTTTTTGCATGCTCGACGCGCCTACGCCGCGCGCCGATGTCGATTTCGATTTGATGAGCATGAAGCCCTCGTTGCGATCTTCGACAACCTACCGCCTCGCCGCTAATCCCGTCGAGTTCGAAGGCAAGACGCTGCGCCTCGCGGGCGCTTTCGTCCTTGCCGAAGACGAAGACTCCGCGGGCGTCCATCGCTCGTTCGCCATCGCTCCCGCGTCCGAGGCGGGATGCGTTTGCTGCTCTGTCGTTGATCCTGTGGAGTTCCTTCCAAAGGCGAAATATTCGTGGCCGGGGGATTTCCCGCCAAACGAATCGCCTATCGTCGTCACCGGGCGCCTCGAGATGTACGACGAAGCCGGGCGCCGCTTCCCGCGTATCGCCGATGCCGATTTCAAGCTTTGGGAACGGGAATAGCATCTGCCTTCGTCCAACTCGGAAAACACACCGACATCATGAACAAAGCATTCAAAGCCCTCTGCATAGCGTCGTTGGCCGCCGCACCGGCCGCTTTCGACGGCGTGGCGGCGCCGCCGCCGCTTCGCATAGCATACAACTACTGCACGCTCTCCTATACCTTCGCGTACTTCTCCGACGAGATGTGGGAGCGCGAGATAGACCGCCTCGCCGCCGCAGGCTACAATGTCGCGCTCGTTCTCGACGGCACGCAGAAAGTCTGGCAAGAGACGTTGCGCGAGCTAGGCGTTTCCGGCGATGCCATTCGCGCCTTCATCCCCGACGAGTGCGCGCGCGCGTGGTGGCTCATGGACAACCTCTCGGGTGAAGGCGGACCCATCGACGGCAAGACTATCGACGAAGACGGCGAGCGCGGGCGGCGCATCGCCGCGAAGATGCGCGAGAAGGGCATAGAGCCTATCCTTCAAGGCTTTTTCGGCATGTGGCCGAACTTCTCTCCGGAGCCGTTGAAGGCCGCGGGGCTGCGGCTTATGCCGCAAGGCAAGTGGCTGTGCTACGAACGCCCGCCGGTCATAGACCCCACGTGCCCGGCGTTCGCGCTCGCCGCCGCCGCCTGGCACCGCAATCTCGAGAAGGTCTATGGCTTCAAGCCGAAGTATCTCGCCGGCGATCTGTTCCACGAAGGCGGCAACGCCGCCGGCATAAACGTCACGGCGGCGGCGCGCGCCGTGCAGGCGACCCAGCAGAGCGCCTTCCCCGGCGTGACGTGGGTTTTGCAAGGCTGGGCGGGCAATCCGAAAAAAGAACTGCTCGCCGGTCTCGATCCCCGCTATACTCTCATCGAAGCGCTCGTCGCGGATATGACCGCTTTCGTAAAGGATGATGCGTCGTGCGGGCTTTCATTCGGCGCGTTCCCCTGGGTGTGGTGCGAAGTGCTGAATTTCGGCGGCAACCACGGCCTCTACGGCAACCTCAAGACGTACGCGCGCCTCGGACGCGCCGCAAAGGGCGTTGGCGCGGCGACGTTCCGCGGCTATGGCGCGCTTTCGGAAGGCTTTTTCACGAACGAGGTGTGCAGCGATCTATTTGAAGAGATGATGATGCGCGAGTCCGGCGCCGAGATGTCGGACGCCGAACTTGCCGCTTGGCTGGACGATTGGGTCGCAAAGCGCTATGGCACGAAAGACGCCCGCCTCGCCAAGGCGTGGCGCATTCTCGCCGCGACGGCATACGCCTGCCCGTACGCGCAGCAGGGAACGGTCGAGAATCTGATGTGCGCGCAGCCGGCGTGGAATGCCGTGCGCGCGAGTTCGTGGGGGCCGCGAAAGGGCGTTTGGTACGACTCTTCGCAACTCGAAAACGCCGCCTCGCTGATGGAAGACGCGGCGAAGGCGCATCCCTCGCGCGCGCTCGCCTGCGATCTATACGATATCCACAGACAGCTCGAAGCGAATAGATTCCGCGCCTTGCTGCCGCGAATCGCGAAGGGCGATGCCGCCGCCGCCGCCGAATGCGAAAAGCTGTTCGACGCGGTCTCTTCGCGCCCGATCGACGAAGTCCCTCCGCCGTTCCGCCTCGAATATTGGCAAGATGTCGCGCGGCGTCGCGCAGGCGAGCGCGGCGCCGCCGCCTGGCTGCGCATGGTGACGACCTGGAATGCCGCGAGCCTCGGCCACACGCAGCTCGCCGATTACGCGAATCGCGAATACGCCGAGCTTCTTCGCGATTGGTACATCCCGCGCTGGCGCGCTTTCTTCGTGCAGGAGGCGAAGCGCAAAAACGCCGCGCCGCCGCCAACCGCCGCCAAATAGCCGGCGCGCCGCGCAGCGGACAAAACAAAGTTCCGCACTCGGCGCTCTCATATTCAGTTCAATTTTAAAGAAAGGGAAATGACAATGAGAACCAAGTTCGCCGCTCTTGCGATCGTTTCGATGCTGGGTTCCGGCGCTTTCGCCTTCACGGCGCGCGTCTGGCGCGGCGAAACCGCGTATTTCGAGCTTCCGGAAAATGAAGCGAAGGCCGTCGGCGCCGCAGGCTGCATAGCGAAAGATGGCGTTTGCGTCACGCCAGGCCGCTATGACGAAGTCGCGTACGAATTGAAGCCGAAGGGAGTGGATATGCGCTCGCGTCCCGATGTCTGGCGCACCGCGCGCCAGGGCGACGCGAAAGCGCCAAGCGCTTGCAAGATCGAAGTCGCCGCCGATGCCAAGCCAGGCAAGAGGAACTTCGGGCCGCTCGAAATCGAAGTGCTCCCTCGCGTCCTGCCGCCGCCGCGCGAGTGGAAATATTTTCTCGATCTCTGGCAGCATCCGTGGGCGGTCGCGCGCTACTTCGACGTCGAGCCGTTTTCGAGCGAGCACTACGCGAGAATGCGCACCGTCTGGTCCACGCTAGCCGACTTCGGCGTAAAGACGATCACCGTCTCCATTCTCGATCTCCCGTGGAACCACCAGTGCTACGACGGCTACCATTCCATGATAGACCGCGTCAAGGCCGGTGACGGCTCGTGGAAATTCGACTATACGCTTTTCGACCGCTACGTGGAGTTCGCGCGGAGTTGCGGCCTTGGCCCGGATATCGCCTGCTACACGATGTGCCCGTGGGGCTACATGGCCAGTTGGCGCGATGCCGCCGGCCAGACGCACCGCGAGAAACTGCTGCCCGGCACGCCGCAGTTCGAGGAATACTGGGGCGCGTTCCTCGTCGATTTCTCCGCCCACCTCAAGGCGAAGGGTTGGTTCGCGAACGCCTATATGGCCATGGACGAGCGTTCCCCGGAGGATGTTCGCGCCATCGTCGCGCTAATTCAAGCCAAGGCCCCGGGCCTCAAGGTCGCCATGGCAGGCAACAAGAGCCCCGCCGCTTTCGACGGCATCAAGATCGACAACTACAGCCAGGGCCTGCACCACCTCGGCAAAAGCCCCGATTTCCTCAAGACGCTCGATGCGCGCCGCGCGCAGGGCTGCAAGACCACCGTCTATGTATGCTGCTCGCCGCAGCGCCCGAACAATTTCATGCTCAGCTCCGACGACGAAGGCTTCTGGCTCGGCGTCTATCCCGCCATGGCGGGCTTTGACGGCTTTCTGCGCTGGGCGGCGAATTCCTGGCCTGCCGATCCCTACAAAGATGCGTCCTTCAAGACGAAGAGCTGGAAGGCGGGCGATACGTTCCTCGTATATCCAAACGGCGAACCTTCCGCAAGGCTCGTCGCGCTTCGCGCCGGCATCGTAGCCGCCGAAAAGCTCCGCATCCTCGGCCCGGCGGCCAAAGCGAAAGCCGATGAAATTGCCGGACGTTGCGGTTATGCCGCCGCGCTCAAGGGCAAGGTGGATATGGGCGCGTTCCGCCGCGAAGTCGAGGCGCTTGTCAATGCCGACTAAAGCGCCGCAAAACACTCCCTGAAACGAAATTACCGCGGTCTTGAGCCGCAATCCCGGCTTCCAGAGTCGCATATCTTCGCGACTCCCGTCGCCTTGTTTCACGACTCCAGTCGCCACGTCTCGCGACTGGAGTCGTTTCGTCTCGCGACTGGAGTCGTCTTTGCTCGCGACGCGGGTCGCTTTTGCTCGCGACTGGAGTCGCCTTTGCCTGCGACGCGGGTCGCTTTTGCCCGCGACCCGCGTCGCGAGCGCATGCGCTCCGCGCGGCCGCGCCGCGCTCCCGGCGGCAGGTGCGCAAAGGCTTGGCATGCTCTCGCTCTCGCGCGCAGGCGCGCGCGTCGTTATTATATAACAAAAGAAGTTTGCTTTCGATGCTAAAAAAAAAATCCTCTTCTCCCCCTTGCGGGGGAAAAGAAAATATGCTATCATATAGGCGAAAACTGGTGAAAGGTTCGCCGGGAAAATCAAGGAAGGGTACTAAAAACTATGAAAAGAACGTTGCTGGCTTTAGCCGTCACTGCGTTCGCCACATGCGCATTTGCCGCGGTGACGAAGCAGGACGGCTTTGAGACAGATGGAACTCTGTACGCGAATGCGTCAGAAAAGCCGACCATTGGCTCGCCGTATCCATTCGAAGATTTCGGCGACAAATACTGCGAGATCGACGACGAAGGGCAGCAGCTCAATGTCGCGGGCGCGGATGCCGTGGATATGGTCGTGCAATTCGTCTGCCACCCGTCCACGCCGGAAGGCGTCAACGAAGGCAAGATTTGCATCTATGCCGATGCCGACGGCAAGCTCGTCGTGGATGGCTCCGAGGTCGATACGACCGTCACGTCAACCACGATCTCGGAAGATACGTGGTATCGTCTGACGATTGTCAAGGATACTCTCGGATATAAAGTGTATCTCAATCGCCAGCTGCTCGCCGATTGCCAAACTGCCGAAATGCCGGGAGATTTCACTTCCGTCGAAGTCTCCGGTTCGGGCAAGCTCGACAACTTCGTCGCCCGCACGACTGATCCGTTCAACGCTCCGGCGAATTGCGTAGCCAAGATCGGCACGACGACAGACGACGGTTTCGAAGGCGACTATTTCACCGACTTCGGCGAAGCTTTCGATACCGCGTTTGCCCAGCGCAAAACCTATATGCTTCCTGACGGCACCGTCTGCGGCACGGCCGAAGCGCCTTTCAAGATCGCCACTGCCTCCAATCTCGAGACGCTCGCCAACGCCATCACCAGCGGCTATGGCGCCGGTTTCTGCTATCAGCAGGTCGCCAATATCGACATGGCCGGCAGAGCCGCATTCCCCGGCATCGGCACATATGACGCAACCCCCACCAACGGCGTTCCTTTCACAGGCACGTACGACGGCGGCAACTACAAGATCGCCAATGTCACGATGACCAAGCGCAACTACGGCGGCGTCTTCAACCAGGTCAATGGCGGCACGATCAAGAATCTCGTCGTCGAGAATATCGCCGTCGAGAGCGGTGCAACCGGCGAATACGGCTATGCCGTCGTCGGCAACGCCGGCAATGGCGCGCTGCTCCAGAATATCACGGCGGCGGGATCGTTCTTGTCGGAGACGACCCCCGGCATGCACAACATGGCAGGCATAGTCGTGCGCCTGAGCGCCGGCGGCGAGACCGAAACTCGCGTCGTCTCCTGCACGAACAACGCCGCAATCTACGGCACCTACACCAAACTCGCCGGCATCTCGGCGATCGCGCAGACAAAAATTGCGGGCTCGCGCATCGTCATCGAGAATTGCTCTAACACCGGAACGCTCACGATGCCCTCCGGAGCAAAGGCCGGACAGGACGGCCTTGCCGGTATCCTCGGCTATGCCTCCGAGAATGTCGTCCTCAGGAATTGCGCCAACTCCGGCACTATGTCCTCGACGCTTGCAACGGCGAGAATCGGCCAGCTCGTCGGCTATGTAAATAGCAAAGTCCTTACCCTCGAGGATGCAGGCACGATTACCGGCAATGTGCCGCGCTTCGGAGACTTCGGCAATGCGACCGTCCAAGTTGCCTGGAACCCGGATAACAGCAACGCCCGCATCAACTTCAACGACCTCGGCGATGCCGATTCCAAGGTCGAGATCGTCGGCGTCAATGGCGCATTCATCGCCCTGCCCTCGACAAACTGGGGAACCTCCGGCGGCAGCGCCCCGACGATTGTCCCGGAAATCGTCCTTACCGCCAATTGGACGATCGGCAACGGCTGGACAGCCGACAGGACGATCATCACCAAACTTTCCGGCACGGGCGATTTGATTGTCAATGGCACCGGATCGGCCGGAAACGCCATCCCCTACACGATCGGTACTCTCGACGGCTACACCGGAACTCTCGCCGGCACACGCGCCCAGTACACGCTCGGCAATATCGTTTACGACGGCGCTGCGACAGGAACGAACTGCATCGTCAAGCTCACCGCGACGCAAGGCAAGGAGCCGGCTCTCGGCAACGCCACGGTGAATGGCGCGGCCGCGGTTCTTAAATACAAGACCATCGACGACCTCTCCGGCATCTATATGTATCCCGTCCTCGCGACTGTTTCCGACGGTACGATCTACGATTCCGTGGAAGCTGCGCTGATGTATGTATATACCAAGGGGGCGGCCGGCAAGGATCTCGTCGTAACCGTCACCGATCCTTCCTATGCTGACAATGGTTCGATGGCTTCGTATTTCGTCTGGCATTCCGATACGCGCACTTACACGGTCCTGAACAGCGTCGCATCTATCGCAGGCACGCCGTACGAGACGCTTGCCGCCGCTGTCGCCGCCGCCAAGACGGGCAATACGGTCATTATCGAAGACAACATAACTCTCGATGCCCGTGTCGAGCCGAATCTCGGCGCCGGTACGGAATTGATAATCAATCTGAACGGCAAGACGATTACCCGTACCGGCACGAGCGGCAACGGCAGCGTCTTCGACGTCAAGAGCGGTTCCGTCACCATTGAAAACGGCACGATCGACTGCACGCAGGACGATACGGAGATTGTCAAAGACGGCGTATATGCCATCACTTCTCGCAGCGGTGCGCAGGTCGTCCTCCAGAATCTGACCGTCACTGTCGATTCGCAGGCGGGCGCGTGCGTCTATCCGTTCGCCGGCGCGACGGCCACGATCAAGAGCGGTACGTACTCCAACCTGACCGACGAGCCTTACCAGTATCACTCCGGCTGGACCGGCATGGCGCTCAACCAGGCCAACAATGCTACGCAGGCGGTATTCGTCGAAGGCGGCACTTTCTCCAAGGTCGATCCCGCGCTCGGCGACGATTCCTGGGCCGACGGCCAGGGCACGTTCCTCGCCACCGGCTTCAAGACCGTGGCCAATGGCGACGGCTCCTACACTGTCGCGGCGAAGGCTCAGTACACCGTCAAGTTCGTCGATACCGACGGCACCACGGAACTCGCCCAGACGTCGTCCGTTTACGAAGGCGACACCGCCGCCAAGCCTGCGGATCCCGAACGTGAAGGATTCGAGTTCGCCGGTTGGACTCTCGCGGGCGCCTCGTACGACTTCACCGCGCCCGTGAACGCCAACCTCGTCCTCGTCGCATCCTGGACGGAAGTCGTTCCTCCGGACGATGGCTTCGCCGGCGGCGCCGACGGCAAGAAATTCGACATTCCCGCCGACGTCCAGAGCACGCTCGCCGCGGCTCTCCCCGAAGGCGCTTCGCTGGCCGATCCGGTCGCCGGCTCCACGAGCGGCCTGACCTACGCGCAGGCGTATGCGCTCGGCCTCTTCGATGCCGAGAAGCCCGCCGCGGACGTCACGCCCACGATCGAGCTCAAGGATGGCAATGTCATCGTCTCGATCGATGCAGACGCCAAGCCCGCCTACAAGGTGATGCTCAGCGTTTACGAGAGCGCCGCGCCGATCGCCGCCTCCGCAGAGACCGGCTGGACTCTCAAGAAGACGTATCAGCTCGGCGCCGATGAAGAAGCCGCCGCCTTCGAGCACGGTTCGGCCGTTAGCGGCTTCTACAAGGTCGCCATAACGATCGAAAACGCCGCCGAGTAAGCGGCAATGCCGTTCCCGACGGCATCCAAAAGCGCGCGAGTCCCCACGGTCTCGCGCGCTTTCCTTTCGTCGGAAAGCGCGCCCTGCAGAGCCGCCCGCGCGCCAAACAAATTCCCGGATAATAGACACGGCCGCGGCGATTTATGATATAATATTACCGAAAGGGGAAGTAGTGAAATGCATTCTGTTTTGAGTCATCCGTTGGTCGATCATAGAGTGGCATTGTTGCGCGATAGAGCGACGCCGCCCAAGCTTTTCCGCGAACTGGCAAGTGAAATCACCGAATTTCTCGCATTCGAGGCGCTGGGCGATTTGCGCACCGCCGAAATTCCCGTCGAGACGCCGCTCAAAAAGACTACCGGGCGCAAGATCGCCGACAGGATCGTGCTCGTGCCGATTCTGCGCGCCGGCATGGGGATGCTGGACGCCATGCTCCGCATCCTGCCGTACGCCAAAGTCGGCGTCCTCGGCATGCAGCGCAACGAAGATACCGCAGAGCCGATTCCATACTACGCCAAAGTCCCGCCGGCGCAGGGCGACGAATTGGCCATCGTCATCGACCCGATGCTCGCGACGGGCGGAAGCGCCTGCGACGCCGTGCGCCAGCTCCGCAAACTCGGCTACAAGCGCATCAAATTCCTTTGCTTGATTTCCGCTCCCGAAGGGATTGGCAAATTCGAAGCCGAATTCCCGGACGTCCCCGTGTGGACCGCGGCCAAGGATTCCTATCTCAACTCCCACCATTATATTGTACCTGGTCTCGGAGACGCGGGGGATAGAATTTTCGGAACGCTCTGACAAGGCGCGCTGCCGCGAGTCTCCCGATCCCGGCATCCGGCCGCTCGAAATCGAATCCAGACAATCTATCAACTATTCTTTCAACCATGCGCATTTGGGGAATAACAGGAACAAACGGCAAGACGACGACGACATGGATATTGGCGGATTTCCTGCACGCCGCCTACATCACCACCGTCGAAGTCAATACCCTCAAAAGAACTTTCCACTCCGGCTACACCACGCCGCCCGCGGACGCCCTGGCCTCGATATACGCAGAGATGCGCGAAGCCGGCGCCAAGGACTGCGTAATGGAAGTCTCCAGCCATGCGATCGTGCAAGACCGCGTTGGCTTCGGCAAATTGACGAAGTTCTCCGGCGGCGCCTTCTTGAATCTCACCGAAGACCATCTCGACTACCACAAGACGATGGAGGAATACTTCCGCGCGAAATTCCTCTTCGCCAAGCGGCTCGCCGAGCAGGCCGCGGCCGAGAACAGGAAGCTGCCTTTCGTCGTCTGCATGGATGGCGAAGGCGCGGAGCGCATGCTTCACGAGGCGATGAATCTCGAGATGCTCGACGTTATCCCCGTCACAATCGCCGAGCCGCATTTCGATCTCTCGCAACTCGCGCTCCACGGCGATTTCAACAAGTCCAACGTGCTTGTCGCGGCCACGCTGGCGGAAGCTGCCGGCGTCCCGCACGACGCCATACAGGAGAGGATTCCGCAGCTGCGTCCTCGCTGGGGGAGATTCGAGAAGATCGCCTGCCCCCACGCCTACGCCGATGTCTATGTGGATTTCGCGCACACGCCCGACGCCATATCCAAGGTCTTGCAGGCCGCGCGCCAGATCCTCCCGCCGTTCGCACGCTTGTGGATAGTGTTCGGGGCAGGCGGCGACCGCGATGCCGCCAAGCGCCCGCTGATGGGTGCGGCCGCCGCGCATGGCGCCGACCGCGTCGTGGTCACGAGCGACAATCCGCGCTCGGAGAATCCGCTGGACATAATCAGCGAAATCGAGAAAGGGGTCACGCGGGTCCGTCCCGACGCCTCCGGATTCATCGCGATACCCGATCGCCGCGAGGCGATAGGCTACGCGCTGGCGAATGCGGCGCGCGGCGACATCGTGCTTGTCTGCGGCAAGGGCCACGAGACCACGCAGGAGATCGCCGGCGTCCAATATCCCTTCGACGATCGCGCCGTCGCCGCCACATGGGCGCGCGACGATTTCCGCCTTCAGCTTTCGGCGGTCGATGCGAGTTCGCCCGGCGGCGCGCCGGTGCCGCGCGAGCCTGCCGACATCGCCGCGCAGGCCGCCGCCGATCTCGGCGAATTGCGTTTGCGCCGCCCGCATCCGCCCGGGTGCTACGTCTGGCGCATCCGCACGAACGAATGCGGGCCCGACGGCTTCGCCAAGCTCCCGGCGATCTTGAATCTCTTTCAGGAAGCGGCCAGCCTGAATGCGCAAGAGCTGGGTTTCTCGCGCTCGAATTTCATGAATCAAGGCGAGAACATTTCATGGGTTCTCACTCGCCTTAAAGTTAAAATAGAGCGCCAGCCTCGCTGGGGAGACGGCATTTCCATCTTGACTTGGCCCACCACGGCCAGGAAGATCGCCGCCAGACGCGATTTCATCATCCTCGATTCATCGACGCGCAAGATCGGCGCGGCGACGAGCGAATGGATGTTGATCGACCTCGCGGCACGCAAAATCGTTTCCCTCCCCGATTCCGTCGGCAGTCTTTCCGATCCCGCGCGCGAACCGGCGCTCAAGGACGATGCGTTTTCGCAACTTCGCTGGACGTGCACGGAGCCAGTCGATGCGCTGGAATTCCATGCGCGGCGCTCAGATATCGATCTCAACGGACATGTGAACAACGTGCGCTACGTGGAATGGATGCTGGAATGCGTCCCGCCGGAACGGGGCTTCTGCAAAGAGCTCGAGCTTGTTTTCAAGTCCGAGACTTTCGCGGGAGATCGCGTGCTTGCCGAAGCCGTCGAAGTCTCCGATGGCGTATTCATGCACAAACTCTCCGCACCGGATGGACACGTCCATGTCTTGGCCAAGTCCGTCTGGGCGCAAAAGGAATAGCCGGCAATGCCGATAATCCCGCCGCCCCCCGAGCGTCCCTCCCGCGCGATTGAGAAAAAGACGCGGACGTGGCGGCGCTATGCCTGTTTGCGAAGGTTGATTATGCGCTGGTTGGATGAACCGCGGAAGCGCAAGGATATGTTTTTGAGTTCCTCGATAAACGGGCCATCCACGAGGACATCGACAATGGCGAGAATTTCATCCGTGGCTTCGGTGCGCCAGCGATCCGTCTTTGCTTCCGGCAGAAGCTCCAATTCGTAGATGCAGCCGGTATAAATCCAAATCGTCTTCGCATTGCCGAAGCGTTCGCGGACTCTGCGCAGGAAGGGGAGAAGCGCGCGCTGGTTGCAAGGCTCCATCGGCTCGCCGCCAAGAACCGTCAGCCCCGATATGTATGAAGGGGCGAGCGCTTCGAGCAGGCGGTCTTCCACTGCGCGCGTAAACGGCTCGCCATACCCGAAATCCCATGCCGCTTCATTGAAGCAGCCTTTGCAATGGTGCGTGCACCCGGAGACGAAGAGCGAGACTCTGACGCCGTCGCCGTTGGCGATGTCGCATGTCCTGATCGAAGCGTAGTTCATCGCCTGGCAGCGTGATTTGCGCGGCGCGCGGCATATGCCAAGCCGTCACGGGGCAGGGGACGAACCCTGTCCCGCGACGGCGCGCGCGGCGGCATTCTCAAGATACATGGAGCACGCGCTCTTTGATTTCCTGCGTGCGGCCCTGGTTCCAGAACTGCGAACCGATGTAGCCGCAAGTGCGGCGGGCGACATTCATGCGCGACTCGTCCTGGTTGCCGCATTTCGGGCATGTCCAGACAAGCTTCCCCGACGCATCCTTGCGGATTTCTATTTCGCCGTCGAAGCCGCAGACCTGGCAGTAGTCGGACTTCGTATTCAGTTCGGCGTACATTATATTGTCGTAGATGAAGCGCATGATCGCGAGGACGGCCGGCAGATTGTTCTGCATGTTCGGCACTTCGACGTAGGAGATTGCGCCGCCGGGCGAGAGCTTCTGGAATTTCGCCTCCGTCTCGAGCTTCTTGAATGCGTCGATCGGCTCGGTGACGTGGATGTGGTAGGAATTGGTGATGTAGTTCTTGTCCGTCACGCCCTTGATGACGCCGAAGCGCTTCTGCAAAGTCTTCGCGAACTTGTAGGTCGTGGATTCGAGAGGAGTGCCGTAGAGCGAGTAGTCGATATCCTCGGCGGCTTTCCACTTCGCGGTGAACTCGTTCAGCTTCTGCATGATCTCCAGGCCGAGTTTCTCGCCTTCGGGCTCGGTCAGCTTCTTGCCGATCAGCGCGTACACGCATTCCCAGAGGCCGGCGTAGCCGAGCGATATGGTCGAATACCCTCCGTAGAGAAGCTTGTCGATCTTTTCGCCTTTGTCGAGACGCGCAAGCGCGCCATACTGCCAGAGGATCGGCGCGGCGTCGCTCGGCGTCCCTTTCAGACGGTTGTGGCGGCATTGCAACGCGCGGTGGCAAAGCTCCATGCGCTCGGCGAAAATCGACCAAAAGCGCGCCATGTCGCCATGTGCGGAAAGGGCGATATCGACGAGATTGACGGTGACGACGCCCTGATTGAAGCGCCCGTAGTATTTCGGCTTGCCCGGCTCGTAGTTGCCGGCGCGCGCGATATTGCCGAAGCCGTTGCCCGAGCGGTCAGGCGTGAGGAAGGAGCGGCAGCCCATGCACGTGTACGTATCGCCATGGCCTGGCTCTTCGCCTTTCGAGAGCTTGTATTCGCGCATCTTCTTCTCGGATATGTAGTCCGGGACCATGCGCTTGGCGGTGCATTTCGCCGAGAGTTCCGTCAGATACCAGTACGGGGATTCCGGCGTGATGTTCTGCTCTTCAAGCACGTAGATGAGCTTGGGAAACGCCGGCGTCACGTAAACGCCCTGTTCGTTCTTGACGCCGAGAATGCGCTCGTTCAGGACTTCTTCGATGACCATCGCGAGATCGCGGCGCTCGTTTTCGCTGCGCGCTTCGCCGAGATACATGTACACGGTCACGAAGGGCGCCTGGCCGTTCGTCGTCATGAGCGTCACGACCTGATATTGGATCGTCTGCACGCCTTTCTTGATTTCGCGGCGCACGCGCTTTTCGACGATGCGGTCGAAAGCCGCCATGTCCATTTCGACGCCGGCATCGGCGCATTCGGCGGCGAGTTCGCGGCGGATGGCCTGGCGGGAGACTTCGACGAACGGCGCCAGATGGGTGAGCGAGATGGATTGGCCGCCGTACTGGTTGGACGCGACCTGCGCGATGATTTGCGTCGCGATGTTGCAGGCCGTGGAAAACGACTTCGGCTTTTCGATCATCGTCCCGGAGATGACGGTGCCGTTCTGCAGCATGTCGTCGAGATTGACGAGGTCGCAGTTGTGCATATGCTGCGCGAAGTAATCCATGTCGTGGAAGTGGATTATGCCTTCGCGGTGCGCCTGCACGATATCGGCGGGCAGGAGAAGGCGCGCGGAGACGTCTTTCGAGACTTCGCCGGCCATGTAATCGCGCTGCACGGAGTTGATGGTCGGGTTCTTGTTGGCGTTTTCCTGCTTGACGTCTTCGTTGTTGCACTCGATAAGCGAGAGTATCTGCTTGTCGGTCGTGTTGGCCTGGCGGAGGAGCGACTGCTTGTAGCGGTAGGTGATGTACTTCTTCGCTATCTCCGTCGCGTTGAATTCCATGATCTTCGTCTCGACGACATCCTGGATTTCTTCGACGGTCATTGCGCGATCGCGCGCCGCGCAAACACCGGCGACTTCCTCCGCGATGAGCTTGATGCGGCCTTCGCTCAGCGCGTCTCTGTAATCGACGGCTTGCGACGCCTTGCGAATCGCGTTTTCGATCTTCGTGATATCAAACGGCTTCTCTTCTCCGCTGCGTTTGATAATCGTCATCGGCCTTGTTTCCATCGGTGTCCCCCTGATTGGATACTTCAAATCGATAAATTCTGCCGCAAAACCACATTCTGTGGTAGGCAACGACGCATATGATACACTATATATTGTGTCCGCGCAAGGGGGAGAAGTAAAAAACTTATCTACAGGTTGTGGACAATTAGCGCCGCACCACAATATCTAGTGGTGTTTTGCGCAGTCCAAAGGCCTGCGCGCAACAGAACGACGCCGGAACCACGCCGCGAGCCGGGCATGGCGGCGCCGCGTCTGGAAGGGGCGCGCGCGGCGGAAGTGCGCGAAGGCGCCTGGCGTTCGGGAGGTGGCGCGCTTACGGCTTATCGTACAATCTGCAATGGCAGAGGCCGTGGAAAGAAGGATCGGCGAGCTGGCCGCGAAATTCCTCGCACGGGCAGAAGAATTCCGGGAGCTTCGGCAGTCGGCACGGGCAATAGCCGGCTTTGCGGACAAGTCCCGAGCGCACTGTGGAAGCGAGGCGCGAATCGGCATTCTCGCGGACATGATGCCTGATGAAGAGCGCCACGGCATCGGGAACGAACGCGGCGATGTCCGCGCCCGCTGCGAGAAGCGAGCGGATATGCGTCGAAGATTCCGGAGTGCGGGGATATGCGACGAAGCGGCAGAGGGTTTTCAGCGTATCGTATTCTTTCCAGCGCGGCAGGCCGTCACGCGAATCTTCGCCGATTATGAAATAGAGTTGCGCATCGGGATTTTCGCCGGCATATTGGCGCACGGTGTCAATCGCATAGCTCGTGCCGCCGCGAAGAATTTCGCGATCATCGACGACGACGCGCTCGATGCCGTTGAAAGCCGCGCGAACAAGCATGAGGCGCGTTGGAGCATCGAAAAGCGCCTGCCCTGCTTCATCCGCCTTGAAAGGGCTGACGGCCGCCGGCACGACGGCGAGGCGATCCAAGCCAAGCTCTTCCAGCGCCTTTTTCGCTATGCCGACATGGCCGTTGTGGACGGGATCGAAACTCCCTCCGAATATTCCGATTTTCATTTTCTTTGATCCTCGTTGATTTGTAAATTGCCGCCGATGCCAGATGCGCGCGATGCCGCCATTGTGTGCCGACGGGGGATATTGTAGCATTTTCCGTCCGCTCATGTAAAGCGTGCCCGCCCGCAACGCGCTCGCAACGCGCTACGGAATTTCAAATGCCAGATCGAGAGCCAAAAAACTGGTTAAAACCAGTAGCGACCTCCAGCTTGAAATATGGTATAATTGAAAATGATGCAAGTAGTCGCTATAAACTGGCGTGACATTATCGCCGTACGAACTGCACCGGCGATGGCGTTCATGGCGTTTAATCGCGTTCTGCCTCCCTGTCTCCCCCCATGTAAAACATGCATCAGAAGGCCGTATGGCGGCCATGCGCGCGGATGCGCGCATAGAATGTGTTTTTCCGCCCCCGAGGTTTCGCGGCTCCTGTACCTCCAGGAGCCTCGCTATCGCGCATTGCTCGCGACCGCAAACCGCCACCAGCTGCTTCTAAACAACAAAGGAGAAACAATGAAAACACGAGCAAAACAGACGGCACACCGCCTCGCTGCGGTGCTTTCACTCGCAATCTCATTCGCCACCACCGGCGCTTGGGCGGCGAAGACATGGACTGGCAACGGAGCGGATTCCTACTGGTCCACATCAGGGAACTGGACCGGGAACGGTTCCGGTCATATCTGGTTCAACAGCGACAAGATCAGCGGTACATGGAACCGATTGGCGACAATAAACGAGAATACTACAGAAACTCTGACCACGATGCATGTGCAGGTGGGGTCGGAAGAAGATCCTTTCGTGTTTCAGAACAACGCATCCTTTACAATGCCAAACACAACAAATATTGGCACCGCTGATAACAATGCTGGTGCAATATTTCGGGGCGGGACTTTCAACGGGAAAGATTTGTATTTGGCAGGTGCTAGCACGACGGCGTATCTCCTCCTTGATGGAACGACGCTGAATCTCAGCGGAACGGCATCTCTCAGAAGCGGGAAAATCGTCTGCAACAACAGCGACTGGAAGTTGAGCGGCGATCTTGTCATTGGTGCGGCGGCCGACGCTTCGGCGACGTTCACGCTAAACAGCGGAACGGTAACAGTCGCCAACAACAAATGGACGAAGAGCACTGACGGAAATGGAACGCTGAATCTGAACGGCGGAACATTCGTGACGCAGCATATCGAGGACGAAGTTGCTGGCGGTTCGCTTTCTGTCAACTTCAACGGCGGCACAAT
>DEWI01000086.1:21148-24106 GCA_002363575.1 Verrucomicrobia bacterium UBA3214 | reverse complement strand
TTTACGAGATGCGCGTGCCGTCCGCTGACGTATCTTCATGCGAAGACTGGATCGAATTCGCCTGGGTGCCGCTCGACGCTCTCGCCGCGGCGAATCTCCTCCCGGCCGATTTCAAAGCTCTCGCGGAATCTCCGGACGTCTTCTTCGCACCGTGAAAGCGCCCGCGCGGAAGGGCGGCGGCGCATCGATCGCGTCGCTCTGGCGGCCGCGAATATGCTATAATGTGCGCTGCGGGAACGAATCGGCCATACGGCGGCGTAAACAAGGACGGTGGAATGCGACGTGGATTCATTGCAGTGTTTGCGGCGGCGCTGTTCGCGGCGCCGTGCGCGCGCGCTTCCGGCGAAGCGCGCGCGGCCTCCGGCTATCTGCCTCCGGCGGGCAGAGTGGTGCGGCCGGCCGCGCGCCGCGCGTCGGCGCGCCGCCTGCTGAAGACGGTCTCGCAGCCGCCCGCGAGCTGGGATTCGCGCGAACATGGCCTTGTGACTTCCGTGAAGAATCAAGGCGGGACTTCGACGTGCTGGGCGTTCGCGGCCTGCTCGACGCTCGAAACGCAGCTTTTGCGCGAGGGCGGCGCCGAGGCCGATTTCTCCGAGAAGAACATGGCGATGCGCGCAGGATTCGTCCCGGATCCCAACAGCGGCGGCGGCAACTACGATATGGCCGCGGCCTATCTGTTGCGCTGGGACGGCGCCATAGCCGATGCGCTCGAGCCTCTGACCACGCCTTGGAATTTTACGTGGTACTACCCGCCGGCGTGCCGTGTGCAGAATACCGTCTGGATACCTCCGCGCGAAAGCGCGGACGACAATGAAACGCTCAAGCGCGCCGTGATGCAGTATGGCGCCGTCGGTGTAGATATGTATTACGGCACCGGGAGCTACAAGCGCGTAAACGGCGCATTCTACTGCAACGAGACGAACGCGACGAAATGCGTCAACGATCACGCCGTCGTCGTCGTCGGCTGGGACGATTCTTACGCGAGCACGAACTTTCTTTCGAGCCGCCGGCCGCCGGGCGACGGCGCATGGCTCGTCAAGAACAGCCATGGCGCGACGTACAACGACAATGGCTATCTCCACGTCTCCTACTACGATACGCGCTTCTTCACCGGGCCGTGGACGAGCTACGGGCAGGTCTTCATCCCCGCCGCGGAAGACGAAGACTATTGCGCCGCGTATGGCTACGACAGGCTGGGCGCGGTTTTCTACGGTTCCAGCGGCGATGAAGGTTTCCAGGGCGAGGGCGAATGGAAGATCGCCGCGCTCTTCGGCTCGTCGTGGAATGAAGAACTCGCCGCCGTAGGCCTGTATTCTGTCGTCGCGCCGCTCGACTACAAGCTCGAAATCTGGACGAACGCGACGATGAACTCTTCGACCGCCAATCCTACGTCGGGAGGCGCGCTCGCGCTTGTGCAGAACGGGACGCTTTCGACGCCCGGCTTCTCGACCATACATCTCGACGAGCCGGTGCCGCTCGCCGACGGCACGACGTTCACGGTCGTCTTCCAGAACACCGCCAAAGATATTTGCTACTTCGCGCTGTGCGCTTCCGCCTACGGCTACTCCGAAGTCTCCGCAATCTCGAACCGCACGTTCTATTCGCGCAGCGCCGCAGGCGCCTGGCGCGACAGCGCCAAACCGCAGAATAGCGCGTCGCTCGATCTCCAATGGAAAATCGGCGGCGTGAGCGCCTATCCCGCAGGGAACATCTGCCTCAAGGCCTTTACCCGCTCCACGCGCAAGCTGAACGAGCCGCCGCCAGAAGATTTCGACGGCTACGACATGCTGGCCGGATTGAAGGCGGCTTCTCCGGAGCGCTTCTATTCCTTTGGCGGTTCGTTCGGCGCCATCGCCAATATCGTCGGCGCCAACGGCCGCACGCTCTGGACGAGTTGGCTCGCCGGCCTCGATCCTTCCAACCCCGCCGAATCTGCTTTCACCGCGATGCTTACTTTCACAAACGGCGTCCCGTATCTCTCGTGGACTCCAGATCTCGGCGGCAGCCGCCTCTACACCACGTGGGCGAAAGACTCCCTCGACGATTCCTGGCGGCAAGTGCAGGACAACGACCTCTCGCTCGTCCCGGACGCACGGTTCTTCAAAGTCTCCATCGACCAGCTCCCCATCGACTAGCGCGCGCCGCGCCCCCTCCCCGCCCCTGCATTTCCCGTTTTCGCTAAATTGGTGAAAGGACAAGGTAAATGACCATAGTTTAAGGGCATTTGCCTTGGGGTGGGCATTTACCTTTGCCGATTTGGCATTTAGTCTTTCCGAATTTGTCAAAGTAATTGTCTTTCAATGGGTTCTGGCGGTGTTTGCGTGTAAACGGAATCACGGCATGGGCGTCCGTTGTTTTTCGGAACGAGTCAATGCCCATACCTTCTGACACTCCCGACGGTGCCCGCTTTCGACGTTGTTTCCGTCCTCGCAACGCCGACACGCCGGTGGTCTGGCGCCGCCTTTCGGGCGGTCTATGTCGCCGCGACTACTTCGTGTTGTTCTCCGGGTCCGTGGCCCTGATTATCTCCGGCCTCGCCTTCTGCTCGATGTAGTCGGGGCAATGCGAGTTGCACTGGCGGCAGAATTTGCACTGCATGCTCCTGCGCTGGTAGCACGTCTTGCAGACGTCGCGTCGCGCGCACTTGTAGCGGAGGGCGCAGCGGTTGTTGACGCGTCCGACCATTGGACGCAACGGAAAAGATAACACATATTTCCCAAAGTAGTTGCTCCCAATCTCCCCTAGGGGAGAGGTTATGGCATGTCCATCGATGAAATGCCGTCTCTCTTCCTGAAAGAGTAATAGCCTCTACACCTCCATGCCCTCATTGTCTAACTCAATGCCCATACCCTATGGGCATTTACTTTGGCAAGTCAGCTCGACTGAAAATTTCAAACTCCCGCCCTTGACATTTGCAAGCGCGGTGTGGTACAATTCTCCTGTCTTGCGGGAAACCGC
>DEWI01000086.1:12294-20999 GCA_002363575.1 Verrucomicrobia bacterium UBA3214 | reverse complement strand
CGCCGACGTACGCAACAGCGTATTGCAGCTTTGACGAAAACCGCTAATTTTCACGATGAGGCTGGATACGGTTGTGCGTTCGTGTGTTATTCACGCGGCGTACTTTCCTATTCGTGTTTCATCAGGGCTCTTAGCGGTGCCTCGTCAAGACATGGGTTTTGAGGGTTCGCCGCTTTTCTTTTGCCCTTTGGCGGCGTTTTCTCCCAACATGGTTAAAGGGGCGAGGATAAGGAGAAGAGTCTGTGGTGAGGTTTCCGGATTTGCAGAGAACGTTCTGCATGGCAAGTGCAGGTCTTTGGTGTCTGACTGCATTTGCCGATGTTTCCATCCGTGAGCATGGCTACGAGAAGTCGCTTGCGCCAGGTGAGACGGTGGCCAGAGAAGTCAGGGCGCTTGATCCGGCTCCGTATGTGGCGACGTCGCCGATTGCTATTTCGTTTGCGCCAATGTTCGAGGCGCCCAGTGAGGACTGGGACGTAGTCATGCTCCGCATAAATCTCCTTGTCGGAAGCCACAGAGCGGTATACGCGCTTGACGTTGGCGGGCTTGGCAACTTTGCTGATTACAAGATGGATGGAATCGGCATCGCTGGATTGTTCAACTCCGTCGGTGAATCGGACGGTGCTATCCATGTCGCCGGACTGTGCAATTTTGCGGCTTTTGACTTTGCGGGTTGTCAGATATCAGGACTATATTCATGCACCGAAGGGTCTCATTTCGGGCTTCAGATCGGCACGGCCAACTACACTGGAAAGCTGACAGGTGTGCAGATCGGACTTTTCAATTCTGCCGAGACACTCCACGGCATACAGATCGGGGTGGCTAATTTCAATAAGAGTTCTCCGATGCGCTTCATGCCGATCATCAATGCGGCGTTCTGAAACAATTAGGGAAGGATACACGATATGAATAAGATGTTTCTCTGCGCGTTATTGTTGGTATTTTCTGTATTGGCAGGGTGTTCGTTCCCGAATACGTCAGGTGTGATGGTTGAAAAGGGACGGCTTTTCATCGAGGATCCCGCCTTTGCCACGAACATAGAGGTTGTTCGCGATATTCGCGAGAAGACGACTGAAGGATTTCTGCATGCACAGATTACGGTAAAGAATACGAATCGTACAGACTATGAATGTCAGTACAGGTTTGAGTGGATCCGTGGCAACGGAATGAAGCAGACGCATGCCGAGACGCCGTGGCGTCCTGTTCTGCTTCATGGTCGTGAAACAGTCGAAATATCTGCCGTTTCGCCGCTGCAGGGGACAGAAGACTTCAAACTTGCCATGCGGCGCAGATAGATCGGCTAGAGGCGCTTCCAAGACATAATGGAAAGGAAACACAAAATGAAAACTATCTTCGCCATAATCTTTGCAGGCGCAGTCTGTGGCATGGTCGGATGCGCCGCTCCAAAATCGATGCCGGATTCCGTGCAGAAGCGGATGACGATTGTCGAGGCCGTTGAGAGTCTTTTAACCGATCCGACATTCACTGCACTTTATGCCGATGCCGCAAAGAATGCGCGGGATGCTGGCAAGAGGTTCCCGGTTGTCACCATTCTGCGAATCGAGAACAACGCCGATGGATCTGGAGACAGGGTGACGAGGCAGATGTACCGACGGTTGCAGGTCGCGGTGCGGAAGACCGGCAAATTCACCGTGATAGATCCCGAACGCGGCTCGATTATGTCCGCTGCCGTTTCTTCTGGCATAGATGCTGGAGAGAAATCCGACGCAATTCAGAATTTCGGAGAATACTCGTCGCCAGACTTTGTAATGAGTGGAGAACTTGTAAGAGAAGAGACAGGAGTTCTTTCCTTGAACCTCAACATGCAGGATGTTCGCACCAAGACAGACTTCTGGAGCGAGGTCGTAACCCCGTCTGACCCGTTTAATCGTTAGATGCAATGTCTGTTATGAGATTTGGTATGCTTTTATGGGTGTTGCCAAGCTTGGCGCTGTGCGGTTGCGCCGGGCTCGGAGAACGAATTGCCAGACCCGGCACAATGGGAACCCAGGTCTCCGCCTTGCGCAACTTGTCGGAGCCAGATGATGTGCAAATGTCGTTTAGAGGGATGTCATCACCCGTCGCCGCGAGAACACTTGCCGTTCCTGTCAGATTCGTGTTTAAGGACAGGGATATGGAATGCATGCTGATGCGTTTGGACTGGTTGTGTGATTCGGTTGGCGAAGCTCGGTTTGCGGGAGGGGCGATAGCAGAACGGGCGACACGGCGCATCGCGTCGGCAAACTTCCATATCGTGTCTGGCGACGAGCGGCCAGTCGCCGACTTTATAGTTCGGATGCCGGTTGGCTCGGCGAGGGAGTCTTCCTCTGGCGTCACCTCTACCATTGCCATCAATTTCGAAATCGTGCAGGCGGACGGTACAGGGAAGTGCTATTCACGAACATTCGAAAGGTCTGCGACAGAGGTCTGGGTTGATCGCAGCAGGGTTCCTGCATCGTTTTACAAGGCGTTGGAAGGCGCGATCAACGATTTCGCAGACGATTGGGGAACGGGAGCGTTCGTGCCGGTCGTTACCGGGTGGTGGAACGACATGATGCCGCAGATCAAGCCGCCGGCGTTGAGGTCTATTGACTGGACGCAGTCCGGTGACGTGTGGATCGGGCGTTGTGAAGTGGCCTGTAACGGTTATGAGGGTTTTCAGGCTAGAGCATGGGCGGTTGCGCAGGTCGCCTCTGCTTGCCGCACCAAACTTGGAGGCATTGAAGCAGAGAGGGTGCGAGTTGTATATGACGAGAAGGAGGAGAAGTTCGACCCTGCGGCGAATGTTTGGCACCTGTGTTTCAGGACATTCGCCCGCAACAAGATCGTTCTGTCGTTCGACAAGATATCGCGGTATGGAACTGTTACCGGAGACCTTGAGCTACTGGGTATGGATGCCGAGAGTGCATCAGAGAAGCTCAAGAACTTCGTCCGTAGGGAAATGAACTCCAGGGATGGACCAATCTCTGACAATCGGCCTTCCGGCAATGCCGATGTGCGATTTGACAACTATGTGACCGATGAAATGTATAACCTGATAACACACACGTTCAGGTTGCTGTGAGAAAACGATTTCGCGCCATGGTGGCGCGGGTTAAAACGAAAGGAAAAAACAAATGAAGTTGAAAGTTCTCGCCGGGGCGGCAATCGCGGCTGCGGCAGTGGCAATGTCGGGGTGCATGATGTATCCCGGAGTCATTCAGGACAAGTCGAAACCAATTGACCAGAATGGCTACACGGTTGTTGGGCCAGAAGTCTCTTCCACTGAATTCCAGGCCCATGTATTTGGCTTTGCGCTTAGTGATCTGCGCGGTTCGCCGAGCCGTAGACTCTACAAGCAGTGTCTTGGTCAGGCTCCGGGTTCGGATGCGTTGATTGAATATGCGCTTGATACCAAGGGGGTCAATCTGTCTTGGTTGGGTCTTCAGTGGTTCACGCTGACTGGCACGCCGGTTAAGACAAACAAGTAGAATTTTGCGCGTGTGCGACAAGAGACGTGTGTGATTCCTCGTCTCTTGCCGTGCCGCCTTTACCTTGGCACCTATGCTAAAAGGAGGATTGCGAATGAAGGCGATACACGTTTCTGCGTCAGTTGCGATGATTGCCATCGCGGCATTTGCACAAACGCAGAAGGTCACCGTTACGGTGGAGAGCGAGGCGTGCCCTTCTGAAAAAGAATGCGAACTGGTGGCAAACAGGCCGCATAAAGTAGCGCTTGTGGTTCAGAATCACGCTTCGCCCGGCGCTTCCATACCGATAATAGCGCTGTCCGATGCGCTCGCGGCAAAACTCTCGGATCGCGGGTTTCAGGTTATCAATCCATACAACTCGTTCGGCGTAAACCAGAACCGTACGGCGGCCGGTGAAAAGACGCCAGAAGTTCCGGCAATGGAACTTGCACGGCAGCTCAAGGCCGAAGGGGCGATAACGGCGTCGGTTGTGGAATTTCTTGATTCAACGCTTGGCACGCCGCCCGTACTTCACCAGTATTCGATCCGCATCTCCATCAGCCTTGCTGACGCGCAAACCGGCGCAGCCGTCTGCGGTGAGACGATAAAGGTGAAGAGCCTGAAGTACACCAACAATCAAGTTGCGCAGAACAAACAGGAATATCTCGGCAATCTCATGTTTGCAGCGGCGGAAGAATGCGCCGAACGGCTGAAAAGCAATCCAGCCGTCAAGGTATGGAAGCCTACGCCCCCGCCGCCGCCCAAGCCATTACCTCAGCCTCCGCAACCAAAAAGACCCGTGTTTGATAAAGTCGTTGACAAACTGTCGGTGGAGATGCTTTCGAGTCCGCAGTTCGTCAAGAACTATGAAGAGCAGAAGGAGAAGGGCGAACGTCTTCCCATCGCCGTCATCGGGGGCATGGAAAACGAATCCGGACGTCCTGAATTCGACGCCGGGCTTAAGGCGGCAGGCGAAAGATTCAGGAAAAAGCTCTTCGATTCGAAGCTTTTCGACGTGAAGGACGATGCGATTCTCGTCAGCCTTGCAAAGAGGATTGTCGCGAGCGGCAACAGCGCGACGGAAAACGGAGATTTGATGGAAGAACTAAAGCAGCACGGTTCTCCTGATTTCTTTGTCGTCGGCAATCTGGCGCACTTTGCCGATCTTGACGGCACAGGGTACTATAAATTCAGGGTGACCATGCACAGCCTTCGGACCGGAAAGATCGCATGGGAGGGAATAGAGACAATAACTGGCAACGGAGGATCGGGGAAATGAAACGGCTATTTGTTTTGTTTGCAGGAGTTCTTGCTGCGCTTGCGGCTCTCGCCGATCCGCGCAGGGTGGCGCTCGTAGTCCAGAATCATAGTGTCCGCACGCCGAATCTGCCGATGTCCGCGTTGGCGGATACGCTTGTCGCGCAACTTGCGGGCAATGGTTGGACTATTGTCAATCCGGAAAATGTCATTGGAGTGCGACAGAATAGGACAGTCAACGGCGAGGCGATGCCCGAAGCGTCGGCAAAGAGCCTTGCGCAGATGCTCGGGGCGGACGGTGTCATTACCGCGTCCGTTCAGGATATGAGCAGCACGACTATCCGTATCGAAGGCAAGCCCGGCGCATATCGCTTCAAGGCGCAGGTTGCGATTGCTCTTGCCGATGCGGCGACAGGCGCGACCCTCTGCGGCGAGGAGACTGTCGACGTGTTTCGCAATGTCACCTCTGCGCAGGTCGAAGACGACACGAACGAACTATATGAGCGGCTTCTCCACGAGGCGGCTGTGAAGTGCGCCGCCGGATTCATAAAAAAAGCTGCCGGGATTGATTGGAATCCAAAGCCGGCGGATGTCGTAAACGTGAACTTCACATGCAACATCCAGGGCGCGGACGTGAAGGTGGATGGCGTCGCAATGGGGACGATCCCCGCAATGGTGCCCGTGCCGAAGGGCGTACACAATCTCGTAGTGGAATATCCATTCTGCGTGCCGTACTCGACAATGGCGTATTTCACGGACGGGCAGACGTACAACGTCGTGCTTCTGCTCGATTCGACGGGGCGCGAGCGCTTCAAGAGCGAGGCGCTGTTTGCAGAGACGATCGACCGCATCCGCAAGACCGGCGAAACGGACGACTATGTGCGCCGCACGCTCGCCGACGGCACGGCGCAGTATTGGAAGAACAGCGGCGTGAAGATCGACAAAGGCGAAGTCAAAGACTTGAAACTCAGCCCTCCCGGCGGCGCGGAAACAGTCGCTCCCCGCTCCCCGACAGTCGACCAGCTCATGGAGAAAGCGAGGGAATTGTGATTGACGGCAGAAGCACCCTTCTCGCACGAATGCTTGCTGCGACATCATTCGTTTGTTGCTGCAACGTCTATTCCGGCACGACTTATGGTGGAGGAGTGAAAACACATGGGGTTTACTCGCAGACAACGAGCGATAGCAGCTCTGGAGAGCTGGATCAAAAAGTGGAAAGGCTGGGTTGTGAAGAAAGTTTGCCGGACGGCATACATTTCTTGAGTAAAGACGGAAAATCAATCAGCAAGCAAGACGTAGAATCGTTCGCCGTTTGGGGGAAGGACCTGAGAAGCGTTGCTGCTGTTGTCGTCAAGATTCCCGTGGACGAAGTAGGCGGAACGCTTGGCGTAGACGGCTTGAAGGAGATGTTGAAAATCGACGCCTACAAGAAAAATCTCTTTAGCAATCCCGAAGGAACATGGCATCTAGGTGAATGGGGCAGAAAAGACTCAGTGGCGTTATATGTCATTGAACAGTGGCGCTTCAGCAAGTCGAAAGTGTGGAAAGCGGATAATTTGGATGCAATTGTCGGGAATCGCCATTTCATGCAGATGCCAGACGACAAGCCGATAGTGTTCAAAGATTTGGCGCATGACGCGATACCGCCGTTCAGCAAAAAGGTGATTTCGGCGAGAGATTTGAACAGAGTTCGCAACGAACTCTGGAAGGACAAGGATTTCGCGGCAAAATGCAAAGAAGCCCATGATGCGGCAAAAAACATTCAGGGCGACATCACGAGGACGGCTCCACCTGTCCAGCCAGAACCTTCGTTGTTCCCTGAACTCGATCATTTGAAAGAACAGCCGCTATTCCCGGAACTGGAACATCTAAAACATCGAAATGCGGAAAAAATCACCGAGGTAAAGCCACGGCGCAACGTTCATCAAGAGCGCCGCACTCCCCAAAGGCGTAACACGTCAAAGGAAGGTTCTTATTATGGGGGCGAGCAATTTGGAATTACAGATGAATCAGTTTACGATCCCGATAAATTCGAAGAGTTGAAGATGGTCATCGCCAGGAACAAGAGCGGAGCTATCTTTGAAGGCAATCAGATTGAAACTGATAAGTTGCAATACATTGACACAGGGAAGTTTGAATCATTGATAAAAGATTTGATCAATGAGCGGATTGCGTTGCTGAAGGAAATGTTGGCGAAGGGCAAGGAAAGTGCAAAGAGCTATATTCCGTTACTGAACGATAATGCTGCAAAATTGCGGGATGTGTTTGCTGATATCGTCTCGAAAATCAATGAGGCATATACGTCAGTGCCTGAACGTGAGATGGCTGCGGAGTCTATTTTTAAGTCTATTTTCTTGAAATACGAATCTCTATGTAATGAAGTAGATAAGCTGCAAAACGATGTCGAGACGAGAGGAATAGGGCGCTTTGAGGACATTCCATTGTCGGCACGACAACAAAATGCTTTAGAAGCGTTTTATATGAAAAGGAGATAAAATGGCGATGAAACAGATATGGAAGATGGCAGTTGTTCTTGCCGTATTTGCGCTTTTCTGCGCGGGATGCACGAGCGATCAGTTCGGCACAGCCGCCGCAGGAATCCTCTCTGGCATAGGCACAGGGCTTTCAGGTCTTTGAAATTTCAAGGAGAACAAGAAAATGAGAACAATCATGAACCAATCTACGATAGTTTGCGTGAGGGCTGCATTTGTCGCTGCAATTGTGCTGTCGGCGTGCGCTGGATGCCGCACGGTTTATGTTGCTGAAGGAACGCCAATCGCCGGTCGCCCGCAGTCGCCGACCGTATATGACCTCGACACGTCGGCTGCGGAACTCGCCCGCAAGATGCTTTCGTCTCCGCTTTTCATGCGCAACTACGAAGCGGCGAAAACGCGCAAGAACGGTGCGTTTCCAGTTGTCGTGTGCGGCAACATCGCCAACATGACCACCCAGCGCATCCAAGGACGGCTCGACGCCGCCCGCGACCGTATTCGCATTGCGCTTCTTGAATCTACGCTCGTCGAAGCAAAGGACGACGAAGCGAGCGGCGCAATCGCCTCCCGCATTCTTTCTGGCGCGAACGGCGGCATGGAGAACGGTGCGCTCGTCCAGTCGCTCGGACTGCATGATTCGCCCGATTTTCTCCTTCTCGGCGATTTCCGCCATTTCGAGGATGTCGGCGGCTACAATACCTTCAAGCTCTATCTCGCCCTCCACGACTTTCCCACCGGCAAAATCGTGTGGGAGGGAATCCAGACGATGATTAGTAAGGCTGCGCCGCAGGATGAAGCATTTTCGATTCCGGCGGGTACCGGGATCGAATTGAGACAACAAAGCTAAAAGGAACCAGACATACAGATCGAGAAAAACGGTATGCGAGGTTTATGCCGTGTCTGCTTGTCGATCGTAAGAGGTGTTCATAAGCGTATTTGAAATCTGCAGGGAAGTTTTCGAGATGCAATATGAAGAAACAAGGAGGTAAAAGACGATGATGAAAATAATGAAGATGGTTATAGCACTTATTTCAATGCCGATGCTGGCGTTGGCGGGCGAGGAATGGGTCGATGGCTTCTGCTGGTCTTATGCAATAAGCAATGGCGAAGCAGAGATAACGCGGGGGTCTCACGGCGTGAAGGGTGTTGTTATTGCTTCCGCGGCAGTATCCGGCGCGGATTTGCTTCCTTCAGCCTCATCCTCAAGCCAAACGATTCCCGCTGAAACAGCCGAGACCTCGATAAGCATTCCTTCTGTTCTCGGCGGGTGTCCCGTAGTGCGAATAGGCAATTGCGCTTTTCAAAATTGCACATGGATGAAAACGAAGGCTGTGATTCCTTCGACCGTGACGAGCATCGGGGAGTGTGCCTTTGAAAATTGCAGCGGACTGACTTCGGTGACTATACCGTCAAGTGTCGTCCAAATCGGGCGCTACGCCTTCCTAGGGTGCGGCAAACTTTCAACGATCAATGTCGCTCATGGAGACGCGAATCGGGTGAAAGGAAT
>DEWI01000086.1:1206-12190 GCA_002363575.1 Verrucomicrobia bacterium UBA3214 | reverse complement strand
CCGCCAGCCGTCTAGGTTTGAAAGCGCATCCGCCGGCACGCAGTCCGACTGGTACGCAGGGTTGAAGGAGAAGAAGGAATTGGCATATCTTGTAGTCGGAGAAGAACAAGTCAAGATTTCCGATCTGACAGGTAATGTCTATTATTTCCAAAAAACAAATGCCAAGCTTTCTCGTTCTCCGGTTGGCTGGACGCTTGCTTTGTATGGTGCTGCCATAGGCGGCAGGGGCATACAGGCGGACGGCGATTTGGCCGTCGAACTTGCTGAAGGCTCGGCCAATTCGATTGCGATAACGTCATACACTACGCAACTCTCACCGTCAGGCGGATACTATGGAGCCGCGGCGTATGGAATGAACATTTACGGCAATCTTTTGATTTACGGAGTGGGAAGTTTGACGATCAATAATCTATGCAGACGGTCCGACGGCCCGATCCTTGATGGAGGCGATCCGGCTGGCATAAACATAGGACTTGACGGTTGGTTCGGCGGCAGCTTGACGGTAGGATTCGGGACATCGCTTTCAATACATACGACAGGATACGACGGAATACACATCGATAACGGCGGGGATGTGGATATCGTAGGCGCGAGCGTCGAGCTGACGGGCGGACGCGGGATCTACACGGCGGATGCGGTAAGTGTAAAAGGCTCCATCGTTTCCATCTTGTCGGTGTCTGGTCATTGCATTCAATGCGGCGATTTCGAGGGCGATTATATGTTCGGCGCATTTGCCGCGAAGATTGGATTCGCCGTCAATTCCGGCAACAGTTTTTCGCTGGACAATTCGGTTGCATGTGCATTGACATCGCAATCTCCGTGCATCGGCGGGAAAAACTGCTTCTTTGGCGACGGATTCTACAGGTTGGCGACCGATGGCTCGACAATGCAGGCTGCCTTGCTTGCGAATAGGTCGCTTGAAATCGATGGGGCTGAAATCGAATGTTGCGCCCCGGGAGGAATCGTTGCATACATCCAGCCGGCAAGCGGCAGCGATGCGACTATGACGATGAAGTCGGGTTTGTTGAGGAACAGGCGGTCGATGGATGTGAAGTCGGAATTTTTGTTGAACAGCCTTTGGAACGATTACTACGGCCTTGGCGCAGCCTACAACAGCATCAGCCTCGAAGAAGTGGTGAATCCCCAAGTGGGGTTAGAAACTTTTCTTGGGACCACCCTGCTTGATTTCATCAAATCAAACGGCTTGAAAAATCCGTCTGGAGATGCAAAATACGGGATTTTTGGTTCTGATGATGTGAAATTCGTTATGACGGACGGCACGGTGATTCTTGATGCGTCGGGAAGCGGCATTCACATTAAAAGCGGAGTAAAGATACTCGGCGGCAGTTTGAAAGGCGTTTTCGACACGACGCCGGTAAATGCAAATGGGCAGAGCCTTGCCATGTTTGAAGACACCGTATTCGGTGCAGGAGCGTTTTCAAAGGCGAGTAGCGGCTGGAACCGATCTCTCCCCGCCTACTACGGTACGCAGTCCCTTTACACCGACAATGAAGGGAAACTCTATTTCTGGTTGCCGGAAAGCGGCAATTGGAATGGTGGCAACGGTAGCGGCAATGGCAACAGTAGCGGTGTGGATGCTTCGCTTCCAGACCTGACTTATTACATTCCCGATGGCTGGAGTCAGCCGGTATTTGTCACTACCGCGAAATACGACGAGAAGCCTGTTCCAACGTTTGTCGAAGGATCCCCCGTTTACCTTAGATACGCTTTCAAGAATACCGGAAACCACCTGAACGTGAGCAATTTCATCCATCGCTTTACATTGTCCAACGGCGCGACGTTTCAGAGCACATGGTCGCGTTCCGTCCTCGAATACGGGAAATGGGGATGGTCCGGCGACAGCTGGATGCCAGATGCATTGCAGCGGCTGCCTCCCGGAACATACAATGTGACGTGCGTGCTGAATGCGACCCAATCTCTGGCGGAACAGAATCATTCCAACAATACCTATACATTCCCATTCACCGTCGTGCCGGCGAACACATCAAATGTCGATCTGGCGTTTGCAGCCAAATCGGGTTTGCCGGCCACGGTTTTCATAACAGGCTCTGCTTCCGGAAATACGTCCGTGACGGAATATGCATATGGCGACCCTATGTATCTGCGCTATTCATACCGCAACGCGGCGTCCGCAGTTGCAGTCACGGGTTTTAAACTTCGCATCGATCTTGATGGCAAAGAGTTCATTACCGATTCGCGTCATGTCAATTACACTTTGATTGGCGGCGAGACTGCAAGCTCATATTTGAGCGGCGCGACTCTTGCTAAAATCGAGCCGGGCAGACATACCTTTACGCTGACGCTAGACCCGGAAAATTCTATAGAGGAGATCGACGAGAGCAACAACGTTTATACCATTTCATTTGTCGTAAATCCAACACCCGGCATTGCGTCGCTCGATGCGGTTGCATATTCCGGATACTACACCGCCGACAAAGCGCGAGTTCTGACCGGCGGGGTGTTCAACGGAAGCGAAGTAGCCGGAGTAATCTCGTTGAGAATCGGGAAGGCCAACAGGAAAGGGGTGTTCAAGATCGGCGGGACGCTGACGACGCTTGACGGCAAGAAGCACGCCATCAAAGGGAACAAGCCGCAAGTTCTTTCCGACGGTCGCACTTACATTGACATCACGGTAAAAGATATCGGCCTGATGAATATGAAACTCTACGAGGATGGCTTCATATGCACATTGTCGAACGGATGGAAGGCTCTGCCCGCAAACATATCGTCTTTGCCTGAAGGCACCATGACATTCTGGCTGAATCCAAGCCCTAACGGTAGCATAGACGGACAGAATACCATCATGCTGCAATATCTCCCGCAGAACATGGCGGTGCAATCGACCGGCGAGAAACTCAAGGTTGCGTCCAAAGCCGGCAGAGTCTCGGTAAAGAAAGGCGTCGTAGCGGTCTCCAAAGGCGGAGAGGCGAATCCATCGGGATTGAAAATCACATACACGCCGAAAACCGGGACCTGGAAAGGGTCGTTCAACATCTATTCTATTGAAAATGGGCGGCTGAAGAAGTACAAGGCGAAGATAACAGGCGTAACAATCGAAGGATACGGCTTCGGCGCGGTTTTGGTTAACAAACTGACGTTTACGCCGCAGATCAAGGCCTGGCTTTCACAGTGAAGGACATTCTGCGCACGGGCGGCTTGTTGTATGATGCGGTGGCCTTGCGTCATTGCCGGGAGCTGCAGTCAGGCACCAATGGGTACCTGTCCTGGCAAGTTTAAGCGCACTTGCCTCTTGAGTTTACCCGTGTTTCGAGCGTGGAAATGCGCCGTACTCGCATGGATAAAGTTTGAAGTGTGTTTCGAGATGAGGTGTTCGGCGTTTTGCATCAGAAACGGCTATCCGTCATCGGTGTCGAAGAGTTTGACGAAGCTCGGCCGAATCTGAATCGCCGGGGGGCGATGGCGTCTGTAGCCTTGCACATCAACTTCTCGAAGCGCGTGAAAGCGCGTTTGATGCCGTCCGCGATGGCGTATGCCGCGAACTCCGGCACTTCACCGGGCCGCTAGGGGAGAGGATATGACATATACATTGACAAATCATCAGCTCTCGTCTGCAAGAGTAAATGCCCTCACACCTGTATCCTGCCATTGCCCAACTCATTGCCCATACTCTATGGGCAATGAGTTGGGCAAGTCAGCGCCTCGCTAAATTCGCCGGGGTGCGCTTGATTTCGCGCGGCGAGATATGGTATAATATCCCCCGTTTCCCCGGCGGACTGTAGCTCAGTTGGTAGAGCACGACACTTTTAATGTTGGGGTCGCGGGTCCGATCCCCGCCAGTCCGACCATCCAGAAGACGTAGAATCCGTAATATGGCACAATGAGTGCCACGGGCAAGGCGGTCAAAGAGTTTTTTCTGTGGTTTACGCGGACGTTCCAGTTCGCGCCGGATTTGTTCGATTTCAGCGGCGCGCCTGTCGCGGTGCCGCACGAGCGCGAAATATGGTATAATATTCCGCGCTATGAAATGGACGAGGACATTGATTCAGACGCTGCGCGAAACGCCGGCGGATGCCGAGATCGAGTCTCACAAGCTTTTGGTGCGCGCCGGACTTGTTCGCAAGGTCGCCGGCGGGCTGTATGCATACATGCCGCTGGGCATGCGCGTGCTCGCGAAAATCCAGGCGATCGTGCGCGAAGAGATGGCCGCGGCGGGCGCGCTGGAGATCGTCGCGCCGATTCTCCAGCCGGCCGAGCTTTGGAAGACCACCGGGCGCTGGGACGCGATGGGCGCGAACATGTTCCGCCTGCGCGATCGCGCCGAGCACGAGTACGCCCTGGGTCCGACCGCCGAGGAAGTGTTCTCGTTTCTCGCAAAGGGCGTGGTAAGCTCGTACCGCCAGCTTCCTTTGACGATCTACCAGATACAGTGGAAATTCCGCGACGAGACGCGGCCGCGCTTCGGCCTGATGCGTTCGAAAGAGTTCCTGATGAAGGACGCGTATTCTTTCGACGTCGATGCGGACGGCGCCGACAAGTCCTACTGGACGATGTACCACGCATATGAAAAGGTGTTCGCGCGCTGCGGCTTGAAGGCCGTCCCCGTGCAGGCCGACGGCGGCGACATGGGCGACAGCACGACGCATGAATTCCACGTCCTCGCAGACGCCGGCGAAGACGGCATCGCGTGGTGCGCGAAGTGCGGCTACGCCGCGAATCTCGAGCGCGCCGAGCGCGCCACCTCCGTCGTCTCCTCCGCACCCTGCGCGGCGCTGCCGGAAGAAGTGGCGACGCCGGGAGCGCGCACGATCGCCGAAGTCTCCGGGTTCATGGGCCTTGGCGAAGATGCGTTCGTCAAATCTCTCGTGTACGCGGTGGACGGCAAGTGCGTCATGGTCTGCGTGCCGGGCGACAGGGACGTGAACGAGGTCAAGCTCAAGCGCTTCCTCGGCGCGAAGGAGCTGGCGCTCGCCGACAATTCCGCAGTGCTGGCCGCAACGGGCGCGAACGCCGGCTTCGTCGGCCCCGTAAAGCCGGCGGACGCCGCCATGCGCATTGTCGCGGACGTGTCTTTGAAGGGCGCGGAAGGCCGCGTCGTCGGCGCGAACAAGGATGGCTTCCATCTCCGCAACGTCAGCCTCGCGCGCGATACCGCGATCGCCGGAGCCGATTACGCGGATTTGACGATCGTGAAAGCCGGCGACGCCTGCCCGCATTGCGCGGCCGCGCTGGAAATCAAGCGCGGCATCGAAGTCGGCCAGGTCTTCAAGCTCGGCGTCAAGTATTCCAAGGCCTTCAACGCGGTTTACAAGAACGACAATCTCGAAGAAAAGCTCATGATCATGGGCTGCTACGGGATCGGCGTAAGCCGCACGCTCCAGGCGATCATCGAGCAGAGCCACGACAAGGACGGCATACTCTGGCCGGACGCCGTGGCGCCATACCGCGTCGTGATCGAGCTTCTCGATCCCGGAGTCGCGGAAGTCGCGAAAATCGCTGAGACGCTCGAAAGCGCGTTGGAGGCGCGCGGCGTAGATACCATCGTTGACGACCGCGAAGAGCGCCCGGGCGTGAAGTTCAAAGACGCCGATCTCATCGGCTTCCCCGTGCGCGTCGTCGTCGGCGCGAAGGGCCTGGCGGCGGGCGGCGTCGAAATCAAGCGCCGCTGCGAAGATAAATCGAAGACTCGCGTCGTAGCGCCCGGCGACGCTGTGGCGGCGGTCTTGGAGTGTCTTGGTCTTGGCGGCGAAGCGTAGTCCACAGCGCCTGGAGGATGCTGGTATCATGAATGCGTTGGCAGAAGAGTTGAATGGCAGGCTGGGGGACGCTGCGGCGTTCCTTTCTCCCGTCGGCAGGAGAATGTACTTCCCCTACGGCGGAATTCTCGGGCAGGGCGCGGAGGCGAAGAAATGCGCGATCAACGCCACAATCGGCATGGCCTTCGAAGAGGACGGCTCGCCGCTGGTGATGGATTGCTTCCGCCGCGAGATCAACACCGACAAGAGAATCTTCCTCTACGCTGGCAGCTTCGGGCTTCCCGCTCTGCGCGAAAAGTGGAAGAGCATGGAACTGGAGAAGAATCCGTCGATGCGCGGCATCCTCTGCTCCAACCCGGTGGTCACCAACGCGCTCACGCACGGCCTGCGCATCGCGGCGGAGCTTTTCGCGGACAAGGACGACGTGCTCGTCACCCCGGATCTCTTCTGGGACAACTACGAGCTGATTTTCGGCGACGTCGCCGGCTGCCGCATGCGCCACTTCAACACTTTCCGCGACGGGAAGTTCGATGCGGACGCCTTGCGCGCCGCGCTCATGGAGGAAGGTGAAAAGAAGCTCCTCGTCCTCAACTTCCCCAACAACCCCACCGGCTACACCGCGACGCTCGAAGACGCCGCGCGCATCGTGCAGGCCGTGCGCGACGCCGCGCAGGCGGGCAAGCGCATCGTCGCCATCCTCGACGACGCGTACTTCGGGCTGGTTTACGAGCCTGGCGTGCACGCCGAATCGCTCTTCGCGGAGTTCGCGACGCTCCACGAGAACGTGCTGGCCGTCAAGCTCGACGGCACCACGAAGGAGGACTACGTCTGGGGGCTGCGCGTAGGCTTCATCACTTTCGCTTTCAAGGGCGCGACACCGGAGCAGCTCGGCGCTCTCGAGGCGAAAGCCGCCGGCAATGTGCGCAGCGGCATTTCCAATGTGACGTCCGTAGGCCAGCACCTTTCCCTCGACGCCTACGCCGATCCCGGCTACGCGGCGCAGAAGAAAGAGAAGTACGCCGTGCTGGAGCGCCGCTACCGGGAAATCCGCCGCATTCTCGCCGCGCACCCGGAGTACGCGGAATATTTCGAGACCATGCCGTTCAATTCCGGCTACTTCATGTGCGTAAAGCCGATCGGCGTAGATGCCGAGGCGGTGCGCAAGCGGCTCATCGAGGGGTATTCGACCGGCACGATCCGCCTCTCAGGGCTGATACGCCTTGCATTCTCCACAATCCCTCTGGCAAAACTGGAAAAACTTTTCGCCAATGTCGCCGCCGCCGTGCGCGACTGCCGCGAAAACGCCTGAGAAGCCCGCAGAACGCTTTCGCGCGGCGCGGCATTCATGCCGCCGCATACAAGACACCCGACCCACCAAGGAGCAAAGAAGATGAAAAGATGCATGTCCGCCGCGCTTGCGGCTTTCGCGTTCTCCCTGGCCGCCACAGCCGCCCAGGAGAAGATAATGTCCATCGAGGCGGCAGACATATCGTCGCTCGTCAAGACGGCCGCAAAGGCGGGAGAACTCGCCGGCTACCCGATGTTCGGCTCGATGGCCGCGATGTCCCTCGCCGGCAATCCGATGCTCGAGACCGTCGGCGGCGTGCGCGACGATGTCGGGCTTAAGGCGGTCTTCTACGCCGATCCCGCGCTTCTCAAGGGCAAAGACGGGCTCGCGAATTATTTCTCCTCCGGCCCGGACGCCGCGCTGCTCTACGCGCCTGCGAAAACCAAACAGGAGTTCGCTGCCGCGAATCCGGAATTCGCGGAGAAGGACGGCGCATTCGATCTCGGCGGCTTCTTCCTCGTCTATTCCGAGGACGGCAAGAAGGCGGCGCTCGGCTTCAATATCGCCGCCGCGAAGAAGGTGCTGGGCGAGAACGCTCCGGCGCTCGAAGGCGACGCCCTGCGCTTCGCTTTCGAAAAGCCGGTGATTGATGCCATCGCCGCGCAATGCGCCGAAAATATAAAGGCTCTTCCGGAGGACGATTCGTCGAAAGAGCTTTTCTCTCGCCAGCTTGATTTCTTCAAGTGTCTCGAAAGCTGCAAGACGGCTTTGCGTCTCGGCGATGCCGGGCTGGATTTGCGCTACGTCCTGAAACTCAAAGCCGGCTCGAAGTTCGACTTCTACAAGTTCCCAGTCGCAGGCAAGCCTTTCGTTTCCACTTCGGAGAATGCCGTATTCGCCGTCGAGACGGGCAAGTGTTCGGGGTTCGATTGCGCGAGCGTCGTGAAGCTTCTCGACGCCTACGTGGCGTACTTCAAGAACGGCGGCTGCAAGACGGATTGGTACTCGAGCGCCGTCAAAGGCGGCGATGCCAAGATCACTCTCGACATCCCCGGCGCCATCGCGTATTTCAACGGCGAGGGGAAGGCGGCCGTAGATAAGCTCTCCCCGGAAGACTTCATCAAGAAAAACGAGTCCATCTTCCGCGAGTACCAGAAGAACGCTTTGAACACCCTCTCGCCCGCCGGCTCCCTCGTGGTTTCCGTCCCAGGCGTCTCCGCGAAGGGCGGCATTGCCGCGCTCTACGCGAAAATCCTGGGCGGCAAAGCCCCCGCCGGCGCTTCGCAGCGCAGTGTCATAAGACTCTATTCCGCGGCGAAGACGACCGCGCGCGCGCTCGCGAAAACCGTCGCGCCCGGCGCTTCGCAGGCCGCCGCGAAAGCCGCGCTCGACTCGCTCCCTTCGGACGACGGCGCAGCGATCGCCAGCGTAATCACGCGCAATGGCGACGCGATCAACTGCCTCATTCGCGTCAGTGCGCAGGAAATCCGCGGCATTTCCGCGTTTTGCAGCGCGGCGATGGCGTTTTCCGGCGTCGGCGCCGTGGAGCTGGACGACGCTGGCGACAACGACTGAATGCGCCTGCGATGACTCTCGAGGCCAACGCCAAGATCAACCTCACTCTCGAGGTTCTCGGGACGCGGCCGGACGGCTACCACGAGCTGCGGTCGGTCGTAATGCCCATCTCCCTCGCCGATACTCTCGAAGTGTCGGCGACGGATGACGGCGTCATTTCCTCCGATTCTCCGTATCCCGACGATCTCTGCGTCAAGGCCGCAAAGGCCCTCGCGCGCCGCGCTCCCGCGCCGCGCCGCGGCGCGCGCATTTCCGTCGTCAAGCGCATCCCGCCGGGCGGCGGGTTGGGCGGCGGCAGCGCCGACGCCGCCGCCGTTTTGCGCGCGCTCAACGAACTTTGGGAGCTGGATTTGCCGCGCGCGGCCCTTTGCGAGGTCGCCACGGAAGTTGGTAGCGACGTCCCTTCGCTCGTCCACGGCGGCTGCGTACTTATGCAAGGCCGCGGCGAAATCGTCCGGGATTTTGGCGAATATGCGGATTTTCCGCTTGTTATCGTCAATCCCGGAGTCTTCAGCTCGACGAAGGAAGTTTTTGCAAAATGCACTTCACCCGTCCATGAGGACGCGGGAATAGTGTATAATATGCACTCGGCTCTGCAAAGCCGCGAGATTGGAAGGATCGCCGCGGCATGCGTCAATGACCTAGCATTGGCTGCGTGCGCGCTCCATCCGGAAATCTGCAAGGTGATGGAAGAGCTGAGAAGGGCCGGTGTGGAGAATCCGGCCATGTCGGGAAGCGGTTCGACCGTTTTCGGGCTCGTCCAGGGTGTTGCGCAAGGACGCGAAATATGTGCGCTCATGGAGGCTAAGGGCTGGAAGGCTTGGTGCGTCCATTCTTCTGTCCGGTGATGTAATGGCAGCATAGGGGTTTTTGATACCCTTCGAGGTGGTTCGAATCCACCCCGGACAACCATCCAAGATTCGGCTCTTCCTGAAACGCCACGCCGCGCCGGCGCCTGCAAAGTGTCAAGCCAATGGATTCGTCGATAGCCATAGTCGGGATGAGTTGCCGTTTCGCGGGCTGCGCGAATCCGCCGGCGCTCTGGGAAGCCGTCACATGCGGCAAGTGCATGCTTTCCGTGCCCGGCCCGGATGTCGAAAGGCCGCATGGCGCGCGCAGCCTTTTCGACCGCCCCTACCCCACGCGGATAGGGCAGCTAGGCGATCTCTTCAGCTGCGTGCAGGCGATGCAGAATTTCCCGCGCCAGATAAACGCCGGCGAGAACCAGGACTTGTATTTTGCCACGCAGCTCGCCTTCGACGCCCTTGGCGACGCATCCATGCGCGCGCATTCGCGCGAGCTTATCCGCGGCACGGTGCGCCTGGGCTACGCGCCGCCTTTCAATGCTTCGACGGTGAACTGGCTCCAGCATACCGCGTTCCTCGACCAGACGCTCGACATCCTGCGCCGCTTCCTGCCGAACGCCCCGGAAAGCGCGCTCGACGAAGTCAAGGCGCGCCTCGTCGAATCGCTGCCGACGCCGAACGCCGCCTCGTTCCTGCTCGGCTCCGGCTTCCGCTTCGTCTCGTGGATCGCGCGCGAATGCGCGTTCGCCGGCGCCGCCACGATTCTAGACGCCGGCAATCTCTCGCTCGCCGCCGCGCTTCTCGAGGCCGTGCGCGACCTTCGCACGGGCGATGCCGACGTCTCGCTAGCCGGCGCCGTCACTTCGCCGATCGGCCGCTCGTACCTGGAAGGGCTTTCGGGCATAACGCGCTTTTCTTCCCGCCCCGTGCTGGAGCCGTTTTCGCAGGATGCCGACGGCACCATACCAGGCGAAGGCGGCGCGTTCTTCGTGCTCAAGCGCCGCGAGGACGCCTTGCGCGACCATGACAGAATCTACGCGCTGGTGCGCGCGATTTCGATCGGCCACAATCCAGAAGGCGACGGCTCGCGCATGATCGCCCAGGCCCTCCAGAGGACGGGCATAGAGCCGCGCACGGTGGGGCTTGTCGAGGCCGACGGCTCCGGAGTCCCCGAGCAGGAGGCGCGCGAAGTCGCCGCCATACAGAAAATCTGGGGAGAGCATCGCGCGGGCGGCCCGCTCGTCGGCATAGGCTCCATCAAGGGCAATATCGGCCACACTTTCAAGGCGGCGATGGCCGCAGGCGTCGTGAAGACCGCGCTTGCGCTGTATCGCCGCGTGCTGCCCCCGCAAATCATGCCCGAGCGTCCGCTTGAAGCGCTCTCCAATCTCTCGTCCAGCGCGTATCTGCTCGCGGAGCCGCGGCCCTGGCTCGTCGGCGACGCCGCGGCGCCGCGCCGCGCCGTCGTCACCGGCGACAATTTCGACCCCACCGAATCGATCGGCGATGCGTCCAGCGGCGGCAGGAGCGCCGCCATCGTCCTCGAGGAAGAGCCGGAGCCGCGCAGAAGCTAGCGCGCC
>DEWI01000086.1:0-1116 GCA_002363575.1 Verrucomicrobia bacterium UBA3214 | reverse complement strand
CCACTCGTATCTTTCGCGTGACGATGAAAGGCGCGATGCGCGCGGCTTGCGCGCTGCGCGTCGCCAGCGTCAGCGTCCACGCGCCGGGCGCGACGGGCGCGTCGAAGACGGCGTCCAGCGTAGTGGCGGTGGATGCGGTTATCCTGCCGCGATGCACGCGCTTCTCGCCGTCGGAAAGCCAGATGCCTTCGTCCTCGCTGCGTGTATCGGTTTCGAGGCCCGCGCCGGCGATATAGATTTTCTCGCCTGGCGTGATGCTGCCGTGCTCTCTCGTGGAGGTATCGAGAATATCGTTGATGCGCGGCTGTTCGACGCCCTCGGCGCGCGCCGCGTTCTTCGGGCGCAATGCCGCGAGCGCGGCTCTCAGATTCCTGCCGGGCGCGATGTTTACGCAGACCTTGTTCCTGCCCGGCGTGAACTCGCCATTCGCGCCGTCCACCTTGCCGCGTATCGAGAGGAAAAGCGAGAACTCGCGAAAATTGAGTTTGCAGCCGCGCGCGAGCGCGCGGGAGATGTACGTCGTCACGGCGATCGCGTAGTATCTCGCCATGGCAGGATCGATACGCATTTCTTCGGCCATGTCGCGCGCTATGTCGTCCTCGGATAGAATATCGAGATGATTGACGCACGAATGGCACACCCCATCCTTGCCGCCCATCTTCGATGGCGCGCGCGCCGCCGTGAATGTGATTTCTTTTCCCATTTTGCAACCCCTTTCCGGCGGAACCGCTCCGCCTTCGTGATACTTATATTGATCCCCTTGAACGCGCGAGAGGGCGGCTTTGATAAATTTTTTTTTGAGATAGCTATCGCCTCGCAAACCGGAAACTTCCGCCCGCCGCGCCGGTAGTTTCCGCTTCGCGTCGCGATAGCTATCGCCTCGCGCGATGATAGTTATCGCGTCGCGCGCCGATAGCTATCTCCCCGCGCGGCGATACTTATCGCCGCGAAAGTGCATTTTCGTCGGGGCGTCCGCCGGTCGCGCAGGAGCGCGTCCCTCCCGTTGCGCCGTGCGTCCGCAAAAAGCTCCGTCGGGGCGGCACATATATAGCCGGGGCTTTTGCAAACGAGTGGTGGTGTAGCGAAAAGCCCCGAATGGGGCGGCACATATATAGC
>DEWI01000170.1 GCA_002363575.1 Verrucomicrobia bacterium UBA3214 | reverse complement strand
TTTTGCGCGGATGGTATGGCGTCTGATTTTGCTCTCCACAAAAATTCCGCTTTTGAAATCCACGCGACACCGATAAAGGGTGCCGGGGCGGGCCATTGACACGATTGGGGATATTGGGTATAATATGCGACGCTACAGGGGAATGCCATATCGTGGCGCAAGCAGAGCGTTATCTGAAAACAAGGCGAGGCAAAGGGAAACGAGAGAGGATGACGGGCAAAGAGATACCGTTTTCGCTGGACAGGAGCGATGGGAGGTCGTTGGCGCGGCAGCTCGTCGATGGCCTTCGCACGGCGATTATCGACGGCTACTACCTGGCCGGCGACATTTTGCCGTCGTACCGCGAGCTGGCGCCTGCGCTCGGAGTGAGCGAAATCGTCACGAAGGCGGCGTTCAAGCAGCTTGGCGAGGAAGGGTTCGTGGTGGCGCGGCCGCGCATCGGCACGATCGTGCGAAACCGCGCGGAGCGCCAATGGCGCGGCCATGTCGTGCTGGTGCAGCCGGAAGGCGACGACAACTATTTGCAGACGATCGTCGCGGGAAGCGTGCGCGACGCGATGATAGACGCGGGCTACCTCTTCTCGCAGGTGTGCGTAAAGACTGCAGAGAGGGGCGGCGAGGATTTCGCGCATCTGGACGCGGTGCTGTCGCGTTCGGCGGATCTGGTCATCGCCGTTTACAACCGGCCGGTGACGTTTGCTCATCTGGCGAAGAAAGGCGTTCCGTACGCGGCTTTTGGCGGCGTCGCCAAGAAGCCCAAGGGGGCGGTCGGCTTGACGCGCATAGACTACTACATGGCCGTGCCGGACTTCGCTGCGGAGTGCGAGCGCATCGGCGCGAAGAAGGTGGTGGAAGTGTATTGGTCCGACCAGATGAGCCACACGACGCAAGCGCTCGAAACCGCCGGAATAGCGGTGGAGCGTCTGCACGTGGAAGGAGATGTCTCGCGCGGGCGGCTGGAGGCGGTGAGACGCGGCGGCTTCGAGGTGTTTGCGCGTTTGGTGCGCGAGCGGAGGCTGGAGAAGGATGCCGTGTATTTCATGGCCGACGACTATCTCGCCTCCGGAGCGCTCATGGCGCTCGCCTGCGCCGGCCTGCGCAGCCCAGAGGACGTGCGCATCGCCGCGTGGGGCAATATCGGCATCTCCAACATCTACAGCCGTGAAGTTTCGCGCATGGAGATGGATCCATCGTGGGCCGGAAAGCAGGTCGCCGCGGCCGCTCTCGAATATTTGACGAGCGGCATTTATCCTTCGGCGACAATCGGGCCGCAATGGATTGCCGGCGAGACGCTCGGCGGCGCAAAGGATGATGAACAAGAGGATGATAGACAATGAAACCACTGTGCAATAGATTCCTTGCCGCGCGGCTGATGCTTGCCGCGCTCGCGTTTTCCGCCATGCGCGCCGCGCATGCGGCGTTCGACGATTTGACGAAACCTTCGGAGGCCGCGCAGCGCGCCGTCGCCACGACGAACGGCGAGCGCGTTGCGATGACCGGCAAGGGCGCCGGCTCCGACGGCAGCAAATACCCGCCGGAAAACATATTCGACGACGACCTTGCAACCTTTACATGCGCCCAGAAAGCGCCGACGGCGGCTTCGCCGATAGAGCTAGGCTACGATTTCGGCGCGCCCGTGAAAGTGGACTGCTACAGGCTGTTTGCGCACTCGACGGCGGGGAACGGCGGCTGGCCGAAGACCTGGACGCTGGAAGGCTCCGGCGATGGCGTCAAGTGGACGGTGCTAGATTCGCGCAAGGACGTCGCGCTCTCGCGCGGCGCCTGGCATACGTTCTTCTTCAAGAATTCCGCCGCCTACAGGCGCTACCGCCTCAAAACCACCGAGTCGGCTTCCACGCGCCGCTTCGATCTCGGCGAGATGGAGCTGGGCTGCGCGGACGTGAATGCGGCGGCGCCGGGAATGCGCGGCAAGACACTGCGCCTGGCGACATACAACATCCATCACGGCGAGCGGACATCGCCGCCGCCACCTCTCGCCATGTGGAATACGCCAAGGCGAAGCCCTACGGCGGCGGCTTCTACGGCAATGCGGTCGTATCGCGCGAGAAGCCGCTTTCGGTAGAGCGCATAGATCTGCCGCGCGGCGACGGGCGCGGCGGCCTCAAGTGCGTGCTGCTCCTGTGCGAATACGCCGATCTGTGGTTCGGCGCGATGCACCTCGATCTGCGCGCCAACCTCGAAAACCAGCTCAAGAGCGTGGAGATCGTGCGCGGCGTCGTCGAAGAAAAGGCGAAGACCAAACCTGTCTTCCTGACCGGCGACTGGAACAACGAGCCGGATTCCGCGCCGCTCGCGAAACTGCGCGAATTCATGACGATCGTCTCCGACACCCGTTCGCGGACGTACAACGGCTTCAAGCCGCGCGAGAACGCGCCGTCCGATGAAGGCTGCATCGACTATATCGCCGTTGACAAGGCCCACGCCGGCAAGGCGGCGATCTCCGGGCAGACGGTGAAATACGATTTCGCTTCAGATCACAATCCGGTCATGGCGACAATAGTACTGCAAGGAGAAAACGAATGAGCCTGGAAAAGATGAAGATGGCCGTGGCTCTCGCGGCGTTGGCCGCCGCGCTCGGCGCGTGGGCGTTCGAGTGTTCGGAGGCCGCTAAAGCGAAGGCGGCGACTTCATAGACAACGAGAAACAGTTCCACCTCGGCTTCCTGCCCTCGGAGCAGTCAAACCCGATCACGGCGACGCTTGAAGAAGATTTCAAGCGTTCCACGCTCGCGGGCGTCCAGTGCCTCCAGCGCGGCGACAGGCAGATGCCGATAACAATGCGCCACGTCTTCGCCGGCGAGAAATTCGAGAAGCTCGTCTCGTCGATGGTGGAGACGCTGCAAGCTCCGAAGGGCCGCATAATCTTCTCCGGCTGCGGCGCGACCGGCCGCCTCTCCATCCTCCTCGAATCCATGTGGCGCGACTTCTTCCACCGCCGCGCGGCGGAGCTTACGCCCGAAGAGCTGAAGCTCGCCGACCGCTCCGCGTCCATCATGACGGGCGGCGACTTCGCGCTCATCCGCTCCGTGGAGTTTTTCGAGGACTACGCGGAAGGCGGGCGCCGCCAGGCCGCCGCCCTCGACGTCGGCGAAGGCGATACGTTCGTTGCGATCACCGAAGGCGGCGAGACTTCCTCCGTGCTGGGCACTCTCCAGTACGCCGCGGAACACGGCGCGAAGTGCTTCCTCGTCTTCAACAACCCCGCCGACATACTGCGCGAGCATCTCGTCCGCAGCCGCGAGGCCATCGACAACCCGAAAGTCACGGTGATCGACCTCTATTGCGGCTCCATGTCGCTCGCCGGCTCCACGCGCATGCAGGCCACCAGCTCCGAACAGCTGCTGAGCTCGTGCGCGCTCGAAGCCGCGCTATGCCGCGTGATGCCGCGCTTCGCCAAGGAGACCGCGCGCGACTACACTCTCGCCTTCGAGAAGCTCCTCGCAGGCCTGGAATCGCCGGCCGGACGCGCCGAACTCGTCAAGGCCATAGAATTCGAGAAGAGCGTTTACGACGCGCACGGCCGCATCACCTACATCGCCGACAAGTGCATGCTCGACCTCTTCACCGACAACACCGAACGCAGCCCGACGTTCATGCTGCCGCCTCTCCGCTCTAATCGCGAAAAGCATCTCGCGCAGTCGTGGGCGTTCGTGAAGAACCCGCTGCACCCGACCGTGGAATGCTGGAGCGGGATGATGCGCCGCCATCCGCGCTGCCTCGAATTCACGGCGGACGACGCGCGCTCGCTCGGCATGCCGCAGCGTTTCATCGACAATCCGCCGCTCATCAAGTATTCCGATCTCGTCACCTACATGATAGGCAACGAGCCCGCGCCGGAGCGTATAGATGGCTACGCGCGCGCCGCCGCCGTCATTCTGCGCGTACCGGGAGAAACGCCGGAATTCATCGGCGCGGCAAACCATCTCGCCGCCGCCTGGCCGGAGAAGGCGGAGTTCCGCTTCCCGTTCCCGATCGCCGATTCGCCGCTCGAAATCTGGAAGCATCTGGCGGTCAAGCTCGCTTTCAACTGCCTTTCGACAGGCACGATGGCCGCGTCCGGCCGCGTCGCGGGAAACTGGATGAGCTGGGTATCCATATCCAACAAGAAGCTCATCGACCGCGGCATACGTCTCTTGATCGAACTCGGCGGCATCG
>DEWI01000041.1:1863-9138 GCA_002363575.1 Verrucomicrobia bacterium UBA3214 | reverse complement strand
CCGAACCACGGCCAGCAGACGGGGATGCCGCCATGCACGGAATCGGCGCGGTTATAATCGCGCTTCGCCGGGCGGAATACGACCTGCGACTGCCCGGTGGGGCGGTATGAAAGCGTATTGCCGCCGAGGAGAGCCACTTCCGCGACGCCGTACTTGCACGCCAGGGCGACTTCCGGGTAGCCGCAATGGCCGGCGCGGAAAACTATCCTGCCGGGAGCGCCGAATTTTCTGTTCAATTCATCTATTGTCATAGGGCATCAGACGTCGATCTTGATTATCTTGCGGATCATGAGCCATCCTATCGTTATCAAGGCGAACATGCCGACAAGCGAAAAGAGGCCGGTGAGCGAAAAAAGGAACGGGAGCATCATCTTCGGCTTTACTAGCGTGAGCACCAAGCCGAGGAAGACGGGCATTGTCGAAACGATTATCCCCTGCAGACGCCCCTGCGCGGTAAGCGAACGGACTTTCCTCTCGACTCTCATGCGCGCGCGGATCGTCTCGGAAATCTTGTCGAATATCTCCGTGACATTGCCGCCTGTCTTGCGGCTTATGAGTATGGCCGTCGTGACGAGCGTAAAATCGTCGGAGCCGACGCGGCCGGCCATGGACTCGAGGGCGTCTTCGAAGGACATGCCCAGGCGCAGCTGCTGCTGGAGAATCGCGAACTCCTCGCTGACGGGCGCTTCGCCCTGCTCGACGACCGACTCGAAAGCCTGCGAAATCGAAAAGCCGGCGCGCAAGGCGTTGCTCATTGTGGCGAGCGCTTCGGGAAGCTGCTGGTTGAACTTGTCGCGGCGCCGTTGATCGAGCCATCTCGCGAGCGGGCTTTGCCCGTTCTGCCAGCCGGCCTTGATTTCTATGCCGGAAAGCACCGCCCAGACGAGCAGGCCGACGCTTGCGCCAGTCAATGCTATTATCAACCAAACCATATCCCTGCCCGTTCGCGTTCCGACTCTGTGGATTAAATACCTGTTTCCGTGCCGCCCAGGCTCAATCCATCCTAAGGGAGCAAACCTTGCGCGAGGCGGGATCGAACATCGCCGCGTCGCAGTGGATGCCGCGCCCGGCCAGCTGGTCGTACCACGTCGGCATGGCGCCCGTAGGCTTGAATTCGCCGAGAATCTTGCCGTTCGCGCCCACGCCGGTCTGCTTGAACACGAAGATGTCTTGCATGACGATCTGGCTGCCTTCCAGCCCCGTGACTTCGGAAATGGCCACGACCTTGCGCGTGCCGTCGCTCATTCTCGATTCGTGGATTATCACATCGACGGCGCTGGCGATCTGCTCGCGGATCGCCTTCGAAGGAAGTTCCATGCCGCTCATCATCACCATCGTCTCGAGACGCGAAACGACATCGCGCGGGGAATTCGCATGCACGGTCGTGAGCGAACCGTCGTGGCCGGTGTTCATCGCCTGGAGCATGTCGAGCGCCTCGCCGCCGCGGCATTCGCCGACGATTATGCGGTCCGGGCGCATGCGCAGGCAGTTTTTCACGAGGTCGCGGATAGTGACGGCGCCCTTGCCCTCGATATTCGCGGGGCGCGCTTCAAGGCGGATCACATGCGGCTGGCGCAGGCGGAGTTCCGCGGCGTCTTCTATCGTGATTATGCGCTCGTCGCGGGGTATGTAGCCGGAGAGAAGATTGAGGAGAGTGGTCTTGCCGGAGCCGGTGCCGCCGGCGACGATGATATTCTTCCTCAGCAGAACGCAAAGGCGCATGAACTCGGCGGCGTTGTGCGTCCATGTGCCGAAACGTATGAAGTCGGCCGTCGTGAGCGCCTTCGACGAAAATTTGCGGATCGTGATGATCGGGCCGGAAAGCGAGAGCGGCTCGATGATCGCATTCACGCGGCTGCCATCCGCCAGACGCGCATCGACATACGGAGAGGATTCGTCGATGCGGCGCCCGAGCGGCGCGACGATGCGCTCTATGACGGCTCGCACGCTCGCGTCGTCGGCGAACTGGCAGTCCGTGAGCATCAGCTTGCCCGCGCGCTCCACATAGACTTTTTCCGGGCCGTTGACCATGATTTCGCTCACGGTGTCGTCGGCGATCAAATCTTCGAGCGGCCCCAGGCGCATCGCCTCGTTGAAGATATCCTCTTCAAGCCGTTGCGGATCGATCTCCGCGGGGAGGCGCCCTTTCGCAACGACTTCGGAGATGATCTGGCGGATTTTCGCGCGCGCCATTTCTTCCAGGCCGTCGCGATCCACCCCGTCGAGCGTCAGGCGCTTCATGTCGAGACGCTTGAGAAGTTCATCGACGATCTGCCGGTGGACGCTGCGGCGGATTTCGCGCTGCTCGTCGCGTTCCGCGGCGGCGTTTTCATCTTCTTCGGCTGGCTCCGGTATGCTATCGACGTCCTGCGCGACCTGCCCGTCTTCGAAAGGCTCCTCGTACTCGGCCGCTCCGTCCCCGCCATCCCCGGCGGCGTCTTCGGCGGCGCCTGCGCCGTCCATGCGCCCTGTCTCGTCCGGTTCTTCGCTCACGCGAAGCATGCTGTCGCCGATCTGCACGACCTTCGTGCCGTCCAGAGCCACGGGGCGGCGTATCTCCTCGCCATTGACGAACGTCCCGCCGGCCGAATGCAAATCTTCCAAGACGACCTGGCCGCCGCGCACGGTGAGTATGGCGTGGCGCTCGCTTACATTCTCGAACGGCAGGCGAATGCGGCATGCCGCGCCGCGCCCGATTATGTACGAGCCGTCGCTCAAGCCGCGCATTTCGCGCACTCCACCAATTAGCGTCGTCAGTTCCAGCATTGCATAAAGCTTTTGAATGTCTTGCGTTCGCGGCCAACGGACCGGCGAACGGCGCTATTATAGCAAAATTCGGCGCTCTGCGGGGGAGGTAATTTGTTTTTTGCCGCGCGGGCTGCGCTCTTTGCCGGGCTGGAACGCCGCATTCGCGCGAACCTCGCGCCGCGGCGAAGGCGCGTTCAGCGGCGCAGCGTCGCGAGTATGGCGTCGATCTGGTCGATGCTGGACGAAAGTTCCGCGCCGCCTGTGATCGTGAGGCGCAGAGCCACTGCCTCGAACTGCGAATACAAAAGATGCATCACGCGAATCGGGTTGCAGTCTTCGCGGTACTCTCCCCTGCGGACGGCTTCGCCGATCAGCAACCGCAGAATGCGCTTCAATCCGCGCGTGTGTTCATCGACCTTGTCAACGGGGATTTCGCCTTTGCGGCGCTGCGCAGCGAGCACGTCGGCTATCACGCACACGAATTCGCGGTTGTCGAAAAGCATCGCCAGGACGGTCATGCAAATCTGGCGGAGCTTCGCGTCGGCGCTTTGGCGGGAATGCACGACTTCGGCGTACTTGGCCTCGACGCGATTCGTCACGCCGGTGATCGCATCGTTGAAAATGGAGCGCTTGTCCTTGAAGTACGTGTAGATCAGCGTCCTTGCAAGGCCGAGTTCCTTGGCGAGCATGCCGAAGTTCACGGCGCTGTAGCCCCACTTCGCGAAGAGACGTATGCTCGTCGCGATGATTTGACGCTTGCGCTGCTCGTGGTCGATTTTCATTTGCCCTCCCTTTTCGAAGGTCGCTGGCGCCGGACAAGCCGGGCGCGCCGCGGCGGCCGCCGGGCGCGACCGCGCCCCGGAGAACCGTCGCGGCCTAGCGCCGCCTCACACGAGACCGCGCTTGACGAGATGCTCGGCGATTTCGACTGCATTCAAAGCCGCACCGCGCAGGAGCTGGTCTCCGGAGACGAACATGTCCAGCCCCTTCCTGTCGTTGCGCGATATATCCTGGCGGATGCGTCCGGCGAGGACGTCGTACTTGTCCGTGGCGTCGAGCGGCATAGGGTAGCCGCCGTTCAGAGGATCATCGACGAGCTTGACGCCTTCGGCGCCGCGCAGAATCTCGCGCGCCTCCTCGGGCGTGACGTCCTCCTCGAACTCGAGATTGAGCGACTCGGAATGCGCGCGCGCGATCGGCACGCGCACCGACGTGCAAGAGACCATCAGCTCCGGGGCGTGAAGCATCTTGCGCGCTTCATTGCGCATCTTCAGCTCCTCGAGAGTGTACCAGTTCGTCTCGTCGAATTTGTCGATGTGCGGAATGAGGTTGCCGACGAGCTGGTGCTGAAACGCCTTGACCGTCGGCTGGCGCCCTTCGACATGCTCGCGCATCTGCTCCTCCAGCTCGGCAAGCCCGGGCGCGCCGGCGCCGGACGCCGCCTGGTAGGTGGAGGCGATGAGACGGCGCAAGCGCTTTGCGCGATGCAGCGGCGCCACAGCCTCGAGCATGATCGCCGTCGTGCAGTTGGGGTTGGCGATGACGCCCTTGTTCCAATCGAGATCCTCCGCATTGACTTGCGGGACGACGAGCGGGACATCGGGATCCTGGCGGAATGCGCGCGAGTTGTCGATCATCTTCGCGCCGGCCTTCACGACCGCGTCCTTGAGGCGGATCGCGACATCGGTCTTGCCGGCGAAGAGGACGATATCGAGTCCGGCGAACGAATCCTCCGTCGCCGGCAGCACGTGGTAGGTCTCGCCAAGGATCTTCTCGTCGCGTTCGCGCGACGCGAAGACCTGTACCTTCCCGCAGGGGAAGTTGCGTTCCTTCAAAACCTTGATCATCTCGGAGCCGACTGCGCCGACTCCGACCAAACCTATGTTGTATTTTTTCATGGTAAATCCATTCCTGTGAAATCTGCCCTGCCGGATGCGGGCGGCGTTCTTCCGCCGCGCCGCTTCACCATTTCAAGGTCGCGAAATAGTCGTCCAGCGTTTCGGCGCGGCGAATCTCGCGGACTTCGCCGTTCGTCTGGAGGAGAAGCTCGGCGGAGCGCAGCTTGCCGTTGTACTGGAAGCCCATCGCGTGGCCGTGCGCGCCGGCGTCGCAAATCACGACGAGGTCGCCGCGCTCCAGCACGGGAAGCATGCGCTGGATCGCAAACTTGTCGTTGTTCTCGCAAAGCGATCCGGTGACGTCGTAAACGCTCGTCTCCGTGGAATCCTCCTTGCCGGGCACGACGATTTCGTGATACGCCCCGTACAGCGCGGGGCGCATGAGATTGGACATGCACGCGTCGAGGCCGGCGTAGAGTCTATATGTATTCTTGATATGGCGCACGCGCGCGACGAGATAGCCGTAGGGCCCGGTTATGCAGCGCCCGCACTCCATGTAGAGACGCAGGGGCTTCATGCCGGCGCCGGAGACCAGCTCCTTGTACGCGCGCTCTATGCCTTCGGAGACATAGTCGAAATCCATCGCCTTCTGCCCTGGCTTGTAGGGGATGCCGATGCCGCCGCCGATATTGACGAACTCGAAATCGATGCCGAGCTTTTCGTGAATCTCCGCGGCGAGCGAGAAAAGCATGCGCGCCGTGTCGATTATGTATTCCGGGTCCAGCTCGTTGGAGGCGACCATGGTATGGAGCCCGAAGCGCCGCACGCCGGCCTCCTTCATGCGCGCGTAGCACTCGAAAAGCTGCTCGCGCGTGAAGCCGTATTTCGCCTCTTCCGGCTTGCCGATGATCGCGTTGCCGCCCTTGAGCGGCCCGGGGTTGTAGCGGCAGCACATGACGCGCGAGGCAAGCGCGCCTTCCGGATCGGCGCTGGCGGCGATGGCGGGGCGCACGGCTTCGAGCATGAAATCCCAGTGCGTGATGTCGTCGAGATTGATGATGGCGCCCAGCTCCCACGCCTTGGCGAACTCCTCGGCGGGCGTGTCGTTCGACGTGAACATGATCGCCTCTCCGGTGTTGCCCGTCTTCTCCGCAAGCACGAGTTCCGCCATCGACGAACAGTCGCTGCCGAAATCGTAGTCTTTGAGAATCGTCATAAGCTGCGGGTTGGGCGCGGCCTTGACGGCGAAATACTCGCGAAAGCCCTTGTTCCACGAAAACGCCTTCTTCAGGCGCTTTGCGTTCTCGCGTATCGCCTTCTCGTCGTAGATGTGGAAAGGAGTGGGCCACTTCGCCGCAATCTCCTCGAGCTTTTCGCGTGTGAATGGCAGTCTTCTCATGGATTGTCGTTTGTTGCTTGCGTTTTTACGGTTGCGGCGCGGCGGCGTTCGGCGTGGATTGCATCCGTTTCGCCGGGGATCCGGAATCAATATATTTTACAGGCGGGCATGGATTTTGCGGAGGCGGGCGCGCCGGGCGGCCCGTCACACCACAGGTTTGATGTACCGCGATTTGAGCGCGCGCCACAGCACCGTGCAGAAAGCCGACAGCGGTATCGCCAGCAAAAGCCCGAGCATCGGCCCGAGAACGATGGACCAGAAGAAAAAGCTGAATACGACGCCGGCGTAGCCCAGCCCCGTCTTGTTGCCCTGTATGCGCGGCGTGATAAAATATCCGTCGGCCACCTGCCCCAGGCCCCAGACGCCGAGAACGAGGACAAGGCGCATGGCCGAGCCTCCTTGCCCGAAGTACGCGAGCGGCAGCGCCATGGGCAGGCAGACGAGCGAACCGAACATCGGGATCAGGTTCAGCACGCCCAGCACGAAGCCGATCATGAAGCCGTACTGCAGGCCGACGAGCGCGAACCCGACGCCGTACATGACGCCTTCGAGAAGGCAGATCAGCGTCTGGCGCTGGAAGAACGACACGAGGATATTGACGAACGCATCGATCTGCCCGGCGACAAACGCGCGCGTCTCTTCCTTCAAAAACGGCAGCTCATTGACAATGTCCGCGCCGGTGCGCGGGCGCGACATCAGGAAGAATACGAAGAAGATAAGCGAGACGAAAACCGTCGCGAGCGTGGAAAGGCAGCCCAGCGCGCCGGAGCCGGCCATCTTCGCCGCCTTCCCGTAGCCGCCGAAGTAGTTGTAGAGATCGAGGAGTTCCGCGTACGGCACGCCCAACTGGTCGAGAAGCGAGCGGGCGCGCGGGAACGTCACGCGGAACCACTCCAGGACTTTCGCGACAAGTTCGGGGCCTTGCGCGATCAAGTTCACGATCTGCTCCACCGCGAGCGAACCGGCATGCCACGCGAACACGCCTATCGGGAACAGTATCGACGCGAGCATCGCCACGAGCGCCAGCGTCGGATTGCGCACCGTCTTCAGCCAGAACCGGTAGTACGGCTTGAAAAACAGCGAAAGGAAAAATCCTGTCACGACGGGGATAATCGCCGCCGAGACGTACGACAAGACTTTGAGTATCGACCAGCCGAGCAGCGCGACAAACGCCACTACCAGCGTCAGCGCAAGCATTGTCGCGCCGGCGGCGACCGTCTTTTTCTGGAAATCTGTCATGGTCAAGTGCGTTTGTTTGGCGTGCTTCGCGGCGTTGGTTCCCTCGCCTCG
>DEWI01000041.1:0-1752 GCA_002363575.1 Verrucomicrobia bacterium UBA3214 | reverse complement strand
CGCGCCAGGCTAGAAAAGTTTTTCGACCTTCGGAAGCTTGCCGACGAGCGGCGCGGCATAGTCCAGAAACGCCTTCGTGACGTCGTTGCCGCTTTTCGCGATAAACTCCTCCGGCATGGAGCGCGTGTACTTCGCCGCATCCGCTATCGGCAGCGCGACGTACTTGACTCTGTAGCGCGCGCCTTTGCAGCGCTGTATCCCGACCGTCCCCTTGGAAGGGAAGCCGCGCCGCCCGCATATCGCTTTGCACGCGAAGACCACCGCCTGCCCTCCGGCCTGCGCCGCCTCCATTACGTCCGTCTCACTCTGCAAATCCGGGAAACTCCGCTGGAGATAGCCGAAGGTGTCGGCGCGCACGCGCTTCACGCCGGCCTTCGCGCGCAGAATTCCCGCGAGATGGTCGCCGAGCGCGCCCGTGCCGCTCATTTGGACATTGCCGTGCGAATCCTTTTCGCCGCTTCCGAGCTTCGCGCCGATCGGCACGCCGTCCTTGCCGCGTATCCCTTCGGAAACGGCGACCACGCAACGCCCGTGCTTCTTCATTGCCGCTTTGACATCGGCGACGAACTTCTCTTCCGTGAACGGCACTTCGGGCAGATAGATCAAATGCGGGCCGTCGCCCTTCTCGCGACGCGCAAGCGCCGCAGCCGCCGTCAAGAAGCCGGCGTCGCGCCCCATGACGATATCTATCTTGACGCCGCCGAGCGCGCGGTTGTCGAGATCGTCGCCGATGAACGCCCTGGCGACGAAGTTGGCGGCCGAGCCGTAGCCCGGCGTGTGGTCGCAGCTGCGCAGGTCGTTGTCGATCGTCTTGGGAATGTGATAGACCACAAGAGGATAATCCTCTTTCTCCGCCTCATCGGCGATGATGCGCGCGGCATCGGCCGAATCATTGCCGCCGATATAAAGGAAGCACGAGACCTCGCGGCGCCGGAACTCCTCGAATATGGCGCGGCAATCGTTGGCGTCCGGCTTGTGGCGGCAGCTCCCCAACGCCGAAGAAGGCGTTTGCAGCAACGCGGCGAGCCGCGCGCTGGACAGTTTCGTCAAATCGACATAATCGCCCTTGAGCAAACCCTCGACGCCATGCCGGGCGCCGAGAATCCGCCCGGCCAAGCCTTCCTCGCACAACCGCATCGCAACCGCGACCGCACCCGCGAGCGAGGCGTTTATCACCATCGTCGGGCCGCCAGACTGCGCGATGACTATGTTGCCGAGGCCAATTTTTGCCGCCATGTTCTTATCTCCCTAAATCGCACGTATTATACCAAAATGCCGACAGTCGCGTCAATTAGGCGAGAATGGCGAAAATATGCAATCAAATTGGCCAAAATGCGAAGGCAAAATCTCGTGGTGCAGAGCAGCGGCGGAAAGGAGGCAAGGCGGAAACGGGGAAAGGACGGAAAAGAAAAAGCGCGCCGCATTCCCGTCGAGGGAACGCGGCGCGCTCGCACCGCCGCTTTCGCGAAGCGGCGAGGCCGGAGCGGATTACATCATGCCGTCCATGCCGGCAGCGCCGGCGCCAGGCGCGCCGCAGCCGCACTCCTTCTTCTCGGGAAGATCGGTGACCATGCAGTCGGTCGTGAGCAGCAACCCGGCGATCGACGCGGCGTTCTGGAGAGCGGAACGGGTCACCTTGGCAGGATCGACGACGCCCGCCTTCAGGAGGTCGGTATATTCGCCGGTCTTGACATTGTAGCCATTGGTGCCGGTCGCCTTCTTCACGTTGGCGACGACGAGCGCGGCCTCCTG
>DEWI01000161.1 GCA_002363575.1 Verrucomicrobia bacterium UBA3214 | reverse complement strand
ACCCAGCCGCCGCCGACGCGCACGATCTGCTCGTACAGCCACTTGCGGCGCGCGGGCAGCCCGAAGCCGGCTTTGCCGGCGACGGGCGAGACGAACTGCGAGACGCGCTCGCGCGCACCCGGCCGCAGCACCGCCGCGGGAATGGCCGCGCGCAGCATCGTCTCTATCGGCGAGAGCGTCCACTCCGCCGTCTTTTTCACCAGCTCCAGCAGAAGCGGGGAGAAGAACGGCACGGGATCCTCGATACCCTCTATCGCGCGAAGACGGTACTTGCGCGACGCTTGCGCTTCCGCCGTCTCCTCGCCCAGCCACATCAGGAAGCCGCGCGCCGTGCGCCGCGCGAAAGGTACACGAAGAAGCTGGCCGACGGCCAGCTTCCCTTCGAACTCCCCGCCCACGGCGTAATCGAACAGCCGGTCGAGCGCCAAATCTATCGCTACACGCGCTATCAATTTCCATTTGCGGCGCCTCGCGGACGCCTCGTTCTATGCCGCCTCCCCGCGCCCGGCGGGGAGAATGCGGCGACGGAGGAATCTTCCCGCCGTCGCCATTTTCCCGTTGCGCACTCGCCGTGCGCACGCGCCTCGCGCCCTTGTCACGGGACGAGGTACTTCATCGTGATGCCGCTCGGAACGGTGAAGCCCTGCTGCTTGTAGAGAAGGTTGAGCTTCGCGTCCTTGGACTTCACGACGCGCGCCGCGCCATCCTTGTGGATGACCACCATGGCCTGCTTGCCGAACGGCGCCGCGTAAGTCTTGCCGAGAGTGATCTTGTCCTTCTGCGAAGACATGTCGTGCGTGCCGGCGGAAACGGGGAACGACGACGTGTCGGCGTTGCGCGAGACGAGCACGGGGATCACGCCCTCGGAGTTGTTGTCCATGCCGGAGACTACCGTCCACGCCACGTTATTCTTGGAAAGCTCCTTGCCTGCGAAGGCGGGAACTCCGGAACCGGAAAGGACGCTCAAGTCGCAGTTCTTGACGTAGGGATCCCAGTCGTCCGTCCCGTACTTGTCCATGTTGAAGAGTTCTTTGAAGTAGTCGGTGGACGTGGAGTAGGTCTTGCCGGAAATATCGTCGGAGTCGCCGGTGTCCAGGCCGTCCGCCTCGTTCTGGTGCGGCCAGATGTTGGAGCGGCCGTCGGCTTCGCGGTCGATATTGACCTGCACGATGCCTTCGTACAGCTTGTGGCCGCGCATCGACATCGACGAAGCGTTGGCCGAAAGCAGCGCCGACGAAATCGCCGGGAAGAGCGCGCCCATGAGGATGCCGAGAATGCCGATCACGACGAGCAGCTCGACAAGCGTGAAACCTTTGTTCGTGTTTTTCATCTTTTATCCAATCCTTTCTTGATTGTTCGCGGGTATCTTACCAAAATTACCGTTTGCTTTCAATAGCCTTTTTCAAGTACGGCGCGTAAACCTTCGTGTACGTGGCGAAAGAAAGCGCGTTCAGCGCCAGCATCGCTATCTCCGCCGCGTAGCAGGCGTGCAAAAGCGCCTCGCCGTACGGCGCGCAGACGTGCCGCGCGAACGCCACGTAAGCATAGACGAGCGCCGCGGTGGGGAACGTGAGCGCCGTGCGGATCTTCCCAAGCCACATCGCGCCGGGCGCGAAGCCGTACAGCGAAGCGACCGAGCGCATGAACGTCACCCACAAGTCGCGCAGCGTGTAGAGGATCGTGAACGCGAGCATCAGCAGGGAGTGCCACTCGCCGCCCTCCTGGCGCAGCAACAGCCACGTCAGCGCGGGAAACACGACCACGTAAACGGCTTTGTCCATCAGCGGATCGGCCAGCTTGCCGAGCGGCGTGACGACTTTCCAGCGCCTCGCCAGCGTTCCGTCGAAGAAATCCGTGACTCCGGAAACTACGAGGCTGAACGCCGCCGCGACGGCCGCCCACGAGCCGCAGCCGTATTCCGCGGCCATCGCGAACGCGAGCCAGGCGAACGCGAACGGCAGGCGCGAGAACGTCAGCGCGTTCACCATCTTGCATTTCAAGTCCCGCATTCCACGTCTCGCTTCGTTTTCTGTCGGTTCGCACGCCGTCGCGTCGCGCGGCGGCCTGGCGGCGTCAGGCGTCTGCGTCGCCTGCGGCAAGCCCTTCCTCGATAACTTTCTGCATCACGGCGAGCGTCTCCTGCATCTGCACGAGCGTCGCCTTGAGCTTCTGGATTTCCATCTCGGCCTTCTGGTGGTTGCGGCGCGATGCGAAAAGCTGCTGGAGTATTTCCCCCGTGTCCAAATCGAGATCGCCAAGCTCCATCCCTGCGGGGATGGGCACCAGCATGGACTTGCCGCATGCCGAACAGTTGATTTGCAGGCCGGCCCCGCGAAAGTCTATAACGTGGTTCTTGCCGCAGTTCGGACAATCGAAACTGATGTCCGTCTCGTTGATCTCCGCAGTCGGTTCTTCGGTCATCGCGCTCTCCTTTCCGCTTGTCGGCCATATTATACCATATTTTCCGGCCGCGTGCCGCGCACGACGCATGGCGATTTAGTTCACGGCGCATTTAGCCTGTGGACATTGGATTTGCCGGGGAGAGTTTGCAGTTTGTTAGACGGGATTTACATGATTTACATGATTACAGTTTTGGCCTTTTCTTGTCAATCTTGTAAATCCTGTCTAAAAACTAAAAACTGCAAACTCTCCCCGTTCCCCGAGCGCCGTTCCCCGTCATTCATCATTCCCCGAGCCCCGAGAGTTTGTAGAAGCGCTGAGGGTCGGTGGTGGCGTGGCCGAAAGTGAATGTGCCGTCGGGCTCGAGCGCAAGCGGCTTGACTTCCGCATCCGACCAGTCGGTGAGGTCAGTGGTGGAGAGCACCTGCAACGTCACGTCGTCGGCGTCCTCGTTGAGATCGCGGAAGGAAAGCACCGTCCTGCCCTCGGCGTCAACCCCAATTCCCGTGAACGGCGAGAACGCCTCGTGCGGGACATTGAAGGCGTAGCGGATGAGATACGGGACGCCATTGTAGTTCTCGGCCGGATCGGCGTCTGTGGGCAGATCATTGTCGGCGAGCCACTGCTCGAATTTGCTCATGCTCAGGAGCTTGCCGACGGCGAAGAGGTACGGGGTCGTCTCTCCTTCATCGATTTGCCACGTCGCGACGAAATCGAAGTTCGTGAAGCTATCTGCGTGGAGCATCGCATCGCGCGTGAGCGGCGTGATGCCGGTATGCGCCAGAGAATTTGCGGAGCTGTTGCCACCTTTCGCAAGTCGCGGCGTCGCGTCGCAGTCGTAGTACGAGTTAGTGATGACCGCCCTGTTGATGGAACCGACGAATGCGCCGCAGTAGGAAGAGGCGTTCGTGACGGCGCCGGAGCAGTAGGACGTCTCGATCCTCCCGTTGTTGGTGTATGTGCCATCGACCCTCCCGATGAAGCCGCCGGCGTACTGATGTCCGCCGGAGGAATCGGCGGAATTGACGGACGCGAGCGAATAGCAGTCCATGATGCGAACGCCGCCGCCCGAAGACGGAGACATATATCCGGCGAATCCGCCGCAACCCCTGTTCGTATTATCAACTATCACCTTCCGGACGGTGCCCGTGGCGCAGCAGCCCGCGACAACCGCCGAGTCCTCGATTCGTCCCGCGAAACCACCCGCGCAATCGCCGTAGCACGTCACGTCGCCGTCGAACGCGCAATCCTCGACAAACGCTCCGTAGTATATCTGCCCGGCAAGACCGCCGGCGCTGCGGTCGCCGCTGTTTTCGGATCTTACGGTGACGCTGCCCTTGAGCCGCAGACCTTTCACGCGGCCGCCGACGCAGCCGAAGAACCCTCCGCGCACGGCGGAACTGCCGAAGTAGTCAACGGAAAGGTTTCGTATCCTGTGCCCGTTGCCGTAGAGTTCGCCGAGGAATGGATTGCTGTAGTCGCCGATTGGCGTCCACGAGACGCCCTTTAGGTCGATGTCGTTGTCGAGGATGTAGATGCCGTAAAGGTCGTTTGTGATGGCGGCGAGTTCCTCGGCGGTGGAAATGTGAACCGCCTTGGAGAAATCTCGATCAGGAATAGCGCGCCAGCCGTTTGTCAGCCCGGCGAGTTCCTCTGCGGTGAGGATTCTGCACACGAAATCCCCTATGCCGCCGCTTTCCGAAATTCCTCCCGGACGCCTCTTCGCCGTTCGTCCGTCTGCGACGGCGCAGTCGATGACCGTCGTCGTATGTCCGCCGCTGCCAGCGAACGACCCGACAGCGCTTGAACGTCCCCAGACCTCGCCGGAGCACCAGCAGTTGGAAACGACGACGCTCTTCTCTGGAGCAGCGCTCCACGATGACCCAATAGGGGTTGACATCACTCCCACTAATGCGCCGTAG
>DEWI01000065.1 GCA_002363575.1 Verrucomicrobia bacterium UBA3214 | reverse complement strand
AAGGCCGCCGCGATCGCCGGCGCAGGCGCAATCTCCTCCGGCGGCGCATACGTCCCCGTAGGCATGGCGACCACGCCGGCGGATCTGACCGGATGCATTCAACTCGACTACACGCCGCTCTGTACGGACAGGATAGAGGCTAAAGTTTGTTTCAACGGGAGCATCAACAAATACGCCTGGGTGTTCTCCGCCCGCAAGAATTCCAGCGCTCAACAATTCGATTTCTACGCCACTTCGAGCAAGTGGTGCGCGGGCTACAGCGGTACATCGGTCGAGTTCAGCGGCTGGAGTAAGAATATCGACTATGAAATCGTGTTAGACGGCAATCTCGGCAAGGCGTCCGTCAATGGAACCGAACAAACTTTCACAAGCGAGGAGTTCACTGCCGGGATGCCGCTTGTACTCTTCGGCAACTCCGCCAGCGGCGGCGGCTGGCCTGCGAAGTCGATTACGATGTACTATCTTCGCGCGTACGGCGCGGACGGGACTCTGAAGGTGAATCTCGTGCCGATGAAGCGCGTTGCGGATGGGACGATCGGACTTTACGACACGGTCGCCGGCAAATTCTGGACGCTTACGACTGGTTCGTTCACTGCGGCGGAAAAACTCGAAAGCGTCACGACGGCTTTGGACAATGCGGGCTATATCGACACCGGCTACGTACCTTCCTGCACCGATCGCGTGGAAACGAAGGTGAACTTTGCGAATTATCCGACAAGTTCGGAAGCATACTACTGGCTCTTCTCCGCGCGCTCCGGATATTCAGCCAGCGATCTCGACAGATTCGATTGCTATCTTTCCGCCAACAAATATCTGTATGTGGATCGCCATGTCACCACAGCGGGTCAGTTCGGTACTTTGGAAACAGGGAAGGATTACGAGTTGGTTTTCGACTCCGCCGCGCCGTCCTTCTCCATCAACGGCGAAATCAAGATGCGATCCGTCGCGTTCGACACCGACGACTTTAGCATGACGAAAACCTTGCATGTTTTGGACAGCGTGCAGGGCGGGCGCGCTTGCAAATCCACGACCATGTACTACTTCCGCGTGTACGATTCCACGGGGGCGTTGAAGGTGGATCTCGTGCCGGTGAGGTGCGCGTGCGACGATGCGGTCGGTTTCTGCGATTTTGTCCGCGGCGGGTTCTACAAATTGAGCGCCGGGACGCTGACGGCGGGAAGCGCCGTCGCTACGCAAACGGCGCTGACCGCTCCTGGCGGGGCATGCTCCTACACTGCGTCCAACAGCAAGCGCATGACAAGCGGAACTGTCGCCAATCTTTTCGACGACGATTTCACGTACAGTACCGGCAGCGGGGGGCACCGCATCTATTTCAACACAATTGCAGCGCTTCCGGTCGCTTTCACATACGACTTCGGAGAAGCGAAGGTAGTCAACGCCTATTCCATCTGGTGCGGCGACCAAAACCGCGCACCGAAAGCGTGGACGCTCGAGGGCTCGAACGACGAATCTTCTTGGACGGAACTCGACTCGCAGTCCGGCCAGACCTCCTGGGCGGCAAGCGCGGAATGCCGCACGAAGGTGATTGCCAATACGAACGCATATCGCTATGTGCGCCTGAATGTGTCTGAGTGCAACAGTACGCAGTACTTCGATCTGACGCAGCTTGAATACTACAACATACCCGCGACGGCGCGGCCGGGCGAACTGCATCTCGCGTCCGATTCGACGACGGCGAACGCGACGGTGCGGCTTGGCGGCGACTTGAAGCTCGTGAAGGAGGGCGCGGGGACTTTCACGGCGTCGAAGGCCGCGCAGGGCTACACGGGCGGCACGGAAATCGCGGCCGGCACGCTGGCCGCCGATGCGGCGGACGCGCTCGGCCTCGGAGGCGTCTCGGTTGCGGACGGTGCGACGCTGCGCGTCGCTTCTCCGCTGACGGTCGCAGGCGAGTTCGCGATGGCGGAGAACGCGAATTTCGATTTCTATTTTGCCGCGAGGAGCGCCGCGCCGACCTTGACGCTCGCGGGCGGAGCATCCGTGCCGTCGTCGCTCAATATCGGCATAAGCCGCGGCGGCGATTTCTCGCTTTCCGCTGACGGCGTGCAGCTCACGGACGGGTTCGATTTCAGTTCCGTCACGCCGGTATTTACGCCGGCGGGCTGGCTGCGGAAAATGCCGGTCGATGAAAAAGGCGATATTTGGGCGTACGGACCTGCCGGATTTATGGTAATATTTAAGTGAGAAGATTGCAGAGCCTGGCATGGCGGCCGCACCCCGCGAGCGCAGCGGACGGCACGGGGTGCCGTCCCTGCCAGATGCGCGGGTGCGTTTGCAATTATCCAGGAGGAAAAACAGGAAAGCGATACATGAAAACGAAGATGATGGTTTTGGGGCTCGCAGGGCTGCTGCACGCAAGTCTCATGGCAGCGAGGGTTGACGTCTATCCGCAGAGTTTCGATGCCGGCGGATGGGTGCTCGACGCGCAGTTCATGGACACCGTCGGCTCGCCCTATCTGCTCGCGCACGGCCTTGGCGTCCGCGTCACGGACGCGAAGGCGCGCGTGGAATTCCCGCAGCCCGGCGAATATCGTGTCTGGGTGCGCACGCGCAACTGGGCGGACGGCGCGCCAGGGCGCTTCCGCGTCTTCGTGGACGGCGCGCCGCTTTGCAAGGAATTCGGCGCGGGCTCTCGCGAGTGGTCGTGGGAAGACGGCGGCGTCGTCAAAATCGCCGGCAAGGTCGCTAGCATCGTTCTCGAAGACTCGACCGGTTTCGACGGTCGCTGCGCGGGGATTGCGTTTACCGCCGCAGACGAAAAGCCCGAAGGCCCGCTGAAGCTCGACGAAGCGGACGTCGCCGAAACGGTGAAGGCGGATTTCGTGGTCGTGGGCGGCGGAATGCCGGGGACGTGCGCGGCCGTCGCGGCGGCGCGCCGCGGCATCAAAGTCGCGCTCGTGCAGGATAGGCCCATGCTCGGCGGCAATGCGTCCGGGGAAATCCGCGTCTATTGCGCGGGCGAGGCGAAGTATGATATCGTGCGCGAGCTTCGCGGCTTCTTCATGAACCGCGATGCGAATACCAGCCTTTGCGACGAGCGGCGCATGCGGATCGTCCAGGACGAGAAGAATATCGAGCTGCGCACGCTGACGCGCGCGTTCGGCGTCGAGAAGAACGCCGACGGCTCTATCGCCGCCGTCAAGGCGCTCGATCTGAAGTCGAATCGCGTTGTGCGTTTCGAGGCGCCGCTTTTCTGCGACGCCACCGGCGACGGCTGGGTGGGCTTCTGGGCGGGCGCCGATTGGCGCATGGGCCGCGAGGCGCGCGACGAATACGGCGAAGACCGCGCCCCGGAAAAGCCCGACGGCGACACGCTCGGTGCATCCATAATGTGGACGAGCGCGAATGCCAACCAGGCGGTGCCGTTCTCGGCGCCGTGGGCGGAGCCGCACGCGCAGGGCATCGCCGCCGTAAACGGCGAATGGAATTGGGAATACGGCATCCACCGCGATATGATCGAAGACGGCGAAGCCATCCGCGACAGGCTCCTCCTCGCGATATACGGCGCGTTCTCGCTCGCGAAGAAGAAAGTCGAGAATTCGAACAAGGTGCTGAATCTCTGCCCGTGGCTGCTGGGCAAGCGCGAATCGCGCCGCTTGATGGGCGACTTCGTGCTGGCGCAGTCGAACGTCGTCCAGCGCACTGAATTCGAGGATGCCATCGCCACGGGCTCGTGGGCGATCGATCTGCACTACGACGACTGCAAGCCCGGCGTCGATTTTCTCACTACGACGAAGGGCGATCGCTACGGGAGATTCTACATCCCGTACCGCTCGATCTATTCGCGCAACATCCCCAATCTCTTCATGGTCGGGCGCTGCTTCAGCTGCACGCACGTCGGCCTTGGCGCGCCGCGGGTTATCAACACGCTTTCGCAGCTCGGCGTCGCGGCCGGCGAAGCGGCCGCGTTGTGCAAGGAACTCGGCAAAACGCCGCGCGGCATCTACGCCGACGGCTGCGTGCGCGAACTCCAGAAGCGCCTCGGCGGCGGCTTCCCCGGCGTCCCGGAAGCAAAGACGAAGGGTTGGATCATTGTCGATGACGAGTCGGAAGGCGTGAAATTCGGCGAAGGCTGGCGGTCTGGGCGCAACATCAACGGCGAGCAGATCGGGCAATTCTCGCATTCGCCGAAGTCCGGGGCGGAGCCCGCCGTGTATCCGCTGCCTGTGGAAAGTGCCGGCCGCTACGTCTTGATGGGCAAGACGCCGTACGCCTACAGCGCAAAGCCAGGCTCGAAGACGGCGTTTAAACTCTCCAGCGGCGGCAAGGACGAGGAGTTCTTCTTCGACCAGGCCGCCGGCACGGGAATCTGGCGCAAGATCGGCGAGTTCGAGCTTGCGCCGGGCGCGACGCTGGAAATCATCCCCGCCAAATCGAAGGGCTATACTGTCGCCGACGGTTTCGCGCTGGTGCCTGTCGAAAAATAAAAATGACTGCGACGCGGAGAGAGTTCATGAAATCGGCGGCGGCGATATTCGCCGCCGGCGTTTTCGCGCGCCCGTCGTTTGCGGAAATGGCGAAGCATCCGCTTGCCGGCGCGAAGCTTCCGCCGTGGCGCGAGGGGTGCTTCCGCATTTGCATGCTCTACACCGGGCGTTCCGAATCGCAGTTCTTGATATTCCCGGACGGCACGTCGATGCTGATCGATTGCGGCGACACCGGCCCCCTCAAGCCAGGCGAAGAACCGGTCATGCCTATCCTCCCGGACGCATCCCGCCGCGCCGGCGAGTGGACCAGCCGCTTCGTCCGCGAGCAAAACCCCAACGGCGGGAAGGTGGATTACTTTCTTCTTTCCCATTGGCATGTCGATCACTGCGGAGCGCCGCGCCGCTGGAAGGACGACGCGAAGCAAGCCTCTGCACGCAGCTGCCCGCGCAGCGGCATCGGCGAAGCGCTCGACCATCTCGATTTCGGCACGATAATCGACCGCGCGTGGCCGGACGTGGATTATCCCGTGCCGCGGACGAAGAAGGGCGAGCGCGAAGCGCTCGCTCTCATCGACGCCGCCTACCGCGAAGCGATGCGGCGTGGAACGAAGATCGAGAAATTCAAGCTGGCGCGCGACGCCGGGCAGATCGTTTTGCGCCATGGCGGATGCGATGGATTCGCCGCGCGCCCCTTGTGCGCCAACGGGCGCATCCTGCGCCGCGACGGGACGATTCTCGAGCTGGCTTCCCTCGGCTCGCCGAATACGCTTTCCGACGACAATTCGCTTTCGATAGGTCTTGTCTTTTCGCTCGGCCCGTTCCGCTATTTCACCGCCGGCGACTTCTGGGGCAACGCAACCGGCCCCGACGGCAGACGGAAAAACTTCGAGGACGTCCTCGCCAGGGAGACGCCGCTTGTTGATGTCGCAAAAGCCAACCACCACGCGCATTGCACGATGCCGCTTTCGCTAGTCAGAGCGCTTCACGCGCGGGTTGTCCTCGGCAGCGTGTGGAGCCGCCTGCATTCGCAGCGGAGCGTCTTGCGGAATTTCTCGAAGGCGCGCGCTCCTTTCCTCTACGTGCCGGGATTCATGCCCAAGCGTCCGGAGGACGCGGGGGAGCGTTGGCTGGACGCCGTGGCGCATGAATGCCGTGAAGGCGTCCATGCCGTCGTGGATGTCCGGCCGGACGGAAAAAAGTACCGCGTGATGCTGGTTGCGGCGCAAGACGAAACCCGGCGGATTGCCGGAGCGTACGACTTCAATACATATCATAAAGGAGATCAATGGCAATGAAGAAAAGAATGTTGGTTTTCGCGGCCGCTATGGCGGCGGGCGCGGCGTTGGCGGCGGATTCCGTCTCCGCGCCCGTGAAAGCGCCGCGCCCCGTTCCGCGCGAAGCGCTGGCGGCGCGTCTGGCGGACGGTCCGCACGTGATCGCGATAATGCATTTCGGGCTGAACACATATACCGACAAGGAATGGGGCTGGGGCGATGAAGACCCGGCGATATTCAATCCGCGGAAATTCGACGCTTCGCGCATCGTCGCCGGTCTGAAGGCCGGCGGTGTCGGCGGGCTTGTGCTCGTCGCGAAGCATCACGACGGCTTTTGCCTCTGGCCGACGAAGACGACGGACTACAATATCTCGAAGTCGCCGTTCCGCAACGGCAAGGGGAATCTCGTAAAGGAGATGGAGCAGGCATGCCGCAAGGCCGGGCTGAAGTTCGGCGTCTATGTTTCGCCATGGGACAGGCACGACGCCGACTACGCCGGCGAGAAGTACGTCGAGAAGTACCATGCGCAGATAAAGGAACTCCTCGGCGGCGGCTATGGAGAGATTTTCGAAATGTGGTTCGACGGCGCCAACGGCGGCAGCGGCTTCTACGGCGGCGCCAAGGAGAAGCGCAACATCGGCTCCGCCGGCGAATACTACCGCTTCAACGAGGTTTTCCGCTTCGTCCGCGAATTGCAGCCGTCCGCGACGATCTTCGCCGGAGAGAACGACGGTTCCGATTTCCGCTGGCCCGGCAACGAACGCGGCATCCTCGATCCCGGTTCGCGGGCGACGATCGAAACGGTCGGCGGATTCGCGAACAGGAAGTACGGCAACCCTAACTACAGGGACCAGATCAACAAAGGCTCCCCGAACGGCGAGTGCTTCCGCGTCTGCGAAGCCGACTTCCCGCTGCGCAAAGGCTGGTTCTACCATGCAAAGCAGAAGGGGACCACGAAAAATGCGGCGTACCTTGCAAAGCTCTATTGCGGCACCGTCGGCAACGGCGGCACGATGAATATCGGCATCGCGCCGGATAAAGACGGCGTGCTCGACGCCGACGACGCGAAGGCGCTTCGCGGCTTCAAGCTCATTCGCGACGCCCTCTTCGCGAATGAAGTCCAGGACGGCGGAAAGTTCAACGTCGTAGTGCTGCGTGAAAATCTCGCGAACGGCGAACAGATCGACGGCTGGCGCATCGTCGCCGACGGCAATGAAATACTTTCCGGCACGGCTGTCGGCAGCTGCCGCATCCGCCTCCTCGAAAATCCCGTCGCGGCGGCCGACGTAAAATTCGAGGTGACGAAAGACGGCG
>DEWI01000146.1:10773-12892 GCA_002363575.1 Verrucomicrobia bacterium UBA3214 | reverse complement strand
AGTTTGGCGGCTTTGCGCGCCGCGAAGGGCGGGCGAAATATCGAAAAAAAGGCGCCTCGGGGGGTTGAACGCGGAAAAGGATAATGATATAATTGGCGCGTTATGAGTCATTATCTAGTGATACTTGTAGGCGCGGTGCTCGTGAACAACTTCGTTCTGAGCCGCTTTCTCGGTTGCTGCCCGTTTCTCGGGGTCTCCAAAAAGACGGAGACGGCGCTCGGCATGTCGGGCGCGGTGATATTCGTGATGACGATCGCCTCCGCGGTGACGTGGTGTCTCGACCACTGGCTGCTCGCGCCGAACAACCTCGGGTACATACACACGCTCGCCTTCATACTCGTCATCGCTTCGCTTGTGCAGTTCATCGATATCGCCATGAAGCGTTTTCTCCCGCCGCTGCATGCGGCGCTCGGCATTTTCCTCCCGCTGATCACCACGAACTGCGCCGTGCTGGGCGCGGCGGAAATCAACTGCAAGCAAGGCACGGGATTCGGCGAAGCCGTGTTCTTCTCGTTCGCGGCGGCGCTCGGCTTCGGCTTCGCGCTCGTTATCTTCTCGGGCCTGCGCGAGAAACTTGCCCACGCCGATCCGCCGCGCTGCTTCCGCGGCATCGCGCTCGCGCTTGTGACCGGCGGGCTGCTTTCGCTCGCGTTCATGGGCTTCTCGGGACTCGTGAAACTCCCGTACTGAGCGAAGGCGTCCGCTTCGCAATTTCTCGACCGGCAATTTCAGGGAACGTTAAAGAAATGACTATCGCAATTGTTTGCATCGCAGGGATCGGCTTCGTGGCGGCGGTAGCGCTCGCCATCGCCGACAAATACCTCGCCGTCCGCGAAGATCCGCGCATCGGCATGCTCACCGCCGTGCTGCCGGGCGCGAACTGCGGAGGCTGCGGCTTCGCCGGCTGCGACGCCTACGCGCGCGCGCTCGTCGCGGGAACCGCGCCGAACGGCGCCTGCGCCGCGGGCGGCGCAAGCTGCGCCGCCGCGATCGCGAAAATCCTCGGCGTCGAAGCGACGGCTACGGAGAAGCGCGTCGCGCTCGTAAAATGCTGCGGCACGCGCTCGGAGGCGATTCGCGTCGGAGACTACAATGGAATATGCGATTGCGCGACGGCCGCCGCGACGGCCGGCGGCGACAAGGGGTGCCGTTTCGGATGCCTCGGCTATGGCGCGTGCGCCAACGTCTGCCCGCAAAACGCGATTTCCGTGCACGACGGCCTTGCCAAGGTCGATAAACGTCTTTGCATCGGCTGCGGGAAGTGCGTCAAGGCCTGCCCGAAAAACCTGATCGAGCTTGTGCCGGCGTCCGCCACGATACACGTGCTCTGCAACAACCCCGTGCGCGGCCCGGAAGTCCGCAAAGTATGCGGCGTCGGCTGCATGGGCTGCCATCTCTGCGAAAAGAATTCGGGCGGCCGCGAAGCCGGGCACTTCACATTCGATGGCTTTCTGGCGAAAGTCAACTACGCCAATCCGCCGACCGACGCATCGATCGTCGCGAAATGCCCGGCGAAATGCATGGCGGAAGACCCGCACTTCGAAACGGGGCATTGAGGCCGGGCGCGTTTCCACAATTCCACACAACTTGCATAGTCCACAATCGACAATCGAGCCATGAGGACGGTAAAGAGCGAATTCAAGTTCAAAGGCGGCGTCCACCCCGACTACAACAAAGAGTTGTCCAGGGACAAGGCGATAGAGCGCCTGCCTATGCCGAAAGAACTGGCGATCTCCATGAGCCAGCATCTCGGCGCGAGCGCAAAATGCATCGTCGCGAAAGGCGACTACGTGACGCGCGGGCAGATCATCGGCGAGAAGGCCGGTTTCATTTCCGTCTGCGTGCGCGCGAGCGCTTCCGGGCTGGTGACGGCCATAGAGAAGCGTCTCGGCCCTTCGGGCGCGCTGGCGGACACGGTTGTCCTGGATACGACGGCGCCGGCCCCGGAAGGCGCTGCGGCGCAGGCAGTCGCGCTGCCGCCGATGGACTGGAAGAGCGCGTCGCGCGAAGACTTGCTGAAGCGCGTCGAAGAAGCCGGCATATGCGGAATGGGCGGCGCAGGCTTCCCGACGAACGTCAAGCTCTCGCCGCCGCCGGGCAAGCGCTGCGAATACCTTAT
>DEWI01000146.1:0-10656 GCA_002363575.1 Verrucomicrobia bacterium UBA3214 | reverse complement strand
CGCATCCGCGCAGGCGTGGAGATCATGCGCAAGATTCTCGGCATGCCCGCGGTGAGAATCGCGATCGAGGCGAACAAGCCGGAAGCCATCGCGGCGATGGAAGCGGCGTTCGCCGGCATCGAAGGCAATGTCGAAATAGTCGTCCTGCCGGTCTTGTATCCGCAAGGCAGCGAAAAGCACCAGATCTACGCCACTGTCAAGAGAATCGTTCCCGAGCCGCCGGCGCTGCCTATCGACGTCGGCTGCGTGGTGGAGAACGTGGGCACGGTGGCGGCGATCGCCGACGCCGTGGAGCTTGGCGAACCCCTTCTCGAGCGCGTGACGACCGTCTCCGGCGACGCCGTGGCGGAGCCCAAGAACATCCTCGCGCCGACGGGCACGAAATACTCCGATCTGCTCGCATTTTGCGGCGGCGTCAAAGAGCATCCTGCGAAAGTCATATCCGGCGGCACGATGATGGGTTTCGCCGTCTCCAGCCTGGACATCGCGACAACGAAGACCACCTCCGGACTCCTCTTCCTTTCACCGCGAAGGGTCTTCCAGTATTCCTCGCAGGCTTGCATAAACTGCGGACGCTGCCTGCGCGCATGCCCCATGAACCTCAACCCGGCGGAAATCTCCAAGGCCATGGAGGCGGACGACGTGAAAAGCGCGGAAGACGCCCACGTGATGAGCTGCATCGAATGCGGCGCATGCTCCTTCGGCTGCCCGGCATACCGCACGATAACGCAGTTCTGCCGGCGCGCGAAAAACTCCATCCGCGCACGCATCGCGGCGGAACGCGCCGCCGCGGCAGCCGCCGCAAAGCAGTGCAAGCAATGAGAGGCGAAAGCGCGCGTGCGCGCCTCGCCAAGGCGCGCTCCGCGATACGGTAAAGACGACGGCGCCGCAGAATGCGCCTCGCGCAATCCATCAAACGACAATCCGCAATTCCCAATGAAGCCGAAAACGATTGAAAACCACTTCATCCTTTCGAGTTCGCCGCACGCGCACGCGAACTCCTCGGTCTCGCGCATCATGCTCGATGTGATAATCGCGCTCTTGCCAACGACGTTCATGGGCGTGTTCTTCTTCGGAATGGCCGCGCTCTGGACCATCCTCGTATGCGTCGCGACTTGCGTGACGACGGAGGCGCTCTGCCGCATCGCGATGAAGCGCGATTCCACCGTCGGCGACCTCTCCGCGGTTTTGACGGGCCTGCTGCTCGCGCTGAACCTCCCGGCGGGAATCCCGCTCTGGATGGCTGTCGCCGGCTCCGTTTTCGCGATCGCTATCGCGAAGCAAGTCTTCGGCGGACTCGGAATGAACCCCTTCAATCCGGCTCTCGCGGCGCGCGCGTTCATGCTCATCTCCTTCACCGGGCCTATGACGACATGGCTGAAGCCCCTCGCGCGCGGCTGCTGCCGCACCGGCTGCGACGCCGCGCACGCCGTCTCCTACTGCGGCCCGGTGGACGCCATCACGACGGCAACGCCGCTTGCGACGATGAAGAGCCTCTTCGCCGCCGACTGCGCAAGCTCGGCTGCGCCGCACGCGCAAGAAGCGCTCTCGCGCCTCCCGACGTTCTGGCAGATGCTGATCGGCGACATGCCGGGCTGCATCGGCGAAGTCTCCGCACTCGCCCTTCTCATCGGCGCTGCGTACCTGCTGTACCGCAAAGTCGTCACCTGGCACATACCTGTCGCATTCATCGGCACCGTCGCCGTGTATTCGCTCGTCTCCGGAGGCGCTCCGGCATACATGCAGATTCTGACAGGCGGCGTGATTCTCGGCGCGTGCTTCATGGCCACGGACTACGTGACTTCCCCGACGACAGCCAAAGGCAAGTTGATCTTCGGCGCCGGCTGCGGACTCCTCTGCATGCTGATCCGTCAGTTCGGCGGCTACCCGGAAGGCTGCTCGTTCGCCATACTCATAATGAACGCGCTCTGCCCGCTAATAAACCGCTGGACGCAGCCCAAACCCTTCGGCGCGAAATGACCGCCGCGCCTGCGCCGGAAACAACAGTCAAAAGAAACCCGCCTACAGGAATATGAAAAAGATTCTTTCTCTCGTCGTTTCGCTCACGGCGATCGCCGGCGTCTGCGCCGCCGTCCTCGCCGCCGTCAACGCGCTGACGGCAAAACCCATCGCGGACATGCTGGAAAAAAAGACGCAGGATGCCGCGCGCGCCGTCATGCCGCCCGCCGTCGCGACTGTCGAACTCAAAGACGGCGTCTTCATCGGCAGAGACGCTTCCGGCGCAATCGCCGGCTACGCCGCCAAGGGAGCGGATCCCGGCGGCTATGGCGGCGACATCGAGCTGATGGTCGGCTTTGAAGCGGACAAGAAGACCGTCGTCTGCTACAAGACTCTCAAGGCAGCGGAGACTCCGGGGCTGGGCATGAAGCTCGGCTCTCCGGAATTCAGCGCGCAATTCGCAGGCAAAAACGCCGCCTCGCTGAAAGTCAGAAAAGACGGCGGCGATATCGAAGCCATTACGTCCGCCACGATCACCAGCCGCGCCGTCTGCAAGGCCATCGCCGCCGCCGCCGCCGCGCTCTAGCCGGATGCTTGCGCGTCGCGCGATTGAACCGCAGCGCCCCCGGCGGCGTTTAACCGTTTGGGGGTTATGCGAAACTCGACCGACATAAAGGGCACGACAGGATGTTCGCGCGGCTGGACGCTGTGCGAACTGCTCGCCGTCGTCGCCATTCTTTCGATCGTCGCCACGATCGCCGCGACGCGCCTTGGCGGCGTGATGGCGCGCGCGCGCCTCTCCGCGGCCGAAAGCGACATGGCCGCGCTGCGCGAAGCGATCGCCGGCGAGCGCGGCTATCTCCGCGACATGGAGGGCATACCCGGCTTCGCGGCTTCGGAAATCCGCATCGCCAATCTCTTCTCGCCCACCAATCTCTACGGGATCGGCGCCGCAAGCGACGGAATATACCCCCGCGGCGTTCGCGTCGATCTGCGCGACGCCGGCGAAGGCATTGCCGAACCCGCCGCCTTCACGCAATGGGACGAAGAACGCGAACGCGGCTGGCGCGGCCCGTATATCCGCGGGGCGGCGCTCGGCGCGTTCCCGTCGAGAGAGCAAGCGCGCTCGCGCGGCTTCTACCCCGAACTCTCCGGAGCGAACCTCTATCTCGCCGCGCATTTCTCTGCGCACGGCGAAGACTCGATCTACGGCATCGCAGGCGAATGCGCCCTCCTCGATCCATGGGGCAATCCGTACGTCCTGCAAGTCCCTCCCCCGCAGGCCTTCACCAATGCAGACGTGCGGACGGTCTCCCCTGACGCGCGCTTCGCATACGCGCGCATCGTATCCGCCGGCGAAGACGGCCGCCTCGACACGCCATGCTTCGCGCCGAATGCGACGAACGACGCCAGCGTCAGCGTCTGGAGCGAGCGCACGAAACGCCTTTCCAGACAGGCAGGAATGATCGACGGCAATATCGCCGCGCGCGGCGACGATCTCGTGCTGTTCATCTCTCGCAACGATATCGACGACTGAACCACGGCTCATCCATGCCGAGACGCAAATGCAAAAAGCGTTTACATTGATCGAACTCGTCGTAGCGCTCGCGATTCTCGCGATCGCCGCGCACCTCGCGTCCATCGGCCTCGAGCGCGCGGCGGCGCAGCGCCGCTCCGCGGAGGCGGCGCGCCGCGTCTCGCAGCTGCGAGACGCCGTATGGAGCATCGGCGCAGACGGAAGGCAGCGCGGTTTTCTCTGCGATGTCGGCAGGCTGCCTCGCAGTCTTTCCGAACTTTGGACGCGCCCTGCGGACGTTCGCGAATTCGCAGTGACGAATACCGGCGGCGGCGCCTGGGTGCCGACGGGCTGGCGCGGCCCCTACATACGCCTGGAAGCGGGCAAGCGCGCCTTCTACGATCCATGGGGGAACGACTTCGGCGTGGCGACGAACGCCCTCGGCTTCGTGACAAACGTCTTCCACTGCGGCGCGCGCGGCATTCCCTCCGAAGAGCGCATCGACATGCCCGTAGCCCCGCCGGGAGGGGCGAACGCTTCGCTCGTCGTAATCGCGGCGGAGGAAACGGCGCTCGTCCTCTCCGGCCCCGACGGCGCAGGCGGCGTGACGAACGCCACCGCCGTTGCGACGCCGGCGACGCCGGCGCGTTTTGCCGGCTTCGCGCCGGGCGCGAAGATCATGAAAAGCGCGCGCGGCGTTCGCCTCGTCGAGCTGATGCCGGGCGACAATATAATAGATTGCGGCAAATGACCGAGGGGAATATAGAAGTCTGGGAAAACCCGAAAGCCTTCCGCCGGCAAATCAGCCTGGCGGCTATGCAGGTCGCCGCGCTCGCGCCGGGCGAACTCGCCATGGCGCTTGCATACGAGCTTGAGCCATACTCGAAAATCCCCGCCGCCGGCGCCGACGTGGCCTGGCGCAGGCTGCCGGATGCGAACGACGGAATCGCGACTTTCGAAGTGGCGGTGGCAAAGCGCCGCGCACGCGCCGCCGCGCAAGGCGGCAACCTCGCGAAACTCAAATTCGCAGTGGCCGCCATAGCCGCCGCAGCATGCATCGCCATCGCCGCGGATTGGCGGCTGCTGCAAGCAAAGCGCGCGGCGCTCGCGCGCGAAATCGCAGTCCGCCAACCGCTTGACTCGCGCCTTCGCGCCCTCGAAGCAAAGCGCGATTCCCTCGCGGCGGAAACGAGAAACTTGCGCGAATCGCGCCGCAGACGCGCCGCTTCGCAGCAGCGCGTCGCCCGCCTGCGGCAGGCGCTTCCGGCGGCGCTCGACGCCATTGCGTCCGTCTGCGGCGGCAAGACGCTCGTCCGCGAAGTCAAATCCCCTGCGCCCTTCACGCTGGAAATCGGCGGCATGGCCACTACCGCCTCGGGAGCCATGGAGACTATGGCGAAACTCGGCGAAGCGCTGTCCGCCAAAGGCTGGGTGTTCGCGCCGGGAGAAATCGCAGCGGGCGACGGCGCCGCCACTACGGCATTCTCATGCACGATGCACCTTGATACGGAAGGGGGAGATGGACTATGACAGCCCTGCGCGCAAAAGACCTCGCCTTCCTCGGCGCATTCATTCCGGCCGCTTTGGCCGCCGCCTACATCTACTTGTGGCGCGGCGATGCTTCGCGTGACGCCGCCAGGCTGCAAGCGACGGCGGCATCGCTCGTTTCGCAGGAGGATTTCGCTTTCGAGCAAGCGCGCGCCGCGCGCGCCGCAGAAGCCGCCGCCAAGGAGCTTGCGGACGAGAAAGCCGCGCCGGAACCGGAGACGCTGGTGGAATGCCGCGCGGATGCCACGGCGGCTTCGCGCGAGCTTGCCGTCCTGGATGTTCTGCGCTCGAGCGGCCTCGTCGCGATCCGCAGCGAATCCCCGCAGAACGATACCGCCGCGAACGCCGCCGAAGCGCTTGTCGCCTCCGGCGCGTTGCGCACATGCGCATTGCGGCGCTGGACTCTCGACGGCTCCTACCCGGCCGTCAAAAAAGCCCTCGCGGAATTCGCTGCGCGCCGCATGCCAGCCATCCCGGTGCGGCTGGAGCGCGGCGCCGCGAACCGCTGGACGCTCGAACTGCTCCAATAGCCTTCCCGCCACGAACACCGCTTCGAATGCCGCAATGACCAAACTCCTAGAAAGCATTTTCGCACTCGCCGAAAGATACGGCGCAAGCGACATCCACATGCTGACGGATTGCGCGCCGCGCTTCCGCATCGGCGGCTTGCTCAAGGAAACCGGCGTCTTCGCCCCTTTCGATGCAGACACGATCGATGCGCTGGCTGCGGAACTCGGCCTCGCGACACTGCCGCCAAACGCCGCCGACGGCCCGCAACGCATCCTCCGGACGCTGCTCGCCGACGGCGCGCTGGACGGCGCGCTTTCGAGCGCGTCCGGCGCGCGCTACCGTTTCAACATCTACAGGGAATCGGCGCACAACGCGATCGCGCTGCGGCGGCTGGACGCCGCCTTCCGGTCTTTCGCAGAACTGGGGCTCCCGGCGAGGCTGGAGGATTTCTGCAACGCTCGCGACGGCCTCGTGATCGTCACAGGACCGACGGGAAGCGGGAAGACGACGACTCTCGCTACGATGCTGGACAAGATAAACAATACCCGCGAAGGCCACATAATCACCATCGAAGACCCGGTCGAATACGTCCACAAACCAGCGAAATGCTTCGTCAGCCAGCGGCAAGTCGGGCGGGACGCGAAAAGCTTCAACGACGCGCTCGTCGAAGCCATGCGCCAAGATCCAGACGTAATACTCGTCGGAGAAAGCAGAGACCTCGCCACGGTACGCACGGCGCTGCGCGCCGCAGAGACGGGGCATCTCGTCTTCACCACGCTTCACGCGGGCGACGCGCCGGGCGCCATAGAGCGCCTCGCCGCCATGTTCCCCCCGGAAGAGCAGAACAACGCGCGCCATGCGCTCGCGCTCGCGCTGCGCGGCGTCTTCGCACAGCATCTCGCCGCCGCGCGCGGCGGCGGGCGCGTCTTGGCATACGAGCTGCTGGTGAACACGACGGCATGCGCCAATCTGATCGCCACCGGGCGCACCGCGCAGCTCTATTCGATAATCGAGACGGGCGCGGCGACAGGCATGCGCACTCTCGACCGCTCGCTCGCCGGGCTGGTGGCGGCCGGCAAGATCGACGAACGCACGGCTCTTGCGCTCGCTCGCAATCCTGAAGCTCTGAAAAGGCTTTGCACTCTCGCATCCTGAGCGCCGGCCCATCCCCTTCCACGATCAATCTTTCAATACGCAGTTCTTCGCGCTTGGCCATGAGAATGACGTTTCTGGAGAATGCAGGCGAATTGACCGACGCCGTGGCGCTGGCCGACCGCATCTTGCGCGCCGGGATGTTTCTGCACGCCTCGGACATCCACTTCGATCCAATGGAAGACTACCTGCGCGTGCGCCTGCGCATCGACGGCACGCTGGAGGAAGTCCTGCGCATCGACACTTCCATGCAGAACGCCCTCGCAAGCCGCCTCAAAGTCCTCGCGGGGCTGGATATCGCCGAACGCCGCGCCCCGCAGGACGGGGGCTTTACATGGCGCGCGCCTGCCGCGCCCGGCACCCCGCCCATCGATGTCCGCATGGCGACGCTTCCGGTAAGGCATGGCGAGCGCATAACGCTGCGTCTGCTCGAGACGGGAGGGAAGCGCCTTTCGATCGGCGAGCTGGGCATGGCCGAACGCGAGCGCGCGATATTCGATTCCGTGCTGCGGCGTCCGCACGGTCTCGTGCTTCTCACGGGGCCTACGGGAAGCGGCAAGACCACGACACTCTACGCGGCGATAAACGAACTCCTGCGCCTCGACGACGCGAAGAACATCATCACCGTCGAAGATCCAGTGGAATACGAAATCCCCGGCGTCGCCCAGGCGGAGGTGGATTCCGCCGACAAAGTCAATTTCTCGAAGGCGCTGCGCTCGATACTCCGCCACGATCCCGACGTCGTCATGATCGGCGAAATACGCGAGCGCGATTCTCTCGACGCCGCTGTAAAGGCTGCGCTGACGGGCCATCTCGTGCTTTCCACGCTGCACGCAAACGACGCGCCGTCCACCGTGACGCGCCTTGTCGATATGGGCCTTGATCCCGCGCTCGTCCCGGCGACGCTCCGCCTCGCCGTGGCGCAGCGCCTGGTGAGGAAAATCTGCCCCTGCTGCGCAGGCGCTCCGGATGCCGCCAAGACGTGCCCGGTATGCGGAGGACGCGGCTACTCCGGGCGCACGGGGATATTCGAGTTTTTCACGCCCGGCGAAGGCACGGGGCGCACGATGCGCGACGACGCGATGGACAAGGTCGCCGCCGGCGTCACTACTCTCGCAGAGGTTGCGCGAGTTTTGGGAGAGGACTGAGACGGCATGGAGTTCGAAGCGAGAGTGGTGGATTCCTCCGGCGTGCGGCGCACCGTGCGCCGCACGGCGCCGGACGCCGCCGCGCTCCGCGCCGCCCTCAAAGCCGATGGCATGGTGGTAGCGGCCATAGCGCCGGCGCAACGCGCCGCGCGCAGGCGCGGCGCCGCCGGAACTTCATTCTTCGGGATGACGGCGCTGGACGCCGAAATGGGGCTGAGACAGATTGCATCCATGCTGCGCAGCGGCGTCACGCTGCTCGCCGCTTTGCAGACCGCCGCGGGGCAATCCACCGGGCGAGGCGCCCGCCGCACCTGGCAAGACATTGCCGCGCGCGTGGAACGCGGCGCGACGCTGAGCGATTCGCTCGCGGCGCATGCGCGGCGCTTTGGCGAGACGGCCGTGCGCCTCGCGGACGTCGGCGAACGGACGGGCGAACTCGCAAACACGCTGGGCAAAGCCGCCGACCAGATGGAAACGCGCCGCAATCTCCGCGCGTCGATGATAAACGCGCTGATGTATCCGTCCATCGCCGTCGTCATGGCGCTCGCCGTCAGCGCATATCTCGTCGCCGCCGTGATTCCGCGCCTGGCGTCTTTCCTCGTGCAAGGCGGCGTGGAGCTGCCGGCGATAACGCAAATGCTGATGGACTTCTCCGCGGCGGTCAGGGAGAATGCGCCGTGGATCGCCGCATGCGCGGCACTTGCCGTCGTGCTTTGGTTCGTCCTGCGAATCCCCGAGCGCACGCGCGAGATGGAAGACGCGGCGCTCCTTCGCCTGCCCGTCGCGGGATGGATCCTGCGCCTCGCCGGCACGGCGCTGTTCGCACGCGCGATGCAAATCATGACGGAATCCGGCGTGGCGCTCACGGACTCTCTCGCGGCGGCTTCGCGGCTCTTCGCCAACAGGCGGCTGCGGCGGCGCGTCAGCGAGGCGTGCGACGCCGTCGTCAAAGGGCGGGCGCTCGACGAAGCTTTCGCCGGCGCCGTGGAGTTCACGCCGATGATGCGCAAGATGGCCGGAATAGGCTCGGCGGGCGGCGCGCTGCCGGAAGCGTTTGGCGAAGCCGCGCGCTTCCACGAAATGCTGCTGGCGCTCGCCGTAAAGCGCCTCGGAATGCTGATCGAGCCGGTCATGATATGCGCGACCGGCGGAATCGTCGGCTTTGTGTATATCGCATTCTTCTCGGCGCTCTTCTCGATCGCCGGAATTAATTGACCCGTCCGCTCACGCAAAAGTCTATATGCTTGATATGAAGATGACAGCGAAAATCTGCATGGCGGCGCTCTCGTTCGCCGCAGCGCTCGCCGCCGCCGCGGCCGGCGACCCCACCGTACCCGCAAACGAAATGGCCACGCGCCTGCGCGAACTCGCGGCGGACTCCGGACGCCTGCGGCTGCACGCGCTCGTCGCCGGCGCCGACGGCGAAGGCATCGCGCTCGTCGGCGACGCGCCAGGCTCTGCTTCACTTGTCCGCAAAGGCGCGACTCTTCGCGTCGATATCGACGGCATACGGCTCGACGCCGCCGTTTCCGCCGTCGGGCCCGAAGGAGTGTGGCTGGACGCCGGCGGCGCCGACCCTGCGCTCCTGCGAGGCGCCTATACTCCGCTGCCGGCGCCGCAGGGCGTTTGCGCGCCTTCCCTCGTCCGCCATCTCGAATGCGACGGCGTCTCCGTTCAAACCATACTCAGGATGATAGCCGACCGCACGGGCGCGAACATCTCCGTCTCGGAAGACGCCGGCAAGAAGACTGTCGGCGTGTTCCTGCGGAACATCGACGCGGAAGGCGCGGTGGAAGAAATCTGCCGCACCGCCAATCTCTGGTTCAGGCGCGACGCTGCGCCTGGCATCATCCGCGTTATGACGCTGGAGGAATATTCCGGGAGCCTCGGCACGTTTCGCGAAGAAGCCACGGCGACCTTCACGCTCTTGTACCCGAACGTCATCGACGTCGCAAGCGCGATCTACGGCCTCTATCCCGACCGCACCCTCGTCTCCCTCGGCGAAGATGAATTCGAGGAAGACGCTGAATACGATCTCGGCAGACGCTTCAGACGCTTCCGCGTGCTCGAAGAAAACGGCGGCGCGCAATTCATGGGCATGGCCGCGCCGCAGGCGACCGCCAGCGGCTCGCGCTCGGGAAGCGGCGTCTTCTCGTTCTCGCGCGGCTCCGCCGCCGGCTCTCTGGCGCAGTGGGACGAAATCAGAAGACGCGCGCGCGGCGGCGCCGCCGCCGGCGCAGCCGCCACGATCGGCTACGAAGACGCCCGCCTGGCGGAAGCGGCGCGCGAAGCCGGCGACACCAACCTCGTCGATCGCGTGCGCGCGCAGACTGTCGCGGCCGCCGCGAACATCTTCGTCTCGCTTTCGCGCAAAAACAACATGCTCATGGTGAGGACGAGCGACTCGCGCGCGCTCGATGAAATCCGCGCGCTCGTCAAAAGCCTCGACGTCCCCGTGCCGATGGTGCTTCTCGAGCTGCGCGTGCTGGAGCTGTCGCTAGACGACAACTACGAAGCCTCGTTCACATACTCTTTCAACCGCGGCACGCATACGATCGGACACAACGGCTCGGGAGCGGACAACATCTTCGCCGACATCGCCGACGCCGGAAGAAGCGCATTCAATCCGTCCTTCGCCTTCAAAGCCGTGAGCGACAACATCACCGCGCAGATCAAGCTTCTCCAGCAGGACGGCAAAATCAAGACTCTCGCGACGCCGACGCTTCTCGTAGCCAACAACGAAGTCGCGCGCATCTTCTCCGGCAAGCAGTATCCGCTCGTGAGCGGGTGGCGCCAGGGCGACACCGTAGTGTCGGAATCCGG
>DEWI01000034.1:13394-14833 GCA_002363575.1 Verrucomicrobia bacterium UBA3214 | reverse complement strand
CGAAGCCCATGTCGCTGGCGAAGCCACTCTCCGTGACGACGTAGTCGCCGAGCGCGCACGCCAGGCGGTCGGCCACGACGGAGTTCTGGCCGATCGCGATATTCGCGAACGGGCCGGCGTGCACGAGCATCGGCTGCCCTTCCAGCGACTGCATCAGCGTGGGCTTGATCGCGTTCACGAGAAGCGCGCACATCGCGCCATCGACTTCGAGATCGGCCGTGGTGACAGGCGCGCCGCTCTTCGAATACGCCACGATGATCTTGGAAAGGCGCGTGCGCAAATCGGCGAGATCGGCGCTCATGGCGAGTATCGCCATTACTTCGCTCGCGACGGTGATGTAGAAGCCGGAGGAACACGTGAAGCCGTCGAGCGCGCCGCCTCGCCCAATCTCGATGTTCCGCAGACCCTGCGCGCAGAAATCCATCGCCCAGCGGAACTGTATGCGCTCGGGATCGATATCCAGGCGCTTGAGGCCGCGCTCGGCGAGCCATGCGTCGTCGTGGTTGCGCTCGTGCTGCATGCGCGAATTGAGCGCGACCATGGCAAGGTTGTTGGCGTTCGTTATCGCGTCGATATCGCCGGTGAGTCCGAGGGAAAGCGCCGTGAGCGGCACGACCTGCGCAAGCCCGCCGCCGGCCGCCGAGCCTTTGATGTTGAAAGTGGGGCCTCCGGAAGGCTGGCGCACGCAGCCGACGACTTTCTTGCCGAGTCTGCCCAGCCCTTCGACAAGTCCCAGCGTCGTCGTGGTCTTGCCTTCGCCCAGCGCCGTAGGCGTAATCGCCGTCACGTCGATATACTTGCCGCGGCGGCCTTCGCCCACTCTCTTCAAGACTTTGGTGACGTCGATCTTCGCGAGGACGTCGCCGTACGGCGTCCATTCGCCTTCCTGGAGGCCGAGTTCGGCGGCGAGTTCGGCGGCGGAGCGCAAGTTCTCTTCGGCAGCTTCTGCGATCTGCCAATCCTTCATTTTCGTCGGGTCGAGTTTCATGCCGATATTATACCATAATTACGCCGGGCGTGCGGCCGGCCGCGCGTGCATGCCGACGGCGGCGTGCGAAAGCCGCGCGGGGGCTGGCGAAATATGCGAAAACCGCCTCTCCGGTGCGGCGCAAGGCATAAATTTGCGCCGGCAGCGAAACGCGCAACGCCTTTTCGCGCCACGCAAAGCCGTTTTTTGTGCTTTTTTTCCTCATAAATGCAGATTGACCATTGCCCCGTGCCAAATGTATGGTACAATACAAGCATCGAGAACTCAAGAAAGGAGCCGATAATGGCGACGAAGAAGAGTGCGAAACCCGCGGCGAAGCCCGCTGCGAAGAAACCGGCGGCGAAAAAGGCCGCGCCCAAGACAGCCGCTGCTGCAAAGCCGGCTGCGAAAGCCGCTGCCAAGCCGGCCGCCAAGAAGGCTCCGGCCAAGAAGCCCGCCGCGAAAGCCGTAA
>DEWI01000034.1:10755-13314 GCA_002363575.1 Verrucomicrobia bacterium UBA3214 | reverse complement strand
CCGTAAAGGCGCCGGCGAAGAAGCCGGCCGCGAAAGCCGCCAAGGCGCCGGCGAAGAAGCCGGCCGCGAAAGCGAAGAAGAAATAACCGTCTTTCCAGAAAAGCGCGACGCCGGGACAGGAGGGCAGCATGCCCGATCTTTCCCGGCGTCGCGCTTTTCCGGCAAATTCTCTCGAAGCGGAGCGCGCTCCGCAGGCCGCTGTCGGCCGGAAGCGTTTCGTCCGCACGCTTTGCGATTGCGCTTGTAACCTCCGCGCGAGCTGCGTGTAAACTAGGCAGAAAACGCTTTTACAAGATAGGAGACCGACAATGAGCATGCAAATCGACACCAACAAGCTGGCGATGTTCCGAAACGTGAATTTCGGCAGCGCCGACTCTATCGTCAACATCGGCGACAACAAGAAGTCGCTCGTCAAGAACAATGAGCTTGGCTCCATTTTCTCGCGCCTCGGCCGCTCCGACGAGGAACGCGCGCAGAACAACGCCGCCAGAACGGAACTGCTGCGCGCGCTCGGCAGCGCCTTCGGACTCGAAGGCATGACCGTGAGCAACGGCACGGTGAAGTTCTCGCAGGAGTTCATCAAGAAGCTCGAGAACATCCTCGGCCGCGACGTCCTCAAGACGGGCGACTTCAAGATCAATTCCGACGGCACCGTCACTTCCGGCAGGCCCCTCACGCAGCGCCGCATCAACGCCATCCTCAACAAGGCCGTGCTTTTCAATCCCGGGCAGTACAACTACGACGACTACAAGGCCAAGCTCGACTACGTGCAGAAGCGCATCGACGCCCTCCCGGCGAACAGCAAAAACGTGGATGTCGGCGTGCTCAAGCAGAGATTCCAGACCGTCGGCACCATGATGAACTTCGTCAAGAAAGAGCTTCCCGACTTGATCGACAACATCGAGTACTACCCCGAGGCCGACCGCGACGAAGATTTCCCGCCCTTCGTCGTAAGAAAGATCGACAAAAACGGCGTGCCGGAGAAGCCCGTGCAGCTGAAATCGCTCACCGGAATCAACGACTATGTCCGCACCCGGAACGACGGTGTGCCCTTCCACCTCCAGGAGAACATCAAGGGCAACACGATGGCCAGCCTCGCGAAACTGGACAACCCGAAAGAAGAGATCACGAATTACTACAAGAATGCGATCGAGTCCTACATCACGCTCGCGCTCGACCTCTTCATCGAATGCGAGAAACTCGGCAAGCTCGACAAGTTCTTCAATGTATTCTGCAGCCCCAAGATCTGCCTCGAAGCCAAGACCGACGCTCTCACGACTTTCAAGCTCGACGAACTCTCGAAGGACGGCCCGGTCGCGCTGTACGACCGCGACCAGCCTCTCGACCAGTGCATGGGCAAAAAGATCGAGCAAATGCTCAAGCGCAATCCGAAGCTTCTGGACGCCGGCGAGTTCACCGCCGAGATAGCGGCCGCAATGAAGAAAGAGTTCGTCGGCCAAATCCATCCGATCTCCACCGTGGACGAGTCCGTGACAACCGAAACCAAGTTCACCACAAAGGACGCGGAAGGCAACAAGGTCGTCCGCAAAGTCACGGCGGCGGATATCGACCGCATCGGCCAGGCCGTCATCGATTCCATCTTGATCGGCTGATGCGCCGAAGCGCCCTTCGAGGGCGAGAGAGACAAGGCAGGCAGGATCGGATTCGACCGATCCTGCCTGCCTCGTCTTCAAGAATGGTTTCTGCCGGCGGCTGCGGATCCCGTCTAACGTCTAGGAAGAAATGGCCACGCTTACATGCACGGCCTGGCCGCCCAGCGCCTTGTCGAGATCGGCGCTTTTCATGGTTGCGACGAGTCCGCGATGCCCGGCGTTGATATGTATCTCGTCGAGATCGTAGATGGACTTTTCGACATAGACGGTCATGCGCTTGCGCGTGCCGAAAGGCGAGGTTCCGCCGACATGGTAGCCGGAATGGCGGTCCGCCGTTTCCGGTGCGCAGGGCTGGACGGTTTTGCAGCCGCGCGCTCTTGCGAGGTTTTTCGTGGAGATTTCGCAATCGCCGTGCATCAGGCAGACAAAAGGCTTTTTCGTTTCGTCTTCGAGGATGATGGTTTTGATCGTCGCGTGGTGGTCGAGTCCGAGTTCGGCCGCCGCCTGCGCGGTGCCGCCGTGCGGAGTGAAAACGTATTGGCGGAGCGTGAAAGGAATCTTCGCGGCCTCCAGCGCCCTGCGGGCCATCGTCATCGGAATCTTGCCGTTTTCTGTTTGCATATCGTTTCTCCTGCGCCGGGGCAGGCGCGTTCAGACGAGTTCCGCGAGGATGGAATCGCAGACTTCCATGCCGCGCGCGGTCAATATATATATAGGATACTCTCCCGAAAGGAGATGCTCTGCGGCGAAGCGGTCCAACGTCGCGCGCCATTGCGGGAAGCGCGACGCATCCAGCCCCTCGCGGGTGCGCAAACGGAAAAGCGCGCGCTCCTTTGCGTCGCGCACGGGATCGACGCGCTCGACGGTTTCGCCGCCCATGGTCCTCTCGAAGCCGCGGCGCCCGGCGGCGCCTTCGCCGATGCCGATGTAATCTTCGCCGCGCCAC
>DEWI01000034.1:10464-10634 GCA_002363575.1 Verrucomicrobia bacterium UBA3214 | reverse complement strand
ATGGATTCGAGGAAGCCCGCAAGCGCCGCGAGGCGATCCATCGCCGCATCGTCGTCCGGCAGGCGGACTTCGCCGCGCTCCACGCGCCTGGAGAGCAGCGTGCCAGGCTCGAGGATGAGCGAATACGCGCTGCAATGCGCCAGGCCCCAATTTTCGAGGCGCGCCAGGCG
>DEWI01000034.1:9895-10311 GCA_002363575.1 Verrucomicrobia bacterium UBA3214 | reverse complement strand
TCGAACGTGTAGCCGCGGCCCATCGCGGCGAGAATGGCGTCGTCCAGCGCCTCGACGCCGAGCGAAACCCTGTTCACGCCGCCATCGGCGAGACGCGCCGTCAAGTCCGGGGTGACGTCGAGCGGATGCAGCTCCACCGTGAACTCCGTGGAGCTGTCGATATGCGGCGCGAGCGCCGCGAACAGCGGCTCAAGCTCGCAAAGCGCCGGCGTGCCGCCGCCGAAATAGACTGTGGCCAGGCCATCGAGGCGCGGGCCAAGCCTGCGGACGCGGCCCGCAAGCGAGGCAACNNGCGCGGCGGCGCCGCCAGCGCGCCGCATCTCGCGCGCCAAGCTCTCGACCAGCCCGCGGACATAGGCGCGGCGCGCCTCCGCGGAGACGCCGGCGCGCGAATGCAGCGCGCAGTATGCGCACTT
>DEWI01000034.1:9414-9703 GCA_002363575.1 Verrucomicrobia bacterium UBA3214 | reverse complement strand
TCCCACGGGAACTCCTCGCGCCCGAAATGCCCGTATGTGGCCGTGTCTTCGTAGCGCCACGTGCGCCCGGGCTTCGTGAGCGCGAGCGTCTTGACGATTCCGTAGGGGGTGAAATCGAAAATGTCGCCTTTGAAGAGCATCGCCTCGAGCGCCGCGTCGTCCGCCACTTTCGCCGTCCCGAAAGTCTTGACGCGGAAGCTCACGGGCTTGTCCATGCCGATCGCGTACGCGACTTGTATCTCGCAGCGGTCGGCCAGCCCGGACGCGACGATATTCTTCGCCGCGTAGC
>DEWI01000034.1:0-9319 GCA_002363575.1 Verrucomicrobia bacterium UBA3214 | reverse complement strand
TGCCGGAGAATGCGCCGCCGCCGTGCGGCGCCATGCCGCCGTAGGTATCGACGACGATCTTGCGCCCGGTCAGCCCGGAATCGCCGTTCGGCCCGCCGATCACGAATTTCCCCGTCGGATTGACGATAAACTTCGTCGCATTCGTGACGAGTCCGGTGGAAGAGAGGAAATCGCGCGCGAAATCGGCGAGGAACTTGTAGTTTGCGCGCTTTGCGCCTTCCTGAGTCGTCTGATGGGAAAGCACTACGGTGTCGATCGCGGCGGGGTGGCCGTTTTCGTACGCCACGGAAACCTGGCTCTTCGCGTCCGGGCGCAGCCAGGGCAATTCACCGGAATGGCGCTTTGCCGCCAGCGCCTTCAGAAGACCGTGGGCATATACGATGGGCGCAGGCATGAATACCGGCGTCTCGCGCGTCGCATACCCGAACATCATGCCCTGGTCGCCGGCGCCCAGTTTCTCCTTGACTTTGCGATCGACGCCGCGCGAAATGTCCGGCGACTGGCTGTGGAGGTAATTCTCGTAGCGCAGGGTGTCGAAGGAGAACTCCTCGTCGGGGCGGTCGTACCCGGTCTCTTGGACAACACGGCGCACGATTTCCTCGGTTTTGAGCTTTCCGAGCACGGCGGTCGAGATTTCTCCCACATTTACCACGAGATTCGGCGCCACGACCGTTTCGCAAGCCACACGCGCATCCTTGTCCTTCTTGAGACACGCATCGAGGATAGCGTCGGAGATGCGGTCTGCCAGTTTGTCCGGATGTCCCTCTGAAACGGACTCCGAAGTGAAAACATGGCGCGTCGATTGCTTTTTCATCTTTTCATTCCCTGTAAGTCATCAGCACTCATCACGGCCCCCACCTTGGATGCCGTCACAGACTGAAATGATTTGGCTCATATTATACCATAATCCGGCGGGGCGCGGTGAACGCCGCGACAGATAAACGCTACGCCCCGTTTTGCGGGGAATGCGGCGCTTTACGCCGGAAATCTCCCGCAAAAACCGCAATTATCGCCCGTTCGCCCCCAAGCCGCCCCCGAAACCGCGATCGCAACGCCCCCGGCGCGCCAGACGAACGCCCCGGAAGCACCCGCGAGCGACTCCGGTCGCATGCAAAAACGACTCCGGTCGCCAGCTCTGGCGACTCCAGTCGCGAGCGAAGGCGACTCCAGTCGCGAGCAAAGGCGACTGGAGTCGCCGGCAAAAGCGACTGGAGTCGCGAACGCGGGCGACCGGAGTCGCGAATACGGGCGACTGGAGTCGCCAAAGGTTTGCACCGGGAGGGTCGCCACGGGGCATCGCAGCGAAAAAGAAAAGCGCCCCGGAGCGGCGGTAGTGCCGTTCCGGGGCGTTGGGTCGGCCGGTATGGCCAGAGGAGTTATTTTGCGAGAAGTTCCGCAGCTTCGGCCAGACGTATGAACTCGGCGCGATAGCCTTCGGCGTCCGCGCCCTTGGAGGCGCGCGCGCGGTCGATCAGCGCGGCGAAGGAGGCGTTCGCCTTGAACTGCGAATCGGAGAGCAGGAGGGCGTATTCGGCCACGGCGGAAGCGAAGCGGAAATCTTCGCTAGGCGCGCTCTTCACGAGCTGGGCGATGGTGTATTCGAGTTCCGCCTTCTTGCTGGTATCGCCATCAGGGGCTTTCCAGCGGAATTTGACGGTAAACAGGCCTTCACTGTCGATTTTATCCGTTTTCTGGTACTTGAGGGGATCGACGGCCGGGTGCGCGGCGGCGCCGTTCTCGTTCGCGGGGATGATCTCGTAGAGCGCGGTCATGGTGTGGCCGGCGCCGATTTCGCCTGCGTCCTTCTTGTCGTCGTTGAAGTCCTTGGCCTGGAGCATGCGGCATTCATAGCCGAGCAGGCGGTAGCCGGCGACTTTCGCGGAATTGAACTCAAGCTGGAGCTTGACGTCCTTGGCGACGGTGAGCAAGGTGCCGGAGAATTCGGAGACCATCACCTTCTTCGCCTCGAGCATCGAATCGAAGTAGGCGTAGTTGCCGTTTCCGGTGTTGGCAAGGCGCTTCATCGTGGCGTCGTTGTAGTTGCCGGCGCCGACGCCGAACACGGAAAGGAAGATTCCGCTGGAGCGCTTGCCGGAAATCAAATCCTCCAGCTCGCGCGGCGAAGACGCGCCGATGTTGAAATCGCCGTCCGTCACGAGGATGACGCGGTTGTTCGCCGCCTTGTCGAAGTTCCTCTGCGCTTCCTCGTAGGCGAGCTGTATGCCCGCGCCGCCGGAAGTCCCGCCGCCGGCGCCCAGCGAATCTATCGCGTCGAGGATCCTCTGCTTTTCGCTGCCGGGGGTGGAGCGCAGGCGCACATCCGTGCCGTTCGCGTATGTGACGATGGAGACGTGGTCTTCCGGGCGCAGGCGCTCGACGAGCAGGCGCAGCGCGCCCTTCAGCATGGTCATTCCGTTGTTCCAGTCCATGGAGCCGGAGCAATCGACGAGGAAGGTGAGGTTGCACGGCGGCAGGGCCTCCTGCGCAACCGTCTTCGCCTGCACGCCGACGCGCAGGAGCTTGTGCTCCGCGTTCCACGGGCAGTCGCCGAGTTCGCAATCAACGCCGATCGGCATGTCGCCTTCTGGCTGCGCGTAGTTGTATTTGAAGTAGTTCACATATTCTTCCAGGCGGACGGAATGCTTCGGCGGGAGGCGTCTTTCGTTCGTCAGGCAGCGGCGCATAAGCGTGTAGCTCGTCGTATCGACATCAAGCGAGAATGTCGAAAGCGGCGCACTCGCGGGATCCAGGAACTCGTTCTCGCGGAAGTCCGCAAACTTTTCCGTATCCTGCATAGACACCATCGCGCCGGGCGGAAGCCTGTCCTCGAACGAATCGCGGGCGAGGCTCTTCGTCTTTAGCAACGCCGGCGCAGGCGCCCTGCTCGCAACCTGCGAGAACATCCTGACGGGGCTTTGAATCTGCAGAGTGCTGTATGCGCCGCCTTCCTCTTGCGCGGCGCCGCAGTAGTCGGTGCTTTCGCAACTTGCCTCCCTGTATTCAATGCCTTTAAGAGAGGTACCCCAGATTGCGCGGCCGACAACGCCAAACATTCCCTGGGCGTCGCGGGCGAAATAGCTTGTCGCACCCGCGCCGATGACGAGGACGCCGCCGACAAGCGCCGCCCTCCTGACGACGCGCGCAAAGCGGCTGAAAAGCGACATCTCCGGAGCGCGCGCCGCGACAAGCGGCGTGAACGCCCCGCCGGCGACGAGGAAACTCTTCTCGTAGCGCGCGACGGCGCTTTCGCCGGCGCTCGTGCATCCCGGCGCGGCATTCGCGAGGCGCTTGGCGGCGTCGGCGGCGTCTGCGGGATCGAGCTTTGCGACGATCCAGCCGTTTTCGACGAGGCGTTTGGCGGCGATGCAGGCGTTCCAGAGCTGCAGCACGTAGTCGCCTGCGAGCATTTCGCGCGGCGACGCCGGCACCGTGAACGGCGAGACCGGCACGACGAGATAGCCCGCCGCGCCCTTCTCCGCGACAACGAGCGCGACGAGCGGCTTCGTCAGTCCGGCGAGCAGGCGCAGTTCGCCGGCGGCGGCCGGACCGGCCGCATTGCCGGCAGGCATCTCGTCGCAGCGCGGCGGAAGGCGCGTATCAAGGCCGCTCTTCTCCCAAAGCGCCCACTCTTTTTCGAATATCTCATTGGCTTTCATTGTTTTTGTTCCTTTCCGTAGAAATCGATCAAAGGCGTTTCACCGCCACTCCGTCTCCTTCGAACACTTCGACGCCGGGAATGGCGGCGCGGCAGACGTCTATGAAAATGCGCGCGAACATGGCGCTGTCGCCGCCTTCGACGCTTCCGAGCGTCTTGCGCAGCACCGCCATCGCTTTCGCCGAGAGGGAATACGCGCGCGATTTCCCCATCGCCAGCGTTTCGAGGACTCCCGGCGTCGTCACCGCCACATCCTGAGCCTGTATATAGATCAGCAGGGCGGCGCGCGCGGCGGGGATTTTCAACTTTCCCGCCACCTCGTCCAAGGCCCGGCGGGCGGCGCGGCGCATCGGCGCGGCGTCGAGAAGCTCGGCGGGGTTGAAGGCGGCGCTTTCCAGCGCCTCCAGGCTCTCGACGCCTTCATCGCCCGCGCCTTCCCAGACGAAGCGCCGCCGCCCCTCCGCGTCGCGGATGGTGTGGGGGCGCCAGCCTTTCAACGTCGCTATCCACTCTATTATTATATCGTGGACGCGCCCGGAACGGGAACCGAAAAGCGTTCCGCAGACGAAATCGGCGAGCCGCACGCCCGTCTCCGCGAGCCGCGAAGCGTAATACGCTTTCAGGGGCTTCGGGGCGTCGGCCGCGCCGCGAAGCATGAAAAACGAATCGAAGAACGCCACGGGGTCGTCGCCTGCGGCGTCCTCTTCGCCCATCCCGAATTTCGACAGCCTCGCGAACATCGCAGAGGAGATTTGCGCGCGAAGGCGCGCCGCCGCCGCCGCGCCGCAGCGCGCCACCGAGCAACGCTCCATCCATTGCTTCCATGCCGTGTCGCCGGCGTATTTGTCGCCTTTTCCGATTTTCATATCCATCCTCCGGTCTTTACACCATGTAAAGGGAACGTCGTTTCGCTTTTTCCACAGGAAAATTGCGTCGCCCGCGTTTTTTTTCGCCCTGCGGCGCGGAATGGGCTGCGCAGTCCGGCGAAACGGCCCCGGAAGACGCCCTCGAAGCGCCCTCCCCGCTATTCTCTATTGAGCCGGCGAAGCAGCTCCCGGGCCGTTTCGAGCGTCAAACCGGCGGCGGCGCGGACGTCCTCGAGGCGCGCGGACGCTATGCCGCGTATGGAGTGGAAGGCTTTGAGAAGCTTGACTTTCTTCGCCTCGCCGATGCCGGGAATCTCGTCCAGCACCGATTGGCGGATCGCACGCTCGCGCAGCGAGCGGTGGAAAGTGATTGCGAAGCGGTGCGCCTCGTCGCGCAGGCGCGTGATCACGAAAAGCCCCTGCGAATCGCGGGGAAGAAGTATCGAGTCGCGGCCGTCGTCCAGGACGATCTCCTCCTGGCGCTTCGCCAGCCCGATCGTCGGTATGTCCGCAATGCCAAGCTCGGCGAAGACGGCGCGCGCCGCGCGCAGCTGCGTCACTCCGCCGTCGCATATATACAGATCGGCGCGCGGCGAAGTCGCCAGCAGCATGGATTCCGGGCCGTAGCGGCGGCGCACAACTTCCGCCATGGCGCGCGGATCGTCCGCTCCCTCGAAAGACGAAATCTTGAAATGCCGGTAGTATCTGGCATCCGGGAGGCCGTCGCGCGCCACGACCAGCGAAGCCACGTTGTGCGTGCCGAAGAGATTCGAAATATCCACGCACTCGATAGTGCGCGGCGGCGCGGAAAGCCCGATCGCCTCCGCAAGCTCGGCTATCCCGCGAAGCGCGTCTTCGCGGTGCATTTGCGGCGTGCGGCGCACGAAATGCGCTTTCGTCATCTGCCGCAGCGCGATTATCGTATCGCGCAGCCCGGCGGCCTTCTCGTAGCGCCCGGCGGACGAGGCCGCGCGCATTTGCGCTTCAAGCTCCGCGATGACCTCAGGGCGCTTGCCGGCGAGAAACTCGCACGCCTCGTCGAAGCGCGCGCGGTACTCCTCGCGCGTGATCTTGCCGACGCATGGCGCCGAACACGTCCGTATCGTCTCGGCGAGGCAGTGGAGGTGCGTCTGCGAGTCGGGGAGAATATCTTCGCATTCGCGAATCCCGTAGCGCTTCTCCACGAAATCCTTCGCCGCGCGCACCACCGGACTGGACGGGAACGGCCCGAAGTAGCGCGCGCCGTCGTCGCGCACGATCCTTACGCAGGAAAAGCGCGGCCACGGCTCGCCAGGCTCCGCGCGCAGGGCGAGGTAGCGCTTGTCGTCGCGCATCAGGATGTTGAAACGCGGCTTGTGGCGCTTGATCAGCGAAGCCTCCGTAAGCAGCGCCTCGGCCTCGTTCTTCACCGTCATGAACTCGAAGTCGTGGACGGTGGAGACCATCGAGCGGACTTTCGGCGCATGCCGCGCCCCCGGACGGAAGTACGAAGAGACGCGCCGCTTCAGGTTCTTCGCTTTGCCGACGTAGATTATGACGCCCTGCCGGTCGCGCATGATGTAGCAACCGGGGCGCGGCGGCACCGTCGCAAGCCTCTCGCGAATCAGCGCTGTCACGGCAATGCGCGCGCCGCGTGCGGCGTCATTCCTGTTCCAGAGCCTTCGGCGCGTCGTCCTGCTGTTCGCCTTCGGCGAGGCCCTTCTTGAATTCGCCCTTGGCCTTGCCGAGCGAACGCGCGATTTCCGGGATCTTCTTTGCGCCGAAGAGCAGCGCGACGATGGCGATGCAAATTAGAATCTGTATCGGTCCTGGACGCATCGTTGGTTCTCCTTTCTTTTGGTTTTTCCAGCTGTTGCCTGAAAGCGTGTATCGCGCCGCGCCGGATCATTCCGGCACTATTTCCAGCGCGTCCCAGTCTATCGTGCCGGAGAAGAGGCGCTTCACCGGCCCGGTAAGCGTGATCGACGAAAAGTTCGCGCCGTCGTATTCGCCGCCGATTATCAAATCGTAGCCGTGGAAGGTGGTCACATGCACCGGGAAAGACAGCCCGTAATCGGCCACGCCGACGATCGCCGACGCCACGGCGCCGGTGCCGCACGCGCCCGTCTCCGCCTCGACGCCGCGCTCGTACGTCCTGACGATCGCGCGGTTCGGCGGCCGGTACGCGACGAAATCGACGTTCGTGCCGTCGGGCGCGAATTCATCGGCGTTGCGGATTCTGCGGCCTTCCCCTTCGACGTCGGCGCGCGCGATGTTGTCCACCGTCACGATCTTGTGCGGGACGCCGGCGACGACGAAATCGCCGTCGATCGCGCTTGGCGACGGCATGGACACGGTGACAAGGCCAGGCTCGAGGATTTGCGCGGAGATTATGCCCGCGGCCGTCTCGAAAGTCATGGAGTCGCGCGAGGCCGCGCCAATTTCGCGCGCGAACGCCGCGACGCATCGCGCGCCATTTCCGCAAAGCTCCGCTTCCGTGCCGTCGGGATTGAAGAAGCGCATTTTGAAATCCGCCTTTGCGGAGCGCTGCACGAGGATCACGCCCTCGCAGCCTATGCCCTCGGGGCGCGTGGCCATCGCGGCGATCCGCCGGTGGTCCTCGGCCGGGAACTCCCCGGCGAGATCGTCAACGAGTACGAAGTCGTTGCCGGCGCCATGCATCTTGACAAAAGAAACCGGTTTCATCGGAGGTGAACTTCTTGCGGGGTGTATGTGCTGTATGCGCGGGCGGCGCGCGCCGCCCCTTCGCCGCGTCAGATTCCCAGTATGGCGTTGATCCAGTCCGCGCGCACGGGCGGCAGCGTGGCGCCTGCGTTTTGCTCGACGAGATCCCCGAGGATGGCGAACGCTTCGTCGAGCACGACGTCTCCGGAGCGCGGCGAATTGCGCCGGCGGCGCAGCGTCTTCTTTTCTTCGTCCTCGTCTTCGCCTTCTTCGGTTTCGCGGACTTCGCGATCCTTCGCCATCATCGCCTTGCGCGCGGAGTATTCCAGCGGGACTTCCTCGCGGTCGGCGATCTTGCGCATCGCCTCCACGTTGGCGAGATGGCGCTTGTAGCGCTCGTCGCCGGCGAGGCGCTTTTCCGAAAGCTGCGCGAGCGCGGGTATGTAGGCGTCCATGTTCCAGCACGGCTGGTATTCCGTGCGGCGGATGCGCGAAAACGGCAATGCGTACGTGAGCTTGTCTTCGCCGATGTCGAGAGAATCGAGCAGCGAAGGCAGGCGGATATCCGCCTGCACGCCTTCGACCTGCGTGGAGCGGCCGTCGATGCGGTAGAAGCGCGCCGTCGTTATCTTCATCGAGCCGTACTTCTCCGGGCCCATGCCAAGCACCGTCTGCACGGTGCCCTTGCCATGCGTCCTGCCGTCGCCAAGCACTATGGCGCGCCCGGTGTCGCGCAGATGCCCGGCAACGATTTCGGAAGCGCTGGCGCTCGCGCGGTCGGTGAGCACCACGACGGGGCGCTTGAACGCCACGGGGTTGCCGCGCGGTATAGGCAGCGGCGAGACGATCCGCGTATCGCGAATCTGCACCACCGGGCCGGATGGGACGAAGAGCGCGCTGAGCATCACGGCTTCGCGGAGAGAGCCGCCGCCGTCTCCGCGCAGATCGAGCACCAGCCCTTCGACATCCTGCGCGTTGAATTCCGCTATGTATCTGGCGACGTCGTCCACGCACGAGCGGTAGCCTTCCTCGCCAGGCCGCTTGTCCATCGAGCCGTAGAAACTCGGCAGATATACGTAGCCGAGCTTGCGCGGCGCCGCATTCACCGTGACGGTCTCCACGCGGCCTGTGGCGGCCTGGTCTTCGAGCTTGATTTCATCGCGTACGAGTTCGATGAAGCGGCGCGACACGCCCGTCGGATCGCTGCGCGGGATTATCTCCAGCGTCACGCGCGTCCCCTTCGGGCCGCGTATCTTCTTGATCGACTTCTTGATCGGCCGCCACATTATATCTTCCATTTCGCCGTCGCCCTGCCTGACGCCGACGATCTTGTCGCCTTCCTTGATGCGGCCGTCCGTCGCGACAGGGCCGCCGGGCATGATTTCGGCGATCTTGAGCGCGCCGTCGTCCATGGAAAGCACGGCGCCGATTCCGCATAGCGAGAGGTTCATCTCCATGTCGAAATCCTCTTTCGAAGCGGGGCTCATGTAGTCGGTGTGCGGATCGTAGGCGCGCGCGACGGCCGAGAGATAGTGCTGAAGCACCGTCTCTTCGTCCGGCTCGGACATGACGTTGTAGTACTGGCGGTATTTCTTCGTCAGATTCTCCTCCGGGGAAAGCTCGATGTCTCCTGGATCGTCGGCCGCGGCGCCGGCGATCTCGTCGGCGGCGATTTCCCCCGCCACGTCCTGCGCCTGCACGCCGGAGGCGGGCGCCTGCTCCGCGCCTTCGGAGGCCTGCGCGGCGGCTTCGCCGTCTTTCGCGGCGGCGGCGGACTTCTTCGCGGCGTCTTCCTCCTCATCGAGCTCGCGCGCGATCCTCTGCACGAGTATTTCGTTTTTAAGGCGCTTCACCCAGTATGCCTCGGCGTCTTCGCGCGTCGCCGGCCATGGCGCGTCTTTGCGCTTGACGCGGTAGGTCTCGTTCGACGAGAAATCCCATTCGCCCTTCGCGAGGAAGTTCGTGGCGAATTCGACGCGCTCGCGAAGGCGCTTGCAATATAGATTGTAGATGTCGTAGCCGAAGGAAACGTCGCCGGATTCCAGTTCGTCGTCGAGAAGCGTTTCGCGCGCCGCCAGCGCGTCGAGATCGCTTTGCAGGAACACGGAGTGGTCGAAATCGTAGAACGTGACGA
>DEWI01000040.1:22671-22947 GCA_002363575.1 Verrucomicrobia bacterium UBA3214 | reverse complement strand
GACGTGCGGCTTAGCTTATTCTTCATAACTTCACTCAATGTGAGAAAGCGGATTCGCTTCTCGAAAACGTTGCACTTCTCTTTGGTTCCCAATTCCGGACCAGATCCTTCTGGCCGGTGGCAATAGAGGCGCTGATATACCCGTTCCCATGCCGAACACGGAAGTCAAGGGCGCCATCGCCGAGGGTAGTGTGGGACCCGCCCATGCGAGAGTAGGACGCCGCCGGCCGTTTTTTTTTTACCTTGTCCCCCGCGCGACCGTAAAAGCACCGGGCGA
>DEWI01000040.1:22215-22516 GCA_002363575.1 Verrucomicrobia bacterium UBA3214 | reverse complement strand
CCCATTCGGGGCTTGGCGCCACATCGCCGGGCGATATTGTGTCGCCCCATTCGGGGCTTGGTGTTCCATCTCCGCGAACGCAAATGTGGCACCGCCGGCGCAAAGCCCCGAAGGGGCGGCACATAAATAGCCGGGGGTGGAGCGCGCAACGCGCGCGGAACCCCCGGAAAGCGTTCGAAGAACGCACGAACCCCGAAGGGGTGGCACAATGGATGTTTCAATATCATCGGAGTAGTTGTGCCACCCCTTCGGGGTTCAATTCGATATTGGGCCGACACCGGGGGTTGCGCATGCTTCGCAT
>DEWI01000040.1:0-22154 GCA_002363575.1 Verrucomicrobia bacterium UBA3214 | reverse complement strand
CCCCCGGCTATTTATGTGTCGCCCCATTTGGGGCTTGGCGCTACTCCACCGCGCGACCGGCGGACGCGCGGGAGCGCGTCTTTTCCGATGCGAGCGCGTCGCTCCCGGTGCGCGAGTATTCGCGTGTGGCTTTTTCGTGGGAGCGAACGGAAGATACGCTGAAATATCAGCCTTTGGTGATATAGCGATTCCGTGTTGGACTTGCATTCCATATTTGGCAATCCGATTCGTTAAAAACGGGTGGAAGCAGTGAGCACAGGGGCGGTAAAATATGGTATAATATACTGCAATACGCGCGACTGTAGCTCAATTGGATAGAGCGTTGGCCTCCGAAGCCGAAGGTTGCTGGTTCGATCCCAGTCAGTCGCACCAATTCGATTCCCAAGTGAAGATAGCAGCCGCATTGCGGACGGATTGACGGAAGCATCGGTATCAGCCTGCATTTCAAGATATATCGCGGTTATCGGTTTCGCGTGGAGCGTACGCGCGTCGCGGAAAATATGTTATAATAACGGCAATGGAAAACGGATCGAGAGATTGGCGGCGGTATTGGATTGCAGCGCGCACGGCGATGATGGCGCTTGCATTGGCCGCGATGGTATATGGCTTCCGGCTGTTGATTTTCCAGCATGCGCCTAGCGTGTTTTCGACTCCCGAGGAGGATATGTCGTATGCGTGGTACGTGCCGCTGTTTTCGTTGTATGTAGTTTGGGTCGAGCGCGCGAAAATCCTCGCCGCCGCGCGGCGCGGCGAGCCGTCGTACGCAGGCTTGTTCTGCATGATACCATGTCTGGCGGTGGGCTTTCTCGGCGCGCGCGGCTTGCAAGTCCGCTTTGAAATACTGTCGTTCGCGCTGCTTCTCGTCACGCTGCCGTGGGCATTGTGGGGAAGGGAGATGGCATCGCGGCTTTTGTTTCCGGCGCTGTTTCTCTTTTTCTGCATTCCGCTCGCGACATTTCTGGATGTCATAACAGTCCATCTGCGGCTGCTTGCATCTGGCACGGCATATGAAATACTGCGCGGCTTCGGGGCGGATGTGATACGTCGCGGCACGATGATAGCGGCGCTCGACGGCTCGTTCGAGATCGATGTCGCCGAGCCTTGCAGCGGGCTGCGGTCGATATTCGCGCTTATGGCGCTGACGGCGGGGTATGCGTATTTCAACCAGCCTACATGGTTGCGCAGGGGGGTGCTCTTTGCTTCTTCCGTGCCGATCGCCATGCTGGGGAACGTGGCGAGAATTCTTTCTATCTGCCTCGTCGCGAATTACGCATCGGCGGATTTTGCGACTGGATTCTACCACGACTATTCCGGGTACGTGGTTTTCATCGTCGCCATATTGCTGATGCTGGCGACGGGCGATGCAATCAATCGCATTGCAGCGCGGATTTCGCATTGCAAAGCCGGCCGTAAGCCGGTCGCCGCCGCCGAATCCGCGGCGGCGCCGGAAACGCGCCGCGGCGCGGCGATCCGCGCGACGCCGGCATTCGCGGCATTCGCGCTTCTCGTATTCACGATGATTCGCCAGGCCGAGACGCCGCCTGTAGTCGTTGCGGAAGCGCCGGATGCGAGGCTTGGGGAAATCGCGCCGTACGAGAGCGAGGAGCTGGCGCCAAGCCTTGCGGAGACGACGATATTGCCGAAGGACACGACAATCCGCAAGCGGCTCTACAAGGCGAGCGACGGAGAATGGTTCCAGGCCACGATAGTGATTGGCGGGAAGGGCAAAAGTTCGATACATCGTCCGGAGCTTTGCCTGCCTGCACAGGGAAACTTGATGACAGACCCGCACACGCTGGAGATCGACGGCTTGCAGTGGCGCGTGCTCACGGTGTCTTCACCGTCCTCGAGAGTTTCTTTCGCATACACCTTTTTCAACCAGGAAGGCTACAAGACGGCGTCTCACGTGAAGCGTATTTTCCGGGACACATGGGACCGCACGGTGCATAACAGGATCGACCGCTGGGTCATGGTCACCGTCTGCGCATCAAGCGAAGGGGACGAGGCGATCTCCGCGATCATCAGGAAGCTGTTGCCGCAGCTGCCGCTTTGACACGAGCGCCAAACACCTGGAGTTTGATATTTTCAAGGAAAATGAACGCAAGGGAACCGGCATCCCGCGCCCCGGCAGTAAAAACCTTTTGCATGGCATTGAATCATGAAAATGTTCATACCGCATCTGACGGCGTTATTCAGCGCATTCGCAATCACTTTCATTCTGACGCCGCTAGTGCGCGAGATGAACAGGCGCTTCGGCATGATCGACAAGCCTGACGCGCGGCGAATCAACACCACGTCGATACCGCGCGGAGGGGGCTTGGCGATCGTCGCTGGCACGACGGCCGCGTGCGCCATAACGATTTCCGTGTTCGGCGGCGGCGCGTTGTCGTTTTTCGGCGCGCAGTGGAAGCTTGGCGTATTGGCGGTCTTGATAGCCGCGACCGGCTATGCGGACGACAAGTTCTCCCTGTCGCCGAAGGTGAAGCTGGCCGCGCAGTTCGTCATCGCACTGCTGGCGTGGCTGTGGGCGGGGATAGGCTTCCATCGCATCTGGCCCGGCATAAACCCGGTGCTTGATTGCGCGATCACGACGTTCTGGATCTGCGGCGCGGTTAACGCATTCAATCTTATCGACGGTCTCGACGGCCTCGCATCCGGTCTCGCGCTTATCGCCACGCTTGGGATGGCGGGAACGCTTTTCATGATAGAGATGCCGGGCGCCGCGGTTTTCCACTTCGTTTTCGCCGGCGCGCTTCTGGCGTTCCTCTGTTACAACTACCATCCGGCGAGCGTCTTTCTCGGCGACTGCGGCTCGATGTTCATCGGTTTCACGCTGTCGGTCGTCCCGCTGGTGGCGCAGACGGCGAATTCGTTCCTGGTCTCCGTGGGCGTGCCGCTTCTCGCGATGGGCGTCCCGATTTTCGATACGGCGCTGGCGATCGTGCGGCGGTCGATCCGCCACATGATACGGAAGCGCGCGCCCTCCGCCGGCGAAGTCGGCAACGACAAAGTGATGACGGCGGATGCCGACCACATCCACCACAGAATACTGCGAGCGGCCAAGCTGAACCAGCGGCGCGCCGCCTGGATACTGTATCTCGCGGCGGCGTTCTCCGTCGGCGTAGGTCTTGTCGGCGTGGCGCTGCGTTCGAAGGCGGGCGGCCTCTGGCTCTTCGCCGTGGCAATAGCATCAATCGCGATTTTCAAGGATGTGGCGCGAATCGAGCTGTTCGACGCCGGGAGGCTGCTGAATTCGATAGCGCGCGATCACGCGCGCGGCAGCCGGCGGCGCTTCGCGCGTCTCGCGATCCCGTTCTACCTCGGTTTCGACATCTTCGCGCTTGTCGCCGTGTTTTTCATCTGCTGTTGGGCGATGGGGTTCGATATAGGCCGGGATGAATTGCGCGTCGTGCTTCCTCTTCGCGTCATCTCGGTTTTCGTGCTGCTGTTCTCCGTGGGGATATACCGCACGGTATGGGCGAGGGCGATGTCGTCGAATTACGTCAGGCTTCTTCTCGCGTGCATTTTCGGTTCGTGCCTCGGCACGATCGCGATATACTACGCGCCTGGGATCGAGCATGCCAAGCTCAAGGCCATGACGCTGCTCTACGCGATGACGAGCTGCGTTGCGCTCGTGGTGGTGCGTTTCGCGCGCGGCATCGTGCGCGACCTGTTCTACGCGATCGACTGTTCGCGCCTGAAAGGCCGCAAGGATGTTTCGCGCGTGCTGGTCTATGGCTGCGGGTTGCGCTACCGCGCGTTCCGTCGCGAATTGGTCAGGACGACGGCCGCCAACGACAGGATAATCGTCGGGCTGCTCGACGACGATTTGCTTTTGCGCGGGCATTACATCGGCGGTTTGAGAGTGATGGGGACGCTCCAGCAGGCGCCGGAGATAATCAACAAGCTCAACGCCGACGCGGTCGTGATCGCCTGCGACGTTCGCCCCGAATGGATGAAAGTGGTGCGCCGGACGCTCGAGCCGACAGGAGTGAAGATTTCACTCTTCTCGTTCGCGGAAAAGCCCGTTTGAAGCCGGCTTCGCGGGCACGCCGCGGCGCCGGGGAACGATTTGGCAGGGAATCAAAAGAAACGCAAAGGCAAGATGGACAGGTTCACGAAAGAAGATGTTTTCGCGTATCACCGCGGCGGCAAGGTCGCCGTGGGATTGCCGCGCGCGCTGCGCGGCCAGCATGATTTGACGCTTGCATACACGCCCGGCGTCGCACTCGCCGTGAAGGAGATAGCGGCGCGCCCGGAGGCGGCGTACGAGCTTACGGCGAAGCGCAATCTCGTCGCCGTCGTATCCGACGGCACGGCGATACTCGGGCTTGGCGATCTCGGCGCCGCCGCCTCCATACCTGTGATGGAAGGCAAGGCCGTGCTTTTCAAGGCGTTCGGCGGCGTCGATGCCTGGCCGGTGCCGCTCGGCTGCTGCCGCATGGGCGGCAAGGACACCGGGCCGACCGACCCGGAGAGAGTGATCGCGGCCGTGAAGGCGATCGCGCCGCAGTACGCCGGCATCAATCTCGAAGACATCGCCTCGCCGGCGTGCTTCGAGATCGAGGACGTGCTCGACGCCGAACTGGACATCCCGGTTTTCCACGACGACCAGTGGGGAACGGCGGTGATAGCCACGGCGGGCGTGATGAATTTCGCGCTTCTGAAAGGCAAGACGCTCGGCGAGCTGAAGATCGTCATCAACGGCGCCGGCGCCGCCGGCACGCGAATCGCCGACATGCTCAAGGCCGCCGGCGTGCGCGATATAACGATGTTCGACATCAAAGGCGTGCTTTCGACGAGCCGCCGCGATCTGTCGCGGCAGAACGCTGTGCATGCCCGCGACGTCGCGGCGACGACGACGCGCCGCGAGGCGATGACCGGCGCGGACGTATTCATCGGCGTATCTGCCGCGAATGTTATCAGCGGCGACGACGTGCTGGCGATGGGCGAATTCCCCGCGATATTCGCGATGGCGAACCCCGATCCGGAAATCACGCCGGAGGCGGTGGCGGCGGCGATGGGCGATCGCCGCTATGTGATGGTGACCGGGCGCAGCGACTATCCCAACCAGATCAACAACGTCCTGGGCTTCCCGTATCTCTTCCGCGGCGCGCTAGACGTCCGCGCGCGCACTATAAACCGCGAAATGAAAGTCGCCGCCGCGGAGGCGCTGGCCGCGCTGGCCCGCGAGAGCGTGCCCGCAGAAGTGGCCGCGCTCTATCCGGGCGAGAATCTGGAATTCGGCGACGCCTACATAATTCCGAAGCCGTTCGATACGCGCCTGCGCCGGCGCATCCCGGCGGCGGTGTCCGCGGCGGCCGTGGCTTCCGGCGTCGCGAGACTGGCGAATCCAACGGAATGTTGAGGCTTTTGCGCGCGCCGCCGATGCGCGGTGCCGCGAGCGAAGAGAGGGGGACGGGACATGCGAATCGCCGTAACCGGAGGGATCGCGTGCGGGAAGTCGCTGTTCGCGCAGATGCTGCGCGAGCTTGGCGCGGAGACTCTGGATGCCGACGACATCGTCCACGAGCTTCTGCCGGAAGACGAGAGAAAGCGCCTGGCGAAAATCGCCTTCCGCGATCCTGGAGTGCGCAAGGCGCTGGAAAAGCGCCTGCATCCGCTTGTCGAAGAACGCTACGAAAAGTGGTTCGCCGCGCCGTGCGCGTCCGGCGCGGCGGCGCCATTGCGCGTAGCGGTGATTCCGCTTCTTTTCGAGGCACATTGGGAAAAGAAATATGATATAATATGCGCCGTCGTCTGCGACGAAGAAAGACAGATCGAGCGGATGACGGGGCGGCGCGGTCTGACGCGCCAAGAAGCGCATGAGCGTTTGGCGGCGCAGTTGCCAAATGCCGAAAAAGCCGCCAGAGCGCACTATGCAATCCACAACGACGGTTCCGCGGAGGACCTGCGCAAGCAGGCCGCGGCGTTTGTCGCCTGGATTCGCGAAGGGGCGCGGCGGCCGCCGGACGGTGCGCCGGAAAACATAAACAGCCAGACGGAAAAACCACGATGAGCGACGAGTTCGATATATTTGCACAGGGCGCGCCCGCAAAGCCGCAGGACAATCAGCCGAAGGAGCAGCGCGCGGAGCAGCCGCAAGGCGCAAACGCCGCGCGCCGCGCGCAGTTTCGCAAGCCGGGCAAGCCGCGCCACCAAGCCGGCGCGCAGAAGGTGAATGCTTCGCCGATACGCGGCGCCAACGGCCAGGAGAGCGTGAATCCGCTTTTGAATGCGCCGCTGCCCGCCGAAACGCGCGACGCCGTGCAGGAGGCGCCGGTGAATCCGAACCGTCGCGACGATCTCCCGGAGTACAGGCTGGCCGACATCCAGACGTGGCCGGCGCCGCAAATCGTCGAGACCATGATGCCCGGCGCCGACCCCGAAGAGCTTGGCGCGTATCGCAAGCACGAGCTGATTTTCGCCGCCATCCGCAAGTATCTGGCAAGCGGCGGCGCAGTCCTCGCTTCGGGGTGCCTGGAGATCATGCGCGAAGGCCACGGCTTCCTGCGCTCGGCGAAAAACAACTTCCTCGCGTGCCCGGAGGACGTGTTCGTAACGCAGCAGCAGATCCGGCGCCACGCGCTGCGCACCGGCGACGTCATCGAAGGCCCGGTGCGCGATCCGCGCGATCGCGACCGCTTCTTCTGCCTCGGCAATGTATCCACGGTGAACGGCAAGGAGCCGGGCGTCGCCGCGCGCGTCATCCATTTCGAGAATCTGACGCCGACGTTCCCTACGCGCCGCATCTTCCTCGAGACCGTGCCGACGGAATATTCAACGCGCGTAATCGACCTTTTCACACCGGTAGGCTTCGGGCAGCGCGCTCTCATCGTCGCGCCGCCCCGCGTGGGCAAGACGGTGCTTTTGCAGAAGATCGCGAACGCGATAACCGCGAACCATCCGGAGGCGATATTGATCGTGCTGCTCGTGGACGAGCGCCCGGAGGAAGTGACGGACATGCAGCGCAACACGAAGGCGATGGTGCTGTCTTCGACATTCGACGAAGAGCCGCAGCATCACGTCAATGTCGCGGAAATGGTGATCGAGATGTCGAAGCGGCAAGTCGAGAACGGCCGCGACGTCGTAATCCTCCTCGATTCGATAACGCGGCTGGCGCGCGCCTACAACACCGTCCAGCCGCACTCCGGGAAGATATTGACGGGCGGCGTGGACGCGCTGGCGCTGCATCGCCCGAAGCGGTTCTTCGGCGCCGCGCGCAACATCGAAGGCGGCGGCTCGCTCACGATCATCGCGACCGGCCTCATCGACACCGGCTCGCGCATGGACGAAGTCATTTTCGAGGAGTTCAAGGGCACGGGCAACATGGAGCTGTGCCTCGATCGCGGCCTAGCCGACAAGAGAATCTTCCCGGCGATCGACATCGACAAGTCGGGAACGCGCAAGGAAGATCTGCTTCTCGATCCTGTCGAGCTTGAGAAGACCTGGAGCCTGCGGCGCACGCTCAGCGACACCGGCGCGGAAAGCGCGATGAAGAGCGTGCTGAACGCCCTCAAGAAGACGAAGTCGAATCCAGAATTCCTGCTGGCGCTGGACTTGAAAAAGAACTGAGCGGGCGCGCCGCGGGAGCGCGCCTTCGCCCAGCTTCGGGTTCCCGGCGGAAGCACAGCGTTTGAAAACGGAAGGAGTTGGCCATGGCAAATGGACTGAAGAGGTTTTGCGCCGCCGCGGCTGCGATATTCGCGATCGCGGCGCACGCGACGACTCTGGCGCCGTTTACATACTACTATCTCGACGGCGTGCTGAAGGCGGCGCAGAGCGGCGGCGCGGTCGTGACCACGCCATCGGCGTACCCGGCGATGTTCGGCCCGAACATCGAGACGCAGTTCACCGCCATCCCCCCGGAAGGCCACGGAGTGGAGAAGTGGCTGCTCTTCTCCGCGCGTGAAATGATATACGCCGCGAACCTCGAAACGTTTTCGCCGTCCTGCACGTATTACGGCACGACGATCACGGCGCGCGGCATAGACGTCGCCGGCGTGGAGACAACGACGGGCGCATTCTATCTCGCGCCGAGCTTCAAGTGGTATTCCTGGACTCTCGCCTACAACGCGAACGATTCGCGCCACAGCGGAAACTTCGGCGCCGTTGCGCTCTCCTATACAAACAGCGTGACGCTGGCAAGCCCGGATTCCCTCTGGAGCGAAACGCCGGCGGGCTGCGAATTCAAGGGCTGGGCGACGTCTTCCGCAGGCGCTGCGGCGTATGCCGCGGGCGCTACGGTGGAGAACGCCGGCGCCGCGTTCGGCGCCGCGGAGAACGCGCAAATCGTTCTTTACGCGGTTTGGGAGAAGCGGCCCATGGCGATCGCACTGGATGCGCGCGGCGGCGTCGCGCCGCAAAGCGCCGTCACCGTCTATATCGGCGACAAGTACGCGCTCGGCACGCCAGTGCGCGAAGGATGCGATTTCCTCGGATGGTTCACGGCGCCTGACGGCGGCGAGAAGATAGCCGACGGCTCGGAAGTCGCGCGCGACGACATAACCACACTCTACGCGCATTGGAAAGAATTCTCATATACCCTCGGCTACGATTGGAACTGCTCCGGGGCGCCCGCCGCGCCGCCCGGCGCGACGCTTTCGTATTCGTCCGCAGCTGCGCTTGCATCTGCGCCGGCGGCGTGGAAGCGCACGGGCTGCGAGTTCGCAGGGTGGGCGCTTTCCAGCGCCGCGGCGCGCGCGGATTTCGCGCCGGGGCAGATGCTTTCGCCTTCGGGGCGCGCGCTCGGCGTCGCGGCGGATGGCGCGGCGATCCGTCTCTACGGCGTCTGGGAGAAGCGCCCGATGACGATTGCGCTTGATGCGGCGACTCCGGAGGATGCGCAGTATCAACCCGTCTTCGATCCGCCCGGCGCGGCAGGTTCCATCGTCGCATATATCGACGAGAAATATTCGCTGCCGGAACTGGCGCGCCGCGACGCATGGTTCCGCGGATGGTGGACGGACGCCGCAGAGACGGGGACTAGCATCCAAATCAAGACCGGCGACGAGGTCGCGCGCGACGACATAACGATCCTGCGCGCGCGCTGGGAGCCGAAAGCGATCTATACTGTCGCATTGGACTGGCGGCGCGGCGCGGAAGGCGAAGCCGTCTCCGCAAGCCAGCAAGTCTTCGAGCGGGACGCCGCGGTGCCGCCGTCCGCCGCGGAGCTTGATTCCTGGACGGGCCATACCTTCCTTGGCTGGAGCAGGGATATTGAGAGCGTCACGGAGAACTTCGCCGCATCGGCGCTCTATAAGACAAACGAATATCGCGTCGTCTTCTATCCCGGGCCTGCGCAAGGGCGCATGGATGCGCAGTCTTTCATCTACGACGTCCCGCAGGCGCTGGCGCCAAACGCCTTCAAGCGCGGCAAGACAGACGCATGGATTTTCGCAGGATGGGCGACGAACGATGTTTCGGATGTCGCGGCATATGCGGATTGCGAAGAAGTCGCAAAGCTCTCCGCGACAGACGGCGGCGTCGTAGAGCTTGACGCGCTATGGGAGCGTTCGACGGACGACTTCGGGTACGCGATCGGCAGCGATGTCGCGCTGAAGCTTCGCGCTGGAGATTCCGGATGCCTCGCCACCAACGATGTCGCGGAAGCAGACGGCGCAGCGATGATCGCATTCCCCAGAGGCGGGCGGACGGCACTCCAGGCCAATATCTACGGCTCCGGGACGCTGAACTTCCGCGCATTCTCGGATTTGCCTTTCGTGCAGGCAGGGGCGACGCCTGGAATCGGAATGCCTTCCTCCAACGAATACGGCTTGTTCTTCAAGACCAACGCAGTAACCGTCGAGGCGGTTTCGCCGCAGTGCCCCACGAATCTGGCGGCGTACAGCGTGCGCATCGAGCCTGCGGACGGCGGCGCGACGCTGCTGGAGTTCGAGGTGAATTCGCAGTGGCAGACCGTATTCATCGGCGGCATCGAGTGGATTCCGGACGGGCGGATCAATGTTTCTTTCGACGCGAACGGCGGCGTCGGCGTGATGACCAACGCTGAGTTCTACGTCGGCGATTACGGCACATTGCCGCGCAACAGATTTACGCGCGCCGGCTACGCCTTCTCGCATTGGCTCGACGCCTCCACCGCGGCTTGCTACGGCGACCGCGAATGCACGGACGCCATCGCCGCCGACACCGTTCTTTCCGCGCAGTGGAAGGCGAACACCTGCACGATCCGCTACACCGGCGGCGAAGGCGCGACGGGTGAAATGCCCGATCAAACCCTTTCCTACGGCAAGGAAGAGACGCTGGCGAAGAACGCCTTCGCGAAGACAGGCTGCAAATTCGCCGGATGGCGCTCCGGCGAAATCGTGTATGCCGATGGCGCGACGGTATCCAATCTCAGCGAAGAGGACGGCGCGACGTTCGAGTTCGTCGCGATATGGCAGCCCGTCGCCTATACCGTCGCGTTCGCGGCCAATGGCGGCGAAGGCGAGATGCCGCCGCTTTCTCTCGAGTACTACGAGAGCGCGGCGCTGCCGCGCAACGCCTTCTCGCGCACGGGCTATTCATTCGCTGGCTGGGCGAAGACGCCAGACGGCGAAGCCGTTTTCGCCGACGGCGGGGAGATCGCGAACCTGGCGACGGACGACGGCGCGCAAGTGACGCTTTGCGCCGTCTGGAAGCCCATCTCCTACACGATACGTTTCGCGCCGGGCGAAGGCGCTGGCGCGATGGACGATCTGACGCTGGAGTTCGACGCGTCCGCCGCGCTGCCTGCGAACGCATTCGCGCGCGAAGGCCATGTATTCGCCGGATGGTCGGCGCAGGACGGCGCGGTATTCGCCGACGGCGCGCAAGTCGCGAATCTCGCTGCGGAAGACGGCGCGCTCGTCGTGCTGACCGCGCTATGGAAAGCGGCCGAGGACGATGAATCCGGCGGCGCGTCGCGTTCTCTGCTGCCTTCGGGGATTCAGGCGGCGGGCGAATTTACCGGCGCGGCTGCCGCTACGTACAACGGCTGGCTGCGCGACAAACAAAGCGGCGAGATTCGCGCGCTCCTGAAAGTCGCGACAAAAGCTTCCAAGGGGGCGGCGACGGTGAAATCCACGATCACCGCCACGTGGCTTGGTGGCGGCAAATCCGTTTACCGTACGGTCGTCGCGACAGGCGGCAACAACGTCGACGAATTCGGCATAATCTACGGCGAGCTGGCGCTCGGCGGGACTTTCCAGGGCATGGCCGTGGAAGCCGCGCGCGACTTCTCGAAGTCGAAGGCGGGGACGGCCGGCCACGCGCTCACGGCGGAAATGCCGCAAGGCGTCTGGACGCTCGTGTTCGATGCCGGCGGCGACTACGCGCTTTTCACGCTGACGGTCTCGAAGAAGGGCAAGGCGAAACTCGCAGGCACGCTTCCCGGGCGCAAGAGGGTTTCGATTTCTTCGCAGGGCGTGCTGGCCGAAGACAAGGCTTTCGCAATACCCGTCGTCAATGCGAAGAACGGCATCGGCTTCGTCGTGTGGATCGAGAAAGACGCGACGGCGTCGGTGGATGCGAACGGCAACGGCGCGTGGAAGCTGGCGAGCGCCGCGCCGCTCGCGAATCTCGCCGACGGCGTTTACAGCCTCGCTTTCGAGGCGGTCGACGGACAATACTGGCTGGAGCGCACCGAACTCGACCAGGTGGCGGCGACGCCGGCGCTCGCCCCCGCCTTCACCGTGAGCGGCGGCAAGTGGAAGGCGGTGAAGACAGCGGGGAAAATCGCGCTCGACAAGAACTTCTCTCCGCCGCTTTCATACGTGAAGATCGCGAGCGGCAGGACGCCGGCGAATCTCGCGCGCTTCCGCGTTTCGTACGCTGCTAAGAAGGGGACGGCAAGCGGCTCGTTCAAACTCTGGAGAGTGGAAAACGGGCGTCTCGTCGGCAAGACGGTGAAGTTCGCAGGGATGCTTTCCGGCGGCAGATTCTACGCGACGGCCGAAGGCCTCGCCGGCCTGGAAATCGTCCCTGCGCAGTGAAGAGGCGAAGCAAGCTTGCTGGATGTTGCAAGGCGCCGGCCAGTGGCGGCGAATCAGTCAATCCGGGGTTTCCAATGTCAGGACCGATAATAATAAAGAACGCGCGCGTCCACAATCTCCGCGGGATCGACGTCACGATACCGCGCAATTCTCTCACGGTGGTGACCGGGCTTTCCGGCTCCGGCAAATCCTCCCTCGCCTTCGACACTTTGTATGCGGAAGGGCAAAGGCGGTACGTGGAGTCTCTCAGCGCGTACGCGCGCCAGTTTCTCGACCGCATGCAGAAGCCGGACGTCGAAAAGATCGAAGGCCTCTCGCCGGCGATTTCCATAGAGCAGCACACGACGGGCGGCAATCCCCGCTCGATCGTCGCTACCGTCACGGAGATCCACGACTACTTGCGATTGCTCTACGGCTCGGTGTCGCATGCGCACTGCCCGAAGTGCGGCCGCCCGGTCACGAAGCAGAGCGCTGAGCAGATCGTCGAAGCGATAATGAAGATGGCGCCCGGCAAGGCGATAATCTACGCGCCGGTCGTCAAGGGCAAGAAGGGGCGCCACGAGGACGTGTTCGCGATGCTCAAGCGCGCAGGCTTCGCGCGCATCCGCGCGGATGGCGCGCTTTACGATCTCGACGAGCCACCTGAGCTGGACAAGAAGAAGAACCACAGCATCGACGTCGTCGTGGATCGCCTCGTGCTGCCGGCCGGCAAGACGCGCTTGACCGATTCCGTGGAGCTAGCGCTCAAGGCCGGCAAGGGGATTCTGGAGCTGGAGCGGCCCGGCGAGCCGGCGTCTTCCACCGTGTTTTCCGAGCTGAACGCATGCGTGCATTGCGGCATATCTTTCGAGGAGTTGAAGCCGCGCTCGTTTTCGTTCAACTCTCCGTTCGGCGCGTGCCCGACATGCGGGGGGCTGGGCCAGCTTTACTACTTCGACGAAAATCTCGTCGTGCCCGACCGCACGCTGCCGCTCGAAGAGGCGATACATCCATGGCGGCGCCTCGGCGGCCAGATGGCGATACTCTACCACAAGGAGCTGCTGGCGAGAATCGCCGCGCAGTATCGCGTGAGCCTCGCAACGCCATACGAAAAACTGCCAGCGGCATTCCGGCACGGCCTGATGCACGGCTTCAAGGACAATCTCGTGCTTGAATGGCGGCGCGTCGATCGTCCCTTCGAAGGCGTGCTGGCCGCGCTTCAGCGCAAGCTCGACGAAGCGGAAGACGACGAAGTCCGCCAGAAGTACGAGGCATACCAGAATTTCCGCACGTGCCCGGATTGCGGGGGCGCGCGCCTGCGCCCAGAAGCGCGCGCCGCGCGCGTCGCCGGCAAGACGATCGTCGAAGCGATGGCGCTCGGCGTCAAGGATTCCCTCGCCTTCTTCAAATCCTTGAAGGGGCGGGAGTTCGCGCCTGTCGCGGAAGTGGTCAAGGAAATCGTCAGGCGCGAGCAGTTCCTGCTCGACGTCGGGCTGGATTATCTGACGCTGGACCGCGCATCCGCCACGCTTTCGGGCGGCGAGATGCAGCGCATCCGCCTCGCCACGCAAATCGGCTCCGGGCTTACGGGCGTTTTGTACGTTCTGGACGAGCCGACGATCGGCCTGCATCCGCGCGACAACGACAGGCTGATCGCCACGCTGAAGGATCTGCGCGACCGCGGAAACACCGTCGTCATCGTCGAACACGACGAAGAGATGATGCGCAACGCCGATTACATCGTCGATCTCGGGCCTGGCGCCGGGCGCGAAGGCGGGCGCGTCATGTACCAGGGGGATTTCAAAGGGCTTTTGAAGGCGGATTCCCTCACTGCGGACTATCTCTCCGGGAGGCGCGCCGTGAAGCCGCCGGCGAAACCTTCCAAGCCTTCGAAAGGGCCGGCGAAATTTCTCACCGTCCACGGCGCGCGCGAGCACAATTTAAAGAATATAACCGCGCACATCCCCGTCGGTTCCTTCACGGTCGTGACCGGCGTGAGCGGTTCGGGGAAATCCACGCTGATCGACGAGACCCTGAAGCGCGCGCTGATGCGCGAGTTCTACCATGCGAAGGAAGCGCCGGGCGCGTTCCGCAAGATCACCGGGCAGGAGAATTTCGACAAGGTGATCGAGATCGACCAGTCGCCGATCGGGCGCACGCCGCGCTCCAATCCCGCCACGTACGTCGGGTTCTTCTCGGAGATTCGCGAGCTGTTCGCGAAGACGGAGGCGGCGCGCGCGCGCGGCTACACGGCCGGCCGCTTCTCCTTCAACGTCAAAGGCGGCCGCTGCGAATCCTGCGGAGGCGACGGCATGCGCAAGCTCGAAATGAGCTTCCTCCCCGATGTTTTCGTGACGTGCGAGCAATGCGGCGGCAAGCGCTTCAACTCCGAGACGCTCGAAGTCCTGTACGGCGGGAAATCCATCGCCGACGTCCTCGAAATGACAGTGGCGGAAGCCGCGAAATTCTTCGCCCGCGTGCCGACGCTGCAGCGCAAGCTCCAGACGCTTGCCGATGTCGGGCTGGGGTATATCGCGCTGGGGCAGAGCGCCACGACGCTCTCCGGAGGAGAAGCGCAGCGCATAAAACTGGCGACGGAGCTTTCGCGGCGCTCGACCGGCCGCACGCTGTATCTCCTCGACGAGCCTACGACGGGGCTGCATTTCGACGATGTCGCAAAGCTAATGGCGCTGCTGCTGTCGCTGCGCGACCAAGGCAACACGATCGTCGTTATCGAGCACAATACGGACGTCATGAAGTGCGCGGACTGGATAATCGATCTCGGGCCCGGCGGCGGCGATGCAGGCGGCAATCTCGTCTGCGAAGGGCCGGTGGAGAAGATTCGCGCGTGCCCGGCGTCCGTGACGGGCAAATTCCTCTGACGGCGCGGGAAGACGCGCGGCGAACGCATTACGGGAAAGGAGAAAGATGAAGCATGTTCTTTTGGGAGTGACGGGGTCGATAGCCGCCTACAAGGCGGCGGAACTCGTTAGAATGTTCGTCGATGCCGGCGACGAAGTCCGCGTCGCGATGACGGACGCCGCGTGCATGTTCGTCGCGCCGCTTACCTTCCAGACGCTTTCGCGCTATCCGGTTTCGATCGATTCCTTCGCGCAGCCGGACGGCTGGAAGCCGGGCCACATTTCGCTCGCGGATTGGGCGGATGTCGCCGTCGTGGCGCCGGCGAGCGCGAACACGCTCGCGAAGATGCGCTGCGGCATTGCCGACAATCTCCTCTCTTCGCTGCTGCTGGCGACGAAAGCGCCCGTCGCCGTGGCGCCGGCGATGAACGTGGGGATGTGGGAGAACCCCGCGACGCAGGAAAACATCGCCGCGCTAGCCGCGCGCGGCATTGAGGTGATCGGCCCGGAGACCGGTTTCCTCGCGTGCGGAACGAACGCCAAGGGCCGCATGTCCAGCCCGGCGGAGATTTTTGAGGCCGTGAACAGACTCGCAGCGGCGCGACCGCGCGTTTCTTGACGCCCATCCCGTGCCGCAACGGCGTCCGCGGCGCGCAGGCGCGAAGGTTTTCTGAACGATCAAACGCGAAACGACTAGAGAAACGACATGAAAGGCGCAAACGACAAAGACTACGAAGCATTCCTCGGCGAAGTCCGCAAAGCTACCGGAATCGACGGCTTCACGCCGGGCGAGACGGGACTGGTCACGCTGGGCATCGACGAAAAGTACACTCTGAGCCTCCAGTACCTCGCGCCGGCAGGCAAGATCCTCTGCTTCGTCGAAATCGCCACGCTAGGCCCGGAGACGCCTTGCGCGGTGTATCGCGAGCTGCTGGCGGCCGGACTTTTCGGCGCCGAGACGGCCGGGGGATTCTTCGCGCTGGAAAAATCCACCGGCACGCTCGTCTATAACTACTATTTTGATTTCGACGAGGCCGCCGCCGATCCCGGCGCTTTCGTCAATGTGCTCGAGAGGATCGTCGCGCTCTGCGACGGCTGGGCGGAGAGACTTAAAGAGTCCGGCGACGGCCAAAACGGCGAACGCGGCAACATGATCAGCATTTGACGCTTCGCAAGGGCGCCGCCATCCCGGAAGGGCGGATTGCGAAAGCCTGTAAACCGCATGCGCGGCATGCCGCCAGATATGCTATAATATAAGCCGGATGCAGAAGGGGTTTTTAGAGGCGGAAAGCAATGCGTGGCGGGAATTCTGGAAGGATGCAGTGAGATCCGGCGTTACATGAGAATAGGCAGTCTAATTTCATCGACAGCGCTTGCCGCTATGTCTTTGTTCGCGCCGGTTGCGGCGCGGGCCGGGTTCATTACGGTCGATACGCTCGGCGCGGGCGACGTGGGCAAGACGCTCTTGGACGGCACCATCTACAAGGTGACGGCGAACGCGACGATCTCGCGCATCGGAACGACGTTGAGCGCGCTCTACGTCGCCGGCAACGCGACGACGGTTCTCTACATTCCCAAGGGCGTCACGCTCAACGTTTACGGCGGCCATGCGAGCGGCACGACGAGCGCCGGCGCGGGCATCCGCCTCAACGACGGCTCGACGTTGATTGTGACCGGCGGCGGCACGCTCAACGTCACCGGCGGCAACGCGGCGAACGGCGCTAACGGCGCCGACGGGACGAGCGGCAACTTCCGGAGCGGTCTTGATTATTGGACGGCGGGTTCCGGCGGCAACGGCGGCGGCGGCGGCGGTGGCGCGTCTGCGGCCATCGGCGGCGTGGGCGGCGACGGCGGCGGCGGCGGTTTCGGTGCTTCGTCATCTGAAAACGAGTGCCATTATTTCAGCGCAAACTCATACACCGCGAACGGTTCAAGCGGCGGCAACGGCGGCGGCGCGGAAAACGGCTCCGGTTCGGGTAGGCTGTATCTGCTCGGTTCGCTCAACGTGACGGCGACAGGCGGCTCCAAGGGTTCTGGCGGGAGCGGCGGCTCGTCCGGCAACCGTGTCGGCGAGGAGTTTGATACATATTGGTTCATGTTCGGCTACGGCGGCGGCGGCGGCGGCGGCGCGGGAGGCAATGCAGCGCCCTACGCCATCGGCGGCGGCGGCGGCGGCGGCGGCGGCGGCGGCGGTGGTGGCTCCGGCGGCAAATACGCCTATCCGTCCGGCTACTATCCGTCTTATCCTGATGGCGGCGGCGGCAGCGCCGGAGCGGGCGGCGACGGCAACTCTGGCAGTTCCGGCGGCGGTACGCGCAGCACTGCTTCGGCTGGTTCATCGATCCATTCCGACAAGTCTGGCGGATACGGCGGCTCCGGCGGTTCGGCCGGCGCGAACGGCTTCACCGGAAACGTCTACAAGGACTCCGGCGTGACGCTCTCCGGCGGTTCCATGCCGGCGACGATAAGCGCCACCACGCACTCCGCGATCGAATACAACCTGACGTTCTCCGACGGCCAGCATGTGAACACGACGAAGACCGCCCGCTACGGCTATGCATATCCCGCCGCGGCGGTTCCGCCGCCGCGTCCGGGCTGGACGTTCCACGGCTGGTTCACGGAGAAGGACGGCGGCGGCGTCAAATACTATGGCGCCGACAGCGCCGCCACGCAGGAAGAATGGACCACGCCCTCCGACGTCACGCTCTACGCACACTGGACGCTGACGGACGAGTCGCAGGCCGCCTCGATCTGGATCAACGGCACGCCTCTCGTCGGCGGCATCTCGAAGTCCGGCTATGGCTGGGACTACAACGGCGCGGACGGGCGCCTTACGCTCACCGCCTCGACGGGTTCCTATGTGATCACGGGCGAAGACGAATCAGGCGAGTTCAGCATCTATCCCACCGCCAACCTCTGCACGGTCGTGATGAGCAACTTGACAATGAATGCGTCGAGCACAATTGCGCGTCCGCCGTTCGAGAGCGTCCCAGGCAAGATCGCGGCGCTGCAGTTCGAGGGCGTGAACAAACTTACGGGCTGCTCCGGGTATCCGGCGATTTATGTCGCCGAGGGCAGCAGCGTCACGATCGGTGGCGCCGGCCAGGTGGAGGCAATCGGCGGCGCGAACGCGCCGGGCATCGGCGGCAGGACGGGCGAGACGAGGGGGACCGCGAAGCTCAACATCATGGGCGGCACGATCGTCGCAAACGGCGGCGCGAACGGTTCGGGCATCGGTGCGGCGAAGGACGCAGGCTTCGGCACTTTGACAATCTCCGGCGGCACGATCACGGCGACAGGCAAGGACGGCGCCGCAGGTTTCGGCGGATCGCAAGGCTCCGGCATGGGCATATACATCATCTCCGGCGGCACGGTGACGGCGACGGGTGGCGAAGGCGGTCCCGGCATCGGCAGCGGCCAGAGCGCTGTCGGCCAGACGGTCAAGATAACTGGCGGCACTGTGACGGCCACGGGCGGCAACTACGGCGCCGGCATCGGCACGGGGCGAGACACCACCAACGGCATTATAGAGATCTCGGGCGGCACCGTGACGGCGACTGGCGGCGCAAACGGCGGCGCCGGCATCGGCGGCAGCAGGGAATCGACCTTCTCAAGTATTTCCATCAACGGCGGCACGGTCGTCGCCACCGGCCGCGGAATCAATTGCGGCGCCGGCATCGGCGGCGGCTACGACGGCTATGGCGGCCCGATCAAGATTTCCGGCGGCGACGTGACGGCAAAGGGCGGCGGCAGCTACGGCGCGGGCATCGGCGCGGGCGAGGGATACGACTTTTTCGACACCGGCATCACCGTCGAAATCTCCGGCGGTCGCATCAAGGCGGAGTGCGGCAGCCAATACGCGGCCTGCATCGGCTCCGGCGCCCACGGAAAATGCGGGTCGATCAAGATCACGGGCGGAACGGTAAATGCCGCGCTGAGCGGCTCGTCCACCTACGCCATTGGCAGGACTGCCGGGACCACCATGACCGACTCCAGCACCGTCACATTCCATGGCGGCGCAATCTATGCGGCACTCGGTCACGTCACGCCCGCGCCGACCAACACGGCTTCCAAGGCCGTGTTCCCCGTCGATTTCGAGATCGGCGAGGCGACGAACAAGGTGGCGTCGCTCGTGTTCTACGGCGCGCTTTCCGGCTACTCCTACGGCGTGAACGACGCCTATACCGACGCGAACGGCAAGCTGCGCGTGTGGCTGCCGGCGACGGGAAGCGAGGCGTTTATCGTGAAGGTCGAGATGGCCAACGGCGAAATCTTCTACTTCGCGTTCTCCATAGACGACAAGGGCAATGTCACGGTCCGCGGCTATCTTGTCGTAAACGGCGACGTCGTCGTGAGCAATGCGGACAACTCCGGCACCGGGTGGTCGTTCGCGAAATCCACGGGTATCGTGACGATTTCCTCCAACGCCTCCATAATGGGTGTCTCCACCAACGGCGAATACCGCATCTCCGTTCCGGTTTCGTCGGGCGCGTCGAAGATGGAGTTCAAGGATCTGACGATTGCGACCGTGGCCAAAGAGAAGTCGCCCGTGGTGCTGGAGCGCGACATAACGCTTGCGCCGGCCGGCTCGAACGCCGTCTATGCGACCGGCAAGTATTCCGCGGGCGTGGAAGTGGCGAAGAGCGCGACATTGACGGTTTCCGGCAGCGGCACGCTCTCGGCGTCCGGCGGCCAATACGGCGCCGGCATCGGTTCGAGCGGGTACGACTGGAACAACGGGCCGGGGAAGATCGTCATAAAGGCGGGGACGGTCCGCGCGCAGGGCGGCGAATACGCGGCCGGCATAGGCGGCGGCCAGGGCGCGAATCTGACGGAAGGCAATATAACGATTCTAGGCGGCTATGTCTCGGCGACAGGCGGCAAGAACGCCGCGGGCATCGGCTCGGGCAATTCGCAGGCAGCGATCCCGGATGGCGCTGTCGTGGTTTCCGGCGGCACCGTCTATGCGGCGAAAGGCGCGGGCGCGATAGGCGACAACGCCACCGACATGGTGCGCAGCGGCAACGCCTTCAACGTCAACGGCGGCGACAAGCCGCTCGTCGTGACGGGCGGCAGCGTAAACGGCGCCAATCTCCTTGACTACATGGCTGCCATCCATCCGACGCCGGTGGATGCCGGCGGCGCGCTGCTGCGCTACGTCATGTTCACCAACCTGACGGCGGGCGCGACAGCCATGATTTCGTCCGGCGACATGCCCGCGACCTACAATCTCTCCGGCACCGTCGCCGACGAAGCCGGTGCGTTGTGCCTCTGGCTCCCCGCGACGAACATGACGCGAATCGTCAAATTCGACGACGAATACTTTTTCGCCGGCGGCGCCACCAACAACGTCTTCGCGGTGGGAAGCGGCTCGGACGATCTGCCCGAAAGCATCGAGAAAGCCGGCAAACTCTGCTGGCGCGTGGAAATGCAGCGCCTGACGCCCGGCGCGTCGATCGCCGTGCTCGGGCTTGAAAACGAAGGCATATCGTCCGCGACGGCGGACGCGCAAGGCTCGGCGTTCGTCTATCTCCCGGACGGCGAATACTCTTTCACCGCCAATGCGTGGCCCTGGTCCGCCGCCGTCGCCGGCGCTCCGGCCGTCGCATGGCGCATCACCGGCGTCGCCGTCGATGGCGTCGATGCAGGCAGGCTCGCGGGCGACGGTTGGACTTTCGACCCCGCCTCGTCCAAACTCGCAATCACCGCCGGTTGCGTCATCTCCGGCACGAACACGCAGGGCAAGGTCAGATGCGTCGTAGATACGCCTGAAACCGTGACAATGTCCAACCTCGTCCTGAAGGCGACGGGAACCCGGCAGACGCCGTTCGCGATCGTCTCGAACACCACGGCGTCGGTCTGGTTCACCGGGACGAACGAGTTCGCAAGCGGCAGATACTGCGCGGCCATCGAAGTGCCGTACGAGACGAAACTTTCCATCGGCGGCGACGGCTGGCTCTACGCCGCTGGCGGCGCGTGCAACAACGACTGGGGATGCCCAGCCATCGGTGCGAGCGACGACACCGAGTGGACCGACAATGGCGCCATCGCCGTCACCGGCGGTAACATCGTTGCAACAAGCGGCGCGCAGGGCACCGTCCCCGGAATCCTGTATCCGACAGTTTCGGGCGGCAGCATCAATGTCGGCCGCTCACCCAGGTGGAACTACATCCTGTCCCTGAGCGCTTACACGCCGGACGGCGCGAACGCCTCGTGCCTCGTCGTCGAAGGCCTCGAGCCCGGCTCGCATCCAGTCGTCGAAGGTCTGCCGGACTACTACAACACCGACGGCATCCAGGCCGACGCCGACGGCCGCATCTACCTCTACCTCAAGGCCGGCTATTTCGTCGAGGATCGCATCCGCTTCACCGTCAACGGCGAACGGATGACGGCGTTCGTGCGCCATTCCGGCGCGGCGAACGTCGCCGAGAAGATGCCCGCGCTCGTCTCCATTGAAGTGGAGTCGCTCGCAATCGAAAACGGCAAGGCCGTAGCGGTTCTCGCCGTCGATACCCCCGAATGGCTCGAGATATTCTACTGGGACGTCAAAGTCCGCGCAGCGCAGCTCCTCCCGCTCCCGGAGACCGACGATGCGATTCTCCCATCTTCCGCCTATACTGTCGAAAAATCCGGCGCCGGGCGCGTGAAAATTACAATTCCGCTTGCCCCCGCGATATATCCCTTCTTCTATCGCTTTTTCGCCACACCCTGACGGCACGCCGCTCTTCCGGCGCGCCGGGGGCGCCTGGCTCTTTCCGTATCCATTAGCCAAGTGACGGGCGTCGTTCCCAACCCCACGCCTGTCGCCGCTCCGGGTGACGCCTGAGGATAATCGCCCCTGCGCAGGTCGCTTTGCCAGATTGCAGGCGTCGCCGCACCTTGCGACGCCCGCCAGTTTCCGACCGACGCCCGTCGCCGGCCCATCCGGCCTGTGAATGGCCGAAAGCGTGTCCCTCCCGATGCTGGAGGTGGCGGATTGGAGCCCGGGAAAGGATCCTTTGGCGTCGCGTGGCGCGAATGCCGGAAATTTTTGGTATAATACACGGCATCAGAGGAGGACAGAAATGAAAAAGACAGCAATGGCACTATTCGCAGCGGCGTTTGCCGCGGTATTCGCAGGCTGCGCGCTATTCCGCGAGCCGGATACAACACCGCCGCCGGCATATGAGAATATCGCCGTCATGTTGCAGGATGGCTTTTCGCTGAAGAAGGCGATCATGATAGGCGCGCCGCACGATTGGAAGATCGAGGAGCTGGACGAGAGCACACTGCGCCTGACGATTTCCCAGCGCAGCAACCTCGTAGTCGTGCGCGCGACGATCCTCGACGCGACGCATTATTC
>DEWI01000178.1 GCA_002363575.1 Verrucomicrobia bacterium UBA3214 | reverse complement strand
GCCTACAAGACGGTGACGGCGGAGGGGGACGTGCGGCTGCGTCTGGGCGCGGACTACGGCTACAAGTCGCCGAAGGGGATGGAGGACGTGCCAACTGTCTGCATCAAGGTTCCGACGGGCGGCGGCAAGACGATACTTGCGGCACATTCGCTGAAGATCATCGCCGAGGCGCAGTCAAAGGATTATCCGTTCGTGTTGTGGTTCGCGCCGAGCGACACGATACGCAAACAGACGGCGGATGCATTCAAGAACGTGCGGCATCCCTATCGGCAGGAACTTGACCGTCAGTTCGAAGGACGCATCAAGGTGTTCGACCTTGACGAGAAGTTCCAGATATTGCCGGAGGACATCGCGGACAACCTTTGCATCGTCGTTAGCACCGTTCAGGCGTTCGTCCATGAGGAAACCGGCAAGTACAACTTCTATCGGCATAACGAAGACATGGAACGGCATTTCGGCGACATCGCGCTTGAGCCCGGCATGGAGGCGCAGGACGAGGCTGTTGGCGGCGATCCGACGAAGCCCAAGTTTTCTTTCGCCAATCTTCTGTGCCACTTGCGTCCGATCATCATTGTGGACGAAGCGCATCATATGGTGACAGACCTCTCGCAGAAGTCGCTGGTGCGTCTGAATCCAAGCGCCGTCTTGGGGTTGACGGCGACGCCGGGACGTGACAACAACGTCCTTTACAGTGTCTATGCGCAGGAGCTTTTTGACGAAGAGATGGTCAAGTTGCCGATTGAGCTGACGGAGTACAAGCTTGACTGGGAAAAGGCCGTCATTTCGGCAAACGCCAAACGTGCGCAGTTGGCGAAGCTTGCGGCGGCAGAGAATGCCGCAAAAGAGGGCAAATATGTCCGGCCGATTGTCTTGTTCCAGGCGACACCGAAGAACGGCGATGTTCCAGTCGAAAAGCTGAAGGAGTATCTGACGGATACGTTGAAGATTCCAGAAGAAGAAGTCAAGATCGCAACGGGCGACCAGAAGGAACTGGATGATGTCAATGTCATGGATCCAGCCTGCAAGGTCAATTATGTCATCACCGTCCAGGCATTGAAGGAAGGGTGGGATTGTCCGTTTGCATACGTTTTCTGTTCGCTCGCAAACGTTGGCAGTAGCAAGGACACGATCCAGCTGTTGGGGCGAGTGATGCGCATGCCGTATGCAAAACGGCGGAAGACGCGCGAATTGAACCGTGCGTATGCGTTCGTCATGAGCAAGGAGTTCGGTTCCGCCGCCAAGGAATTGACGGAAGGCCTCAAGAAGAAGGGCTTTTCGGAGGTTGAGGCATTCAAGGCCGTGCAGGAGAATCTGCCGGAGATAGGCGGCCAGGGCGATTTGTTCTCCGTGCCGTCCGATGTGGTCAAGTTGGACAAGGCGACGCTGGATGGCTTGGTCTTGCCTGAGGGAATCAAGGTTCAGGATTTTGCAAGCGGCGACGGCGAGATACAGCTTTCTGGTGCTGAGGATGACGGAGAGATAGCGCAAGTGGCCGTGCAGCTTGCAAGAAATGGCTTGCAAGAAAAGGCGCATGAACTTAAGCTCAAGCACCAGAAGAAGAAGGCGCAAGTTGCGGCGCCGGTTCCGGCAAAGGGCCATCCATGGAGGTTCCCGAGGCTTGGCGTTGAGATAGACGGTGACAATCTGTTTTCGACGGACGCTGTATATGAGACGATTGGGGACTCTATTCTTGGTTTTCTGCCTGAGGCGCTATCGGCGAACGAAATATCGATTAGCGGAAACGACGGAAAGACATTCATACTGAAACTGGACGGTAACGAGATGACCGCACGGTTCTCTGCCGAAGCCCACGCAGAGTATTTGCATGGGTTTTCAGGCAAGATTGAAGAGGCCGATGTCGTGAATGTGCTGGACGGAATTACCAAGGATTGCGTGTCGTTGTTGCAGTCTGAAAAGCGGCATTGGTTAACGCAGATTGTTTCCGATCTTCGGATCAATCACGGCATGACTTGCGAGCAGATGGTTTTGGTACGCTTCCAGATCAAGCAACGGTTGGAATGGCATTTGAGCGAGGCACTTGGCAAGGCAAGGCACAAGGCGTACCAGCAAACCTTTTGTTTGGGCGGCGATTACAGGATTGCTTTGGATCTGCCAGGAGGGTTCGCGCTTGACGAACATATATACGCGGGTAATTCTGATGTGTACAATGGAAGCTGGCGGTTCAAGAAACACTATTTGGGGACTTATGCCATACCGAAGTTTGACGGCAAGAAGCCATTTGGAGAGGGTGAAGAATTTGAATGTGCAAAACTGATTGATTCTTCGTCAAAGGTCCTTTATTGGCTCCGGAACAAGGATTCCGATTCAGCTTCGTTCCGCTTGCCAATGGGTGGCAGGACGGAGTGGTTCTATCCTGACTTTATCGGGGAGCTTGTGGACGGTCGACTTTTTGTCTTGGAATACAAGGGAGAGCTTACAGGGCAGTCTGCCGATACAGTTGAAAAGACGGCTATTGGGAAACTCTGGGCCGCGCAAGACAGCTCCCGATATGTTTATGCTACGATATACGGTTCCGCGTCCAGTGGCTTGACCGTGGCCCAGCAGATAGAAGATGCCTTCAAGCTTGCCTAGTGGTACAGAGTTGATGTCTGATATGGGGCCGAAAAAACCACATGACTGGCCGATTAATGATCGCGAACGATTTCTTGATGAGGTTGTTCGTCTGTTGAGATCATTTATTGCGCATCCCTCATATAAAACGAAGGATGCGCTTGTTGACCTTTATTGCAATTACGACTATCAGCAGAAGCCAGTGCTCGGAATATGTCGGGTAACTGACTATGAAGTCTTGCTCATTAATTCCATTTATATGGAAGCAAGTCATTACTTCTTCTGGTTTCTCAAGTCTAGATTATATGAGATTGTCGCTGATGTTGCGTTGATGGAGAAGTTCCGATATATGGGGGAGGCAATGATCTCTGGGTCAGAGCCGAAAAGATTTGAACCAATCGAAGCGTACAAAAGGCTAGAGAAGCCGTTGTGGTTGTTTTATTTTGGATATCAAGAATATACTTGTTGCAAGGGTGGGCCCTTATCTAAATATCTCATTCGTAATGTCCGAAACTTGTACGAATGCGATTCTTTGAGGGAGCATATACCTGCAATTGCCGTGTCTTTTTCGCTGATGCTTCTCGACTTAAGTACCATGAGAGGAACGCCGAACGAACGCGAGATTCAGTTTGATCGAAAAGAGCTTGTCGCGCTGTTTGCTGAGGAGTCTAAGCTGATGGCTTTATCTGGTTTGTCACCTGCCGTTAGCCCATTCTTAGGTATCCTGAATGTTCAGATCAGTAATTATATTTTACGCTCGCGTAACGGCTATCACGACGGAGTGTCTTATAAGTGTATCCATACTACGGATGCAAAGAAAAGTTGGGAGAATGGACAGTTGTGGATACGTAAAACAGAGTTGTTGAATGATGGCCGTGAAAGTGTGTGTTTGCGGGAGTTGATTGATGAATTGCCAGAGATGGGTTATGCGTGGCTCAAGAAATTTGACATGAAGCCGACCCGACGCTACTGGGTGGCCTCGTTCACTAAGAGGAATCCAAGCGAGGAGTTCCGGGAAAAATATGGGCACGCCATTTATGGGTTTAAGGGGGATCGCACGGCTGAATTGATTGCGCCATTGATGAAACGTCATTGGGTAAGAAGCGATGGCAATGACAGCTATGATGATTATGCATTATCCCAGGTCGTTTGTATGGATGTCATTTATGGCAAGGCGAAAGCTAAATCAGAACTTAGGTTTCTGTGTTCAATCGTGGATCGATTTAAAATATCGGCAGACGAGAAGCAGGCATTTCTTGAAGAGATTCTGCAATATTGGATGTTGTCAGTAAAGGATCTGAAATGGAAGGAAGAGAATGAGCGTCGCTATGTTCTCTTTGACCATTTTGGCGATGAGTATTTAGATGTGGAAGTAGATGAAACATTTTTCAAACTGAAAACCGATTTGCTGAAGAGCCCCGACTTTGTAGTTCCACCGCATCCGCTAAAGACGAAGTTGGACAAGCATATCGGAGATAAAATTGCTAATGGGCTAGATCCATGTTTCTATTGTGAGGACTGCTTAAATCGGGATTATGATGTCTCAATATCGAAACAATGTCGTAAATGCCCAATCTGCGGTTCTCATCGATTGCGCCGGGTGAGTGGAGATGAGAATATCAGGGGTGGATGTTAGAGGTACAGACCCGTTGGTGGACGAGGCGTAGCGACTATGACGATGCCGCAGAGAGACGATGCGATAGAGGCGATCAAGCGATTGGACGCCTTGCTTGAGTATGCCGTCATGCATGGTGACGAAGACGAGGCCGAACGTCTCCGCGAGGAGCTACGCAAGCTGACGGAATCGGTTTGACAGTAGATGGTGGCAGTATGGCATGAAGATCGAATTGGAAGAACTGCTTGCGTCCACGGAGACGTACTGTGTCGAATGACACAAGTCCACGATGGACAAGGAGTGAATGATGGCTGAAGAAGAAAACAAGATCATACTTTATACGACCGACGGCGGGAAGGCGCAGGGGGCACTTATGTCGCGGGATGGGTGCATTTAGCTGAACCAAAAGCAGATGGCGGAGCTGTTTGCAGTGCCTAAACCGAACATTTCAATGTTGATTGCCAAGATTTTTGCTGAAAAAGAGTTGGATTATTCAGTTGTTAAGTCTTACTTAACAACTGCCGCAGACGACAAAAGGCACAATGTCATCTACTATGCGCTGGAAATGATTCTTGCCGTCGGGTATCGGGTCCGGGGCGTTCGCGGAGCACAGAAAGGTACGAGGCGTTCGACGACATGCGGCGCAAGGAGGAGGCGAGGCTTGCGGACGAGGCGGACATGGAGGAACTGCGACGAATAGAGGATGAAGCCAAGCGCCGTGGCAAGGATGGAGAACGCGGATGATCGCCATTGTGCAAAGGAACCGTGCGAAGATGCGGCGATTGCGATGATGCAATTGCACAAAGAAAGCAATAAATGGATACGATAACTCCAGAGCGGCGCAGCCGGCTGATGGCGAAGATACGCGGCAAGGACACCGAGCCGGAAATCATCGTCAGGAAGCGGCTTTTCGCCTGCGGCTGGCGGTTCAGAGTATGCGACAAGCGATTCAAGGGCAAGCCGGACATCGTGATTCCCAAAGCGAAGACGATAATAGACGTGCGCGGATGCTTCTGGCACAGGCATGGATGCAAGGACTCGACAATGCCGAAGTCGAATATCGCGTTCTGGATGGAGAAGTGGTCGAAGAACGTCAAGCGCGACCATCGCAACGAACAAGCGTGGCGCGACGCTTCTTAGATGACGCTTCTTTCTCCTTTTACCCTTCCGTTTCCGTTCTCTGTCTTGCTTCCTTTTCGCCTCTGCTCTCCACCGCGAAATCCTGCCTTTCCATTTTGACTCATTTTATTTTACACTTTTCCCCCGCCCGGCGTTGCAGCGGGGGGCGGTGCAAATATGGTATAATATCAGCCAGGAGGCGGCAGATGGAGAACAAACTTGAAAAGTACGTTAAAGAGGTAAAAGACTTCCCCAAGCCCGGAGTGCTCTTCCGCGACGTTACGGGAATACTCGATTCGGGCGAAGGCTTCAGGCTCGCCATGATCGAAATGGAGCGCGCGCTTTCGGGCGTGGGAGTCGATAAAGTCGCAGCCCCGGAATCTCGCGGATTCATCTTCGGCGCCGCGTTGGCCGACCGCCTGCGCTGCGCTTTCGTGCCGTTCCGCAAGCCCGGCAAACTGCCGCGCGAGACGATCAGCGAAGATTACGAGCTGGAATACGGCGCGGCCACGCTGCACATGCATAAAGACGCGATAGAATCCGGCGACAGAGTAGTGCTGGTCGACGACCTGCTGGCAACTGGCGGGACGGCAGCGGCCGGCGCGCGCCTCGTCGAGCGCCTGGGCGGCAAAATCGTAAAAATGATTTTCCCTATCGAGCTGGAGGGATTTCACGCGCGCACCGGCCAACTCGCCTCCTACGACGTAGTTTCGCTTGTCCAGTTCGCCGGCAAATAGTTTTCATTCCGGAGGTTGCAAAATGGATTTTGCGAGAATGTCGCCGGGGAAAGCCGCAAACGCGACCGTGGTTCGCTGGATTGCGCTTTCCCTCGCAATTCTCCCGCGCGCGGCCGCGGCGGAACCCGCCGCCGGTGCATCAAGCCGCGTGCACTATCTGGATCCGTGGACATGCGTCCACCAGTCTGACGCGGGCGCGTCTGGAATGCACATAACCGAGCCGGCGCGCACCGGCTACTGGCCGATACCCTGCGGGCTGGCCGATCCCCTCGCGAAGAAACTCGCGCCGCGCATCATCCACACCAACTTCTATATCTTCGACAACCCTCAACAGGGATGGGACGAGAACGCGCCGAACCCGGTCTTCAAGACAAACCAGGTGGGCTACCTGCCATGGGCGAAGAAGTTCGTCTATATGGGCGCATGGCTCGGCCCGGAGCTGGGCGCATGGAAGCCACACCCCGGCGCGGCCGCGTCATGGCAGCTGGTGGACGCGGCCACCGGCGCAGTAGTCCTTGATTCGCCTTCCGCGCCGGTGCAGAGAATCGCGGACGGCACTACGAAAGAAGGCACGCCTTTCACGGGCGAAATCACCTACGAGATGGATTTCAGCGCCGTGACGGCGGAAGGCACATATTTCGTGCGCGTGCCGGGCGTAGGCAGAAGCCGCGATTTCAAGATTTCCGCTGGCGCCGCGGAGGAAGCGTTTCGCGTGCACATGTCCGGTCTATACCAGAAGCGCTGCGGAATCGCGAAAGAAGAACCGTACACCCACTGGATCGCCGGGGAGTGCCATGCTTGCGCAGTGCGCGGCAACTTCCCTCCGGAAGAAGGCACGCTTTCCCCGAAGACGCGCTGGTTCGGAATCATCGCCGCGAACACCGATTGGGAACACGCGGAGAAAATCGAAGCGCGCGGCGGCTGGCACGACGCCGCCGACTACGATAGACGCCCGGCGCACTTGGCGATCGTCGGCGATCTGTGCGCCGTATATCTCCTGAAGCCGGAGAATTTCCGCGATGGCCAACTGCTCATACCGGAAAACGAGAACGGCATTCCCGACATACTCGACGAAGCGGAGTGGGGGTTGCGCCATCTCCTCGCCGTTCAACAGAAAGATGGCGGCGTCGGCACATGGTTCGAAACGACGGGGCATCCAGGACCGGGCAACGTGGCGGCTGCGGACCCGATGCGCTATGCCGTATCCAGAGCCACAAGGCGCAGCTCGCTCATGTATGCGGCGCACGCCGCGCTGCTCGCGCGATGCAACGCGCGCTTTCGCGAGAAATACGAAGCGTCCGCGATAGCGGCGTGGGATTTCGCGCTGCGCGAGCGCCCGAAGGTGGAGCTTTACGAAATAGTCAAGAAGAAATTCAAATTCTTCACGGAGCGCGAGTCCGTGGTCTGGCGCGAAAGCGAGGAGTTGGACGCCATGCACCTCGTAAAAGCGGCCGTCAATCTCCATGCCCTGACTCGCGACGAGAAGTACATCGACGTCCTGCGCGCCGACATGCCGCGCCTTGCCGAGAAAGTCAAGCGCGATGCGTGGAACTGGCCGCCGCTCGTCTTCGCGGGCGAGAGGACGCTCGGAGAATGGCCGGCCGCCCTCGAAGATTTTTATGCGGCGTGGCAGCGCCGCACGATAAACGTCGCCAAGCAGATCTGCACGCAAATCGAGACTTCCTACGCCTATCGCGCGCCGTGGTGGGCGCCGCAAACGGGCCATGTCCACGCGATGTCGTGGGGAACGTGCCATCCGCTGCGGCGCGCGCAGTACCTCGTTGCGGCGCACGCCATGACAGGCGAAAGCAAGTATCTGGAAGCCGCAGCGCTCGCGAACGACTTCCACAATGGCTGCAATCCGCAGGGCACCACGCTTACAAGCGGCCTTGGGAGCGTCTATCCCGTCGCGTTTCTCGATCTGCCGTCCTATATCGACGGCATAGCCGAATACACGCCGGGGATAACGCCATACCGCTGGACTTACGGAATGCCGGCAAAGGCGGTTGCGATGGTCTATGGCGGCAACAAGGACTACGCGACCAAATGGCCGATCTGGCGGCGCTGGGGGAATCTGGAAAACCAGACTGTCGCGGCAAGCGAATATACCGTGTGGGAAACGATCGCGCCGGCCGCCAGCGTGACGGCGTATTTGATGTCCCCCGGCAATTCACGGCCGGCGCCACGTCCGCGCCCTGCGAAGCGCCTCGGCGACCTCGAAGGATACTGGGTTCTGCCTTAGGCCGCCATGCGTTTTGCATTCGCACGACACAGAGAAACACTTTTCACCGATGCAACCATGCTGGAAGTTCTAAAAAGATTGAAACGCGGCGCATTCGCGCTGCGCGAGCGCGTCAAGATACGCCGCGAGGTGCGCAAAGCCTTCGCCTGGGACGAGCGCATGTTCATGCGCAACGCAGGCGCTCTCCACCTCGATAGAAAGACTGCCGCGGAAGCCGCGATCGTCATGGCCTACCACGTGCTTGAAAAAGGCCTGACAATGCCGCACAGGCGCATGGGCTTCGGCAAAGGGGCTGTGGTGCATCTGATCAACCTCGTCGAAGATTTCGAGAAGCGCTTCGGCGCCGCCACGCCGCAAGTCGCGCACGCCGCGCGCGTTCTGAAGGCGTATCGCGAACTCCATGCCGGCTGGCCGGAGCCTATGCCGCGTCTCGACGCCTTCCTCGCAAAACGCCCATCCCTCGCGGCGGCCACGCAGCCGCATGTAAAGAGGGACGACTTCTTCGCCGCGAAAGACGCGCCCTTCCCGGCTTTCGCCGCCTCCAGACACGTTTGCAGGCATTTCGCAGGCCCCGTGCCAAAAGACGCGCTGGAAAGCGCGCTGAAAATCGCGCTCACCGCGCCAAGCGCCTGCAACCGCCAGCATGCGCGCGTGCACGTCATCGAAGACGCCCGCCTCCGCGACGGCCTTTTCGCTCTCCAGGGAGGGACGCGCGGCTTCGGGCAAGATGCATCCGCCGTACTCGTCGTCACCGCGGATCTGTCCACGGCGCGCTGGGCGTGGGAGCGCCATGATGCTTACACCAACGGCGGCATATTCGTCTTGAATCTCTGCTACGCCCTGCACTACTGCGGCATTGCCCACTGCATTCTGCACTGGTCGGTGGCGCCGAAAGCCGACAAGGCCGCGCACCGCCTTCTCGGAATCCCGGAGCGCGAGGCGATTGTGCAGGTGCTGGCGTGCGGAACGCCGCCGGAAGAATTCGACATCGCCAGTTCCCCGCGCAGATCTTTGGAGGAGGTCGTGACATGGCATTCGTGAGCATACTCGTCAGAGCGCGCAACGATGAAACGCTCATCGCGAAAACCCTGGACGCGATCTTCGCGCAAGAAGCGCCGTTCGATTTCGAAGTCGTCGTCTGCGACGACGCCTCGACGGATCGCACGCGTGAAATCGCCGCCGCACGGCCCGTAAGATTTTTCGAGCGCCCTTCCGGGCCATACAAACCGGGGCGCACGCTGAATGCGCTCGTCGCCGATGCAAAAGGCGATATTGTCGTATTCAACAATTCCGACGCCGTGCCACTAGACAAGCATTGGCTGGCCGAGCTTGTCAAGCCGCTTCTCACCGAACCCGGCAAACCGCGTTTCACATTCGCCAACCAGCTACCGCGCAAAGACGCCACTGCCCTCGTGCGCAAGGATTCGCTGCGCGCCTTCGGCGACGGCAAGGTGCAGGCGACGTGGAAGTTCTTCTTCTCGCTGGCGTCGTCGGCGACATGGCGCGCCGAACTTCTGGCCGTCCCCTTCAACGAGAGCATCCAGTATTCCGAAGACGTGGAATGGACGTGGCGGAATTCCAGGCGCGCCGTGCGCCCGGTTGAAATAGTATATTGTCCGCATGCGCATGTCGAGCATTCCCACAATTACACGCTCACGGAACTGGCCAGGCGCTTTCGCGGGGAAGGCGCCGCCGACCGCGAGATATTCGGCGCGCAGCCTTCGCTTGCCCGCGAACTCGCCGGCGCCGCGCGCGAAACGCTGCGCGACTTCGCATATCTGGCCGCGCGGCCGCGCGACTGGCGGGAAATCCCCGCCGCGCCGGTCAGGCGCTTCGTTCAACGAATCTCCCATTGGAAAGGAGCACGCCAATGAAAATCCTCCTCGGCGGCATACCCCTCGGCTGCGACAACATCGGCGACGAAGCGATAATCGCCTGCGTGGCGGAGATGCTCAAGGCCTCCATCCCGGGAGTCGAGCTGACGGTCGCGACGCAAGACAAAGCCACGGCGCAACGCCTGGGCGTCGCCGTCGTGCCCGCATACGGCTTTGCAGGCAACTCCGTGGAAGGCTTTGGCGATGTCGCCGCACGCCACGATGCATACATCTGGTGCGGCGCCACGGGACTTTCGGATTATCCGCACGTCGCGCTGGATCTTCTGGAAGCGGCGCAACGCGCCAACGTCCCGACGCTGATCTGGGCGGTCGGAATGGATGACGAACTAAATCCCGCGTTCTTCAAGCCACATGGGAAGAAGCTCGCGCTTCTTCACGCCATGCACCTTGAAAAAGCCTACGAGAAGTTGTTGCGCCACAGCCTCGCGAAGCGCTTGCGCGCGATACTCCCGCGCTGCGAAGGCGTATGGCTGCGCGACTCTGAAAGCGCGGCCGTGCTGGCCTCGATGGGTTTCAAGAACGCCTCCATAGCCGCCGACACCGCCATACTCCTGGGCGCCGGCGCAAAGCGCAAGCCGCGCGAAGCGGGCGCCGCGCCCGTCCTCGGGCTTTGCATCTCCGCGCAACGCAAAGTCGCCGATCTCGACGGCGTACGCTCGCTCGTCGCCGCCGTGCGCGCATCCGGCGCGCAGGTTCTCGGAATTCCGATGAACCCGAAAACCGATCGCGCGCTGCTCGGCAGCCTCGGCGTGGAATGCATCGCCGGCGAAACGCCGGAAGCGGTTTTCGACGCGGCGGCGCGTTGCGACGCGGTGCTTTCCAGCCGCCTGCACCTGTTGATTATCGCGGCAAACGCCGGCACGCCCGTCCTAGGCATCGCAAGAGGCTCTAAACTCGCAAACTGGCTGGCGAACTTCGGCCGCGCCGTCGAGGGCAGCGTGAACGATTGCGATTGGAGCGCGACCACCCGACACGTCCTCGATGCGCTTGCCGGCGACGCCGCATGGCCGGCCATCCGCGACGCCGCATACGCGAAACTCTTCGCCAGGCTGGAGCGCGCCAAAGCGGAACTCCTCGCCGCGCTGAACGCGATCGACGAAAGGTGAAATGCCGGCAAAGTCCTTTCCTCGCAACATGAAAACGCTCGTATATATCGAAGCCTCGCCTGTCAGAGGCGGAATCGAAATCTTCGCGGAACGCCACATCGCCGCGCTGCGCGCCGCCGGCACGTCCGTCGCAATCGCGCGCACCCTTCGCGAGGCGCAGCAGGAGTTCGCATTTGCGGACGAGATAATCGTCCACAAATGCTCCGACGTCGCGACGCTCGCGGCGTTCCCGCCGGCGAAGACGACGTACTACGTGCACGACCACGAGCCGATATGCCCGCGCACGACCGCATACACGGCGCTCGGCAACAACTGCCGGCGCCCCGGCGGCTTTCTGCCCTGCATCTTCTGCGCATTGCTCTCTAAAAACTGGAAAGCGGGCCTCGCGCGCGTCCTGACCCAGCGGAAGAGGAAGGCGGTCATGCGGCGCTTCGCGCGTATCGTCGTGATTTCGCAATTCATGAAATCGCGCCTTGTCGCGAACGGCATCCCTGCCGGGAACATAGAAGTGCGAACGCCGGAAATAGCGCCTCGCGATCCCTCGAAGGCCTGTGCGCCCGCAGAAGAAATCGATATCCTATACGCCGGGCAGCTCATACGCGGCAAGGGCGTGCACCTTCTGCTCGAGGCATTCGCCAAACTTGACAAGTCGCGGACGCTCGACATCGTCGGCACAGGAAACATGGAGGCCAGACTGCGCGCCCTTTCGCAGAGCCTCGGCATAGACGATCGCGTGCGCTGGAGAGGCTTCCAGCCCGACGCGCAGGCATGGATGGCAAAGGCGCGCTGCGTCGTCGTCCCCAGCTTTTGGCAAGAACCTTACGGGCTCGTCGCGGCGGAGGCGGTCGCTCTCGGCAGGAAAGTCGCTGCCTTCGCGATCGGCGGGCTCCCCGAAGCCTGCGCGGGCAAAGCCGCGCTCGTGCCGCCTGGAGACATAGACGCGCTTGCGCGCGCCATGGCGGAGACTTGAACACCCTGCACGCAAAACCGAATAGCAGCAAATATGAAGAGAACAACAACGATCATAGCGGGACTTGCCGCGCTTTCCCTGTCCGCGGCCGAGATAGACATCGACGACGTCGTCTGGCGCTACACCGCCGAAGACGGCATGGCCACGATACAAGGCGCGACCATCCCGGAAAGCGCTTCACACGCCGCGAAAGACGATTCCCTGACGCTAGGCTCGACGCTGGAACTTCTTCACGGCGGTTCGCGGGGAGAGCTGGAAATCCCTGCGAAGATCGCCACGAACATCGTGAAAGCCATCGCGCCATGCGCCTTCGCAGGCGAGATGCGGCTTGAAAGCGCAGTGCTGCCCGACGGCATCGAGAAGATCGGCGAACGCGCATTCGCCGGCTGCCGGAATCTGAAGAGCGTGCGCATCCCTTCTTCCGTTGTCGAAATCGGCAGCGAAGCCTTCATCAGCTGTCGCAGCCTCGCAGCCCTGTCGCTCCCTCCGGACATCACTAATATCGCAAACCGCGCATTCAGCGATTGCCGCATGCTGAAGGAAGTGACGCTCCCGCGCCATCTCCAAAACATCGGCGCCGGGGCTTTCGCCGACTGCGCGCAGCTCCGCACCTTGACATTCCCGCAAGGAGTCGCGAGCATCGCGCACGCCGCTTTCGCCGATTGCGACAGCCTTGAAACTGCGATCTTCCTAGGCCCGCAACCGGAAACGGCGAAAGACGCCTTCGCGCGGATCGGCGAGAACTGCCTTTTCCGCGCATCGTCGGCGGCCGGTTGGGACGTCCCGATTCCCGGCGTCTGGCAAGGGCGCAAGATCGCCGATCTGGCGATCGAGTCGTACCGTCGCACTACTCTGATCTACCTGCCCTCGATTGTCGGCGCGCTAGGCACTCTCGCGGTCCTCGTGCTCGCGCTCATCCTGCGCGAACGCCGCTCGGCGCAAGACGCGGACGATTTCTGAGTTCCGCCCCGCCGGTCGCGCGGCGCTAGAAAACGAGGCCGGCGACAGCGGCCAGAGCGAGCGCCCACACGGGCGAGAAGCGCTTCGTCAGCGTGACGACAAACGCAAAAAGGCAGAGGATCGCGGGAAGCGGCGCGATACGGAGCTTGCCGATATCGTATATGCAAAGCGCGCCATTCTCCCCTTCCGCGCCGAATTCGCCGAGAACAAGATTCACGCCCACTGCGAAAATCGCTCCTGCCACTACAGGACGAAGCACTGCGAACACGGCGACGAGCCACGGCTTGGAGCGATTGCGTTCGAACCACGTTCCAGCGATAGCCACGCCGATTACGCTGGCGGCCATGACAGCCAAGCTTGCGGCCAGGCTGGTCGCGAACGCCCATGGCAGACCGCCGCCTGCGTTGACGGCCGTGCGCCAGCCGGTAAATGTAGCGGCGTTCACGCCGATCGCGCCCGGCGTCACCTGCGCCACAGAGAGAATGTCCAGAAATTCTTTCTGCGTAAGCCAGCCGCGCGCGAGCGTCTCCTGCTGCACGAGCGCGATCACCGCGAGGCCGCCGCCGAGCGTGAAAAGCCCGATCTTTGAAAAGACCAGCATCACGAGTCCGAGAAGTTTCAGCATCGTCCGGCCCTCCTCGCAGACAAAAAGTGCAGCGACAGGCCGGCGATGGCGGCAAACGCGATGAGCCAGACAAACGAAATCCCGAAAAAGAGCATCGCCGCCGCCGCAAGCGCCGCGAAAACCGCCGGCCGCCCGGCGACGCCGCCGCGCGGCCGCAGCGCCTTGCGCACCATATCGACGCCGAGCGCGAGGATCATGCCGGCGACCGCGCTCTGCACGCCTGCCAATGCGCGCGAAAATACGGCCGTGTCGCGAAGCGCGCCATACGCTGCGGCGTAGGCGGCGATCATCACGAATGGCGGCGCTGTCAATCCTGCGGCCGCCACGAGCGTCCCCGGCAGACCGCGCAAGCGATTGCCGACCAGCATTGAAGTATTCACGGCGATTATGCCCGGCAGCACTTGCGCGAGCGCATATAGATCCATCATCTCTTCGCTCGCCGCCCACTTGCGCCGCACGACGATTTCGCGCTCCAGCAGAGGCAAAAGCGCGTAGCCGCCGCCAATCAGCACGGCGCCCATCTTCGCGAACGACACCCAAAGCGCCCAAAGCCCGGGCGCCTCTCCAGGCGCCGCGCCGCGCAATCCACCCGTTCCGTTCTTTTCGTTTTGCATCGCACCCCCAGGCCCGTCGCGGGCGACTGCTCGCTTCATCCAGCGGCGGCGAGACGCCGCGAAAAATCAGCCGTGAATTTCCATGGCTTTGCGGGAATCGAGGAAAGCGAGAAACGCGGGACAAGCTCGGCCAGCCGAATCTCCTCGCCTTCTTCGCACCAGCCGCAGGATGCCGCGAGCATCCCGATTATCCTCTCCGCGCGCACGCCGCTTGCGCGGTATGCCGCGATTCGCGTATCGCCATGGCGCTTGGCGAGGCGCAAGCCGTCCTGCCCGGTGACGAGGGGAATGTGGCAATAGACAGGCTCCGGAAGCCCAAGCGCTCGCTGCACGAGAATCTGCGCGGGCGTGGCGGCCAGCAGATCGTCGCCCCTGACCACCTCCGTAACGCCCATCGCGGCGTCATCGACGACTACCGCGAGAGTATAGCCGGCGCCGCCTTCGTCACGCGCCAGCGGGAAATCTCCAAGCGTCGCGGCGACGTCGCACGACACCTCGCCGGCAAACACATCGCGAAACCCGACGCGACTCTCGCCCGGCTCGACGCGAAAGCGCCAGCACGGCGTGCGCGGCGCGATTTCCGCGGCGGCCTCGCGCCACGAGGCGAAGCGCCCGCGGCACGTTCCGGGATAGAAAAGCTGCTCGCCGGCGTGCGGAGCCGATTGCGCCGCTTCCACGTCGCGTCGCGAACATATGCATGGATAGACGCGGCCGCCAAGCTTTTCCAGCGCTTCGCGATAAGCCGCCTTGCGTTCCGACTGCGTCCACTCCATATCCCAGTCGAAGCCCAGCCAGCGCAAATCGTCCAGCGCGGCGGCGGCGGCGCCTGGCTTGTCCCGCGGATGGTCGAGGTCTTCCATGCGCAACACGACGCGCCCGCCGAGGGAGCGCGCACGCAGCCACGCCACCATGAAAGTGCGGATGTTGCCGAGATGCAACGCGCCCGTAGGCGATGGCGCCAGACGCCCGACATAACCGCCACCGGTGGCGTTCATTGCATTCTTGCTCCGTTTGCCGTTTCCCCGGCGGACGCCGCGCGCCCGCCCGCGCCCCGCATGCCGGAAAGGAAGCCCTGCGCGCCTGCGCGAGGGCGCCGCTTCATTTGTTTTTCCAGAACGCTTTCCATTCGCGTATGAAGACATCGATCTTTTCCCTGTCCGGGAATACGGCGGCCGTAGCCTCGCGCATGTCGCGAGTCTTCAAAAGCGCGGCGACGTAATCGCTTTTGAGCGTCGCGAACGGCTTGAAACGCACTAGCGGAGCGCCCTTCTCGAGAAAGACGGCGATCGACCACGCCAGGCGGTAGTTCAGCATTCGCGAGGCCGCATCCCCGGCGTAGAACGCCGCATAGTCGCAACCGAGCAAGGCGGGAATGCGCGCGGCGAAAAGCTCTATCTTCTCCGAATCGACATCCGGGAGCTTCCAATCGAGGGAGTCCTCGTCCTCGAAATACTGCGCATAGCCCTCGTTGAACCACGGCGACGCCGAAAGCATGCAGCACGCATACGACAGATACTGATGGAATGCCTCGTGGCGGATCGTGCGCAAAAGTTCGTCCGCGCCGCCGGCGGGGAGATGCGCGACAAGCTCGCGGCGCAACGGGTTCCAATACGCCGCGGACCACGCCATGTCTTCGCCGGCGGCGGCGAGGTAATCCTCGCGAGTAGCGTAGATTCTCGCCACGCAAAGGACGTTCGAGCCATTGATCGGGCTAGGAACGGTCTCGGCATAACGGCGACGCATTCGCGTCAAGTCGTTTGTCAAGGCGGCTACGAATTTCACTTCGGACGGGAGGTTGTCGAGGACGGTGAACTCCTCTGCGTCGGTCGCATGCCACTGGGCGTAGTTCGTGATGCTATGGCGGGCGTCCGCACGCAGAAGTTCGCGCTCGCGCACCGGAGAATCGACATCCTCGTCCGCGCGCTTCTTCCTGCGCGCTTTCGCGGCCGGCCTGGCTTCATTATCCTCCCGCTCGGAAACCAGCACTTCCGCGACGGCATCGTCCCACTTCCCAAGAATCTCCCTTTCAAAGAGTTCGCGCGCCCACGCGCGCTCGTCGCCTTCTGCGAGTTCCCATGTCGCGAGGTACCACGAATCTCCGCCCTCGCGGAGAAACGCGCATACTACAGCCGTCTCGTTGGTCCCTTCGTAATACAGCACGTCGCGAAAGCCGCGGATGCGCTGGCGCGTGCGCTCCGGCTCCTCGGCGGGTTCGACAGGGGAAAGCAGCGCGATCGCCTGGTCGCGGACGTCGAGATCCTTTTTCGGGTCCGCCTTGGCGGCGTTCGCGGAATATTCGCGGCGCGTCGAAGTCTCCGCCATGGCTTTGGGCGGCACGATATCAAGGCGCGAGAGCGTGAACAACCGCCCGTCGTCGTCCTCCCAGCGGCCGAGCACGGCGCGCGACGTCCATAGATCGATGTCGCTGTAGCGGTCTTCAAGGCTGCGCGTCTCGCCGTCCGTCACCATATACGCCTCGGCGCGCGGCATGTCAAGGGGCGCGGGGTGCGTGAAGAACAAGCCGACTGCCAATATCAATATTGCCATAACAAGGATATTATAGCATATTTGCGGGCGGGCGCAGTGCAGGCCGGGCGCAAATATGCTATAATACGCCCCGGCGCGATCCGGGGAACGGGAAGCGCGCGGCAACAAAAAAGAAAAGGAGCATTATATGAAATACGTGTGCAAAGTCTGCGGATATGTATATGATCCGGCCGAAAACAACGGCGTCGCTTTCGAAGATCTGCCGGAAGATTGGGCGTGCCCCGTCTGCGGCGTCGGCAAGAGCGAATTCGAGCAGGCCTGATCGCGCCGCTCGCGCGGGTTCGCGCGGCGCCTGCGCTTCCTCGCAGCCCGCGCGACGCGCTTTCATGCGGTCACCGGCCGCAATCCGGCCGTCCACCCCTCAAAAACATTCCCGAACATGGATGCGACAGCGTTTTTCAAGATTGGCTACGGCCTTTACATCGTGACCACGCGCGACGCGGCAGGGCGCGACAACGGCATGATTTGCAACACCGTCATGCAGCTCACGGCGGAACCGCCGCGCATCGCCGTGGCGATAAACAAGGCCAACCTTTCGCACGCCACCGCGAAAGAAACGCGCGTGCTGAACGTCTGCGCGCTTTCGGAAGAGGCGCCTTTCGCCGTTTTCGAGCGCTTCGGCTTCAAATCCGGGAGGGATTCGGACAAATTTGACGGCTTCGCTTCGACGCGCTCTTCGAACGGCCTGGCCGTTCCGGGAAAATACTGCACGGCGCTCTTCGAGCTGGCCGTCGCGGACTATATCGATCTCGGCACCCACGGCATGTTCATTTGCGATGTCAAGAATGCCGAGACATTGGGCGCCGGCGCCACGATGTCATACGCATACTACCACGCGAACGTCAAGCCGAAACCGGCCGTGGCGCCTGCGGCGCCCGGCGGCGCGGCGAAGTGGGTATGCAAAATTTGCGGCTACGTCTATGATCCCGCGGAGAATGGCGGCGTAGCATTCGAAGATTTGCCCGACGACTGGCTCTGCCCGTGGTGCAAGCATCCAAAGAGCGATTTCGAAAAAGCCTGAGCCGACGGCGAAGACTTCGCCAGAAGCGTTTCTACGACTGCACAAGATTCGATAGCGATGCGACCGAACGGCTGCAAAATCCTTGTAAGCGCGGCGGCGGCGCTCTGCGCCGCCGGCTGCCTCGTGGTGAAAGACGCGCGCGAAGCGCAGAAAAACATCGAGGGCCGAGCATCCGGCGACATATCCGACCAGAAAGGCTACCCGGAAACAGGCGAAACGCTCAAAGAACTCGTGGCGTTCGCCCTCGACAACAGGCCGGACATGATTTCCGCGCAGCTCGCCGTCAAAGACGCGAGGCTGGCGATGAAGCAAATCGCGGCCGACGCGCCTCTCGCCAGCACGACTCCTTGGAACGCGATTGGCGCGGACGGCTCCTTCGGCCACAGCGAATCAAGCAAGCAGGCGCATTTCGACAAGCTGAAATCCAAGACGGACGGCAACGCCTCCGCCAGCCTCTCGCTCGACGTCCTGCTATGGGACTTCGGGCGCAACGCCGCCGACAAGCGCGCGCAGGCGGAGCGCACCATCGCCGCGGAACTCGAGCTTTCGCGCACGGGCTACACCGTCTTCGAGGAAGTGGCCACGGCGTACTTCGAGCGCCTGCAAAACGCCGCACTCCTCGACGTCGCCAAGACAAACGAACATATGCGCACCGAGCATCTCGTGCAATCCCTCGAGCGTCTGGAAGCAGGAGAAGCGCAGAAGCTCGACGTGCTGCGCGCGCGCCTCGATCTCGCCGAAGCGCGCGAAGAACTCGTGGCGGCCTCGAACGCATATCTGAACGCCGGCGCCGTGCTCGCTTCCGCCATCGGCCTTGAAGCGGACTGGTCGCGCGAGCTTTCGCTTGGCGAAGCCAACCTCGCGGGCTATGTGCGCGCATTCAACACGACGACGGCGACTTCGACGGAGCTCTTCGACTTCGCGCGCACCAACGCTCCTTCCGTGCAGGTGGCGAGGGCAAGGCTCCGCGCCGCTTCGCACGCCGTAGATCGCGCAATCGCCGATTTGATGCCCAACGCCACGGCGTCGTTCGCGCTGAACTGGAACGACCCGCTATGGTACTGGAGGTGGGGGCTGAACGCCGCGCAGAACTTCTTCACGGGCTTTCGCGACACAACCGCGATCGAGCGCGCCGTCGTCGCCATGGAGAGTGCTGGCGCCGCCGTCGATTCCGCGGAACTCGCCCTTTCCCTCGCTCTCGAGCTTGCGACGGAGGAGCGCGACTACGCGCGCGA
>DEWI01000177.1 GCA_002363575.1 Verrucomicrobia bacterium UBA3214 | reverse complement strand
TCTCCACCGCGAAATCCTGCCTTTCCATTTTGACTCATTTAATTTTACACTTTTCCAAGCGCCGCCGCGCGGAAGCAGGCGGCGCAAGAACGCGGGGAAATATGGTATAATATCCCGCGTTCTACAGGAGAGATGGCGGAGTGGTCGATCGCGGCGGTCTTGAAAACCGTTGATCCGCAAGGGTCCGGGGGTTCGAATCCCTCTCTCTCCGCCAATAGCGTTTGGAGCGTGCAGACGATGGATCGCGATTCTCCGGCCGGCATTTGCAAAATCATTATCGGCGCCGACGATTTTCTTGTCGCGGAAGCGGCGAAGGCCGCTCTCGGCGGGATCGCCGGCGACGCGCTGGATGTTGTCGATTCCCGCAATTCGAAGACGGAGGAAGAGCAGCTCGCAGACATACGGCGCGCCGAAGCGAGCGTGTTCACGCCGCCGTTCCTTTCTCCCGTCAAGGCGACATGGTGGAAGAACGTCCACTTCCTGCCGGGCGGCCAGCCGAAGAAGGCCGATGACGAGGATGCGGCGAAGGGCCCGCGCACAAGCGAAGCCGTGAAAAAAGCGCTTGCGGACTTCGCAAAGAGCATCGCGAAGGCGCGCCTGCCCGCGAGCCAGATGCTCGTGATCTCCGCGCCCGCACTCCTCCAGACGAGCGAATTCGCGAAGACTTTCGCCCCCTTCGCGGAGACGGTCGTGTTCGCGAAGGCGAAGGGCGCGGCGGCGGCGCGCGAAAGCCGCCAGCGCGCGCTCGAGCGCGCCGGAGAGCTGGGGCTCGAATTCGAGGGCGGTGCGCTCGAGCGCTTCTTGGCGATAGTTGGCGACGATACTCGCTCGATCTACAGCGAGCTTGAGAAGCTTCGCACGTATCTCGGCGGGGAAAAGGCGAAAGTGCCGCGCGCGGCCGTGGATGCGATAACGTCGCCGGGCGCCGGCATAGAGCCTGTGCGCTGGGGCGTCGTCGATGCCATCTACGAGAGGAACGTAGCCAAGGCGCTGGAGTGCCTGGCCGAAAACGAAAACACCAAAGGCTACGAAATCGTCATGGCTAATACGATCGAGCGCGCGTTCCGCCAGCTCGTCGAATACAAGAGCGCGCAGGCGGACGCGCGCGAGGAGAGCTACGCGCGCGCCCTCGGCTCGTGGACGGCCGGGAAGCTCGCGGCGGCTTCGCGCGCCTGGACGCTCGGGGAGCTGCGCACCGCGCGCATGCGCTTCGTGATGCTGCGCGAGCGCGTTGTTTCCACGCAGGGGGCGTTCGCGCATACCATCGCGATAGAACTCGTGCGCGCGCTGCGGCGGCCTGCGCGCGCCTCGCGGGAGGCGGCGCGATGAGCCGCGAAGTCTTCAATCTGAAAGCCGCCGCCGGCCACGTCAAGATCGACGCGAACGAGTTGCGGCATATCGCGCAGCGCGGCGAGATCCGCGCCAGCCAGCATGGCGGCGACTGGTGGTTCGAGCATCGCGATCTCGACGAATGGGCGCAGCGCGATTTGCTCGCGCGCGCCGAAAAGGAGCAGGACGCCAGGCACAGCGCGTTCGTACAGGCGATGCCCAAGGGGCAGCGCGCCGAATGGAGAGTGGCCGATCTCTTCCGCGAAGACGCGATCGACGTGCAGCTTGGCTCGAAGACGAAAGGCGGCGCCGTGCGCGACATGGCCGATCTCGCGATCTCCTCCGGGCTGGTCTATGACGGCGAAGGCTTCTACAAGGCGCTTGTCGAGCGCGAGGAGGCGGCTTCGACGGCGATAGGCCACGCCGCCGCCTTCCTGCACCCGAAATACCACGATCCGTATTTCTTCGAAGATACTTTCGTGGCGTATGCGCGCGCGCGCCGCGACGTCTTTTTCGGCGCGCCCGGCGGCGAAGGCACGCGGCACTTTTTCCTCGTCTGCTGCACCGACCACGATCTCCACCTGCGCATACTCGCTCGCCTCGCCGTCCTCGCGCACGGCACCGATTTGATGGAGCGGCTCGACGCGGTCGCCACGCCGCACGACGTCCTTGAAGCCGTCAGGCTTTGTGAAAACGAGATACTCGCATGCTAGTGTTTTTCGATCTCGACGGCACGCTCGCAGACACCGATGCCGATATCCGCCGCGCATGGAAAGCCGCGCTCGCCGATCTCGGCGTAACGTGCGAGAATTTCGACCGCGATTTCGTCGCCGGCCCGACGCTCGAGGAAATGGCTTTCAAGCTGATTCCCGGCTGCACCCACGCCATGGCCGCGGCGCTGCGCGAAGGTTTCGGGCGCCATTACGACTGCGACGGCTTTCCGCTCACCCGCGAATATCCGGGCGTCCTCGACGCCGTGCGCCGGCTCAAAGACGCCGGCGCGCGCGTCTTCATCGCCACGAACAAGCGCTACGTCGGCGCAATGGCGATGGCGCGCCGTTTCGGCTGGGACGGCGTCTTCGAGGGGTTGTACGCGGCGGATATGCACAAGGACGACGCGATAGGCAAGCTGACGAAATCCGCGCTGCTCGCGCTCGCCTTGAAAGAGACCGGCGGGCAGGCCGGCGATTGCGCCATGGTCGGCGATACGCTGGGCGATTTCACCGCCGCCGCCGCCAACGGCATGGCGTCCATCGGCGTCTCGTGGGGCTACGGGAAGCCGGAGGAACTCGCCCGCGCCACCCGACGGGTGGATGACCCCGCGGCTCTTTTCGTATGCCTTCGCGAGCTGCAAGCCGTATTGTGAAGCCGGCTTGACGCCGCCGGCGGGGTTTTGCCGCCGTCCGCGCCTGCGCCGGGGGGCGTTGGCTGGGGGAGGAATCGAATCGGCAAAAAAGTTCGGCACCCCCCTTGCGGGGGCGAGTGCCGATATGGTATAATATGCGCCCGTAGCACCCGTGGTGAAATTGGCATACACGCCAGATTCAGGTTCTGGTGCCGCAAGGTGTGTGGGTTCAAATCCCACCGGGTGCACCACAAAACGGCCCCTTCGTCTATCGGCTAGGACATCTGGTTCTCATCCAGGCAAGAGGAGTTCGACTCTCCTAGGGGCTGCCAACCAACGCGCAAAGTGTCCAAGTTTCCAGGGAGAATGAAGCGCGCCGCGGTCAGGGCGTTGTTCTGGCTGCTGGTCGCGTGCGTGGTTTTCATCGCGAGCCTGTTCTTCCGCGAACAGGCTTTGCCGCGTTCGTGGCTGAAAGCGATAACGGATCGGCTTTCGAGCGACGAAGTGTTGATACGGTGCGACGGCGCGGCTTTCGATTTGCGGCGCGGCGTGACGCTGCGCGGAATCCGCGCATACAGCCTGGACGAAGAGAAGGCGCCGAAGACCGTCGCCGGCGCGGCGGCGGTTTCCGTCAATCCCGTCACGCGGACGGTGAAAATCGACGGCGCGTACTACCCGCGGCTTCCGGAGAGCTACTATCTGCCGATTTACACCGAGCGCAACGCGCCTCTCGAGCTGGAGCTGCCCGACCTGCCGGCGTTCCGGCTCGTCTTGACGAATCCCGACATACTCGGGCTGCGGCCTGCGAGAGTCGTTTCGCAGGTGGCCGTGCGCCGCAACTCCATCTCCTTCGACGATGTCCACGTCGTCTGGCCCGAAGACGCGGAGGACCGCGTGGCAGAAGATGGCTTCTTCAAGATCGACCTCGCCAGCCAGCGCGCGCACGGCGAAGTCCGCGGCGTTGCGACGCAGGCGCACATCCGCCCGCTGATGCTCGCGCTCGACATACCTTCGGCGATGCCGTATTTCGACGCATTCACGGAAGTCCCGAATCCCGTCGTGTCCGCCGGCGAGTTTGACGTCAATCTTATCAACAACGACTTCCGCATGAAACTCGATCTGCGCCCGGACATGGGGAAGTACAACGGCGTCGCGATGTCGCGCGCGGAAGGCCGGCTCGATCTCGACGTCAAGACGCGCGGCACCAATCTCTTCGTGCGCTTCGGCGTCGATCTGCCCGTCGCGCTCGATCCGAAGGGGCGGCAGCTGAGCGGCGGCCTCGGCTTGACGATGACCAACGACGTCGTCAGGCTGGATTTCAACGCCGTCTCGAAGCTGAACCTCCCGGACATACTCGGCATAGTGGACGTAGTGCCGCCTTCGACGCTGGATTTCATCAAGTGCGAGACGGCGCCGGAAATCACCGCCGACGGCCATATCGGCACCAGCCTCGCCGACGTCGGCTGGAACGACCTCGCGGGAGGCGCGCGCTTCTGGCGCGGCAGCGTCTTCGGCTTCCAGACGCGCAGTCTGGCGCTGGACTGGATTTTCAGCCGCGATTCGCTCACGCTCGCGAATATCCGCGTGCTTGGGAAGAACGGCGGCGAAGTCCAGGGCAGCGCGCTGATCTCCATGCCGGGCTTCGACGAGGAGAAGATGACGTTCGCAGCGCGCGGCGAGATGCGCAACGGCACTCTCGACGAGCTGGCGGACATATTCGATCTCGATCTGGAAGGGCGCGACGGCATGGTGAATTCGCAATTCGAGATTTCCGGGAATCTCGTCACGAACGTCGCCGCGAGCCTGTGCGGCAGCGGCACGACGCGCATAACGAACGGCCACCTCCTGCAGATGAATCTCTTCGCGGGCCTTACGAAACTCCTCGCCGAGCACGTCCCGGGCGTGGGCTACATAGTCAATCAATCCCAGGCGTCGGCGGACTGGAAGATAGAGCGCGGCGTTTTCACCACCTCCAATCTGTTCATCGAGGGCGGGCTGGTCTCGCTCAAGGGCGCCGGCAGCTACGACATCGCCGAAGACCAGCTCGATTTCACTTTCCGCGTGCAGTTTCTCAAGAGCGAGTCCCTGCTCGGCACCGTGATCCATCCGATGACGTGGCCCTTCACCAAGCTCCTTCTCGAATTCAAGGCCTCAGGCTCCATATACGAACCGAAATGGAAATACATAAGCGTGATCGACAGAATCTTCTAGGCCGCGAAGGCACGCGCACCAAGGAGGAAATCGCGGCGATCGACCGCGCGCTGCGCGCCGAATTCGCAGCGCATCCTTCGCCCGTCGTCGAGCTGGTGGAGGCGCAGACGCGCGACCCGTTCTGCGTGCTTGTCGCGACCATCCTCTCCGCGCGCACGAAAGACGCCTGCACGGCCGGCGCGGTGCGCCGGCTGTTCGCAACGGCGCGCGGCGAGGTGTTCGCGCCGGGCGATCTCGAGCGCCTTTCTTGCGGGGAAATCGAGCGCCTTGTCTATCCGGTGGGGTTTTTCCGCGAAAAAGCGCGCCATCTGAAGGAACTGCCGCGCGCGCTTCAAGAGCGCTTCGGCGGCGTCTTGCCGCACACGGTGGAAGAGCTTTGCGAGCTGCCGGGCGTCGGCCGCAAGACGGCCAATCTCACTGTCGCCGTCGGCTTCGATCTGCCGGCGATATGCGTCGATGTCCATGTGCACCGCATTTGCAATTGGCTGGATATCGTCAGAACCTCGAAACCGCTCGAAACGGAAATGACGCTTCGCCGCATCCTTCCCCGAAAATACTGGAAGACCTGGAACAGCATCATCGTTTCCTTCGGCCAGACGCGCTGCCTCCCGCAGCGCCAGAAGTGCGACGGCTGCCCGGTCGCCGCCTTTTGCACGCGCCGCCCTGCGCGCCTTTCTTGATCTGGCGGTGTAGCGGCGAGGTTGAAACTTTGCTACCTTTTGCTCGCGCTGCGCGCCTTTCCTGATCCCCCCGCGCGCCGCAGCGCGCTCCCCTCCCGCATTGTTCGCCGTTTATATGGCGCAAAGGGCGGTTTCACCGACTTTCCGGTCCATTGCGCTTGCGACTCCAGTCGCAAGCGCCGGCGACCCCGGTCGCTTCCCCAGGCGACCCCAGTCGCTTTTGCAGGCGACCCCAGTCGCTTTCCCTGGCGACTCCTGTCGCTTTAACAGGCGACTCCTGTCGCTTTCGCGGGCGACCCTAGTCGCTTCCGCATACGACCCCGCGCGGTCATGGATTCGGGAGGGCCGCGCTCCCGCGCG
>DEWI01000130.1:5509-5677 GCA_002363575.1 Verrucomicrobia bacterium UBA3214 | reverse complement strand
CGGGGGTGAGCATGCAAAGCATGCGGAACCCCCGGTATCGGTGCAATATCCAATAGAACCCCGAAGGGGTGGCACAATGGGTGTTCCGATGGCGTCGGAATAAATGTGCCACCCCTTCGGGGTTTGATCGTTCTTTGAACGATTACCGGGGGTTGCGCGCGCGTAGCG
>DEWI01000130.1:5262-5449 GCA_002363575.1 Verrucomicrobia bacterium UBA3214 | reverse complement strand
GGTTGCGCGCGCGTAGCGCGCTCCATCCCCGGCTATATATGTGTCGCCCCTTCGGGGCTTGTTTCAATATTGCGCCGATACCGGGGGTTGCGCGCGCGTTGCGCGCTCCACCCCCGGCTATAATTGTGCCACCCCTTCGGGGTTTAATCCTCTTTTGTGCCAATACCGGGGGTTCCGCATGCTTCGC
>DEWI01000130.1:0-5200 GCA_002363575.1 Verrucomicrobia bacterium UBA3214 | reverse complement strand
GCTCCACCCCCGGCTATAAATGTGTCGCCCCTTCGGGGCTTTGCGCTACACCCCCGGCTATAATTGTGTCGCCCCTTCGGGGCTTTGCGCTGCACCGCCGCGCGTCCTTCGCGAAACCGCGGACGCGCGGGGTGTTTCCGGCTAGTTGAAGATCACCATGAATCCGCGCTTTTTCCACGAATACGTGAGGCGCATTTTCACGTCGCCGTCCACGGTGAAGGATTCGCCTGGGAGTTTCTGCGGCGCGCTCCAGTCTTCGCCGTTCCACGTCTGCACGCTGAGGCACGGCCCGTAGCTTCCGCCCGCGGCCTTCACAACAGGCGCAGTGATCGTGACGCTGCCGGTCAGTTCGTAGAGGCCGGCGGGCACGGAAGCGGCGGCTTCCACGCCATCCTGGTTCTCGGCATAGACGATTTCGAGATTGGCGTAGTTGGCGAAGTTGCCACGGAAGCGGATTTCATCCACCTTGCGGTTTTGGGCCAGCTCGGCGTCGCTCAACACCTTGGCATATAAACGCACGGCATTATAGACGCCGCGAACCGGCGGTTTCTTGGCTGTGGATGTGTATGGCCCGCCGCCGCTCCATGTGTACTGCTGCGCGGCGGGATCCGTCGCGACCGTGCAGGCCGCGCCGTCGCCGCGCGTTTCGGTCTCGAAGAACCAACCGCGTCCGTCGTCGGCGGAGAGCATCTTCGTCGCGTATTTTCCGCCCCAGTTCGCTATGTTCAGACGTTTTTTGTTGCCGCTGTTGATGTTGGCACCGCCTGAGAAGTTCGCGCTAAGATAGTGTTCGAACGTACCGATGAGAAGTTTGGAATGGGACGAGTTGTTGTCCGTCCACATTCCGTCGGCGTTGTTTGCCGCTTCGGTATTGAAATACGACGGGAAGCGATAGTCGCTGTCGCTGCCGTTGCTTTTAGTCACCTGTTTGTCGAGGTCGATGTCCGTGACGAGCTGGATGGCATTGTTCTGGCCAAGATCGAGCGCGGTGTCCAAGGCGGCATACTCGTTAGGCAGGGCGGAGCCGGGGTTGAACTGATAGCCGTTCTCTTCCCAATAGCCGGTCGTTGCGACATCGTTCCAAGCTTTGAGCGTCGCGTCCGGGCTGTCGGGGACGAGGTTCTTCCACGATTTCGTCGTGGGGTCGTGGGGGAGGGCGGCGCCGGCGTTCTGTATGCCGTCGAAGTTGGCGACGAGTCCTTCCTGCACATAGTCGGCGGCGGTATAGTCGGCGGCGGTGCGTAGGCCGTTCGCGAGTGTCCAGAGCCACGTGAGGCGGCGCGGCGCGCCGGACTCCGTCGCGCCGATCTCGACGGACGAGCCGGTGGAACTGGCGGTGACGTTCCAGTGCTTCGTCGCGGCGTCGAACGTCTCGATGCGGTAGCCGGCCAAGTCGTACGTGCGGTTGCCGACGGTTGCGCCCGCCGGCGCGGTGAATGTCTTGGAGGCGTTGCAGATAAGATACGCGCCGGCCTCGTCAAGCTCGATTTCCGGGACTTCGGAGCGCACCTGCAGAAGCTCCGCGCCGTCGAAGTCCGCCACTTTGCCGCGGAAGCGGACATCGTCGATCTTGCGGTTGTAGGCGACTTCGTCCGCCGTCAGCGTCCGGTTGTAGATGCGCACGGCGTGATAGACGCCGCGCACAGGCGTCTTCGCCTTCGCTTTCGGCGCGCCGCTGAAGGTGTAATGGTACGGGTCGGGCGATTTCGTTATGTCTATCGCCGTGCCTTCGGGGAGCGTGGCATCCTGGAAGAACCATGCCGTTCCCGCGCTAGAGAGCATCATCGTCGCGTATTCGCCGTCCCAGCCCTCGATGTTGAGACGCCACGAACTCGGACGGTAGTAGTCGAAGGCGCCGATGAGCGTAGTGGAATATCCAGAAGTGTTCTTCGTCCATATTCCGTTTGCGTTGACGCCTTCCTCTGTGTTGAAGTAGGACGGGAACTGGTAGGGATCGCCGCCTGTCGTCTGGTTGCGCGGTGTGAATGTCGTGACGAGCTGGAGAGTGAAATCCTTGCCGAAGCTGTACAGGTTGTCCATAGCGGCGTATTCGTTTGTCGAGGCCGCGTTGAAATGGTAGCCGTTCCCGATCCAGCGGCCGGTACGGTCCGTATTGTTCCACGATTTGAACGTGGCGTCGTAGTCCGCGCCGAGCGAGCCGATGTTCTTCCACTTCGCCGCCGTCGCGTCGTGCGGCGCGGCGAGGCCGGCGTTGCGGATGCCGTCGTAGTTGACGACGAGGCCGTCCTGAACGTAGGAATCCGCATCGATCCTGCTCACGCCGCCCGCCAGCTTATTCCAGCGCCAGACAAGCCGGACCTTTGCGCGCGCCGCGCAGTTTGTGTAGTCGAAAGTGTTGCTTTCGAACGTGCCGATGGATTTCCACGTATGCGTCGCGGAGTCGAACGCCTCGAGACGGTACGAGGCCGTCCATACCGATCCGTCCGCCTTTGTGATATTCGGCGCGGTGAAGACGTGGCGGCCGTTCACGGCATATTCGCCGTCCGCCTCCGTGCCTTCCTCGCCATCCGGTGAAACCGATGCAACCGTGACATTCACCTCCACGCCGCTGCGGAAGCGCGCGTCGTCGATGAGCCTGTTCTGCGCGAGTTCCTTTTCCGACAGAGCCTTGTTGTACATCCTGACGGAATGGTACTTGCCGAGCACGGCGCGTGTGTAGGATGTATCCGCCGAACCGCCGAATTCGTACGTCCCTGCGGGGAAAGCCGCCGTCTTACTGCGCACTTTTTCGCCGGTCGCATTCTCGGCGATCAGCTTGTTCGTGCCTTCGCCCAGCAGCGACGTGATGTATTTGCCGCTCCATAGAACCGATGGCCGGTCGGAGCTGGACGAAGAGCCGTAGTCGTCCGTCTTGCAGTATATCGTTGTCGTCGTTCCGTCTTTGTTGTACATGTAAGGTCCGAGATTCTTTTTTACATGCTGGAAAAACGTGGGATACGTCTTGTCCGTCCCCTTATTCTGCGCATTGAGGTCGATATCCGTCGCAAGCTGGATGGTATTGTTCGGTCCGAAAGTCGAGCCGTAGGCGAACGTGGCGTAGCCGCCCGCGAAGACGTAGCCGTCGGCGCTCCACGAGCCGTCGCCCTTAAGCGTCGCGTCCGGCCCGCCGGCGACGAGATTCTTCCATGTTGTGGCGGAGCCGTCGTGCGGCAGGCCGGCGCCGGCATTGCGGATGCCGTCGAAGTGCGCGACGAGGCCGTCCTGCACGTATCCGTCCACGTCGAACTTGATAAGTCCTTCCGGAAGCGCCGGATCGATGCGCTCGGCCCACTCGTCGGCGGCGATGCCGAAGCGCGCCTCGAGCTGCGAAGCCCGTTCGATGGAAACGGTGATTGTGGCGTCGGTCGCCGCGCCTTCCGCAATCGCGTCCCTGTCGCCGAACCAGCCGAGGAAGTCGTACCCGTCCGCAGGCGTCGCCGTGAGCGTGAGCGTGGCGCCGCGCGCAAGCCAACGCCCGCCCTCCGCTTCTTCGGCGACTGGCGAGCCGCCGGAAGTGGCTGCGACCGTTCCCTTCGACGTGTCGGAGGATTCGACGTAGAGTTTCGCGTAGAGCGTGGAGTTCTCGTATTTGTAGTCCTCGCTCGAACCGACGCCGGGCGAGTAGGCGAGGGGCGTTGTCGCGGCTGTATTGGCCTCGCCCTTCAGATCGCCGGTGACAATGTCCTTGAAGCACGCGCCGAGATTCTCGTCGTAATGCGGTGCGAAGAAGTGGACCGGGGTTCCGCCCTCGTCTATGGCGAAGGAGTAGATGTGCGACTTGGAGGAGTTCGCGGGCGTCAAATCTGTCTTCTGGTATTCCGCGAAGAGCGCCGTCGGTATGTTCGCGGTTTTTTTCGCCGTGCCGCCCAATGCATTCGTGCCGAAGATTTCGCCGTTTTGCGTCAGATCTGCTTTATCGTTGGCGCGATCCAGCGAGGCTGTGCGGCGCATAGTGTCAGCCGCCAGCGTCGCACTTGTTTCCGGGGCGAGGAAACCGAGCCAGCCTTCGCCGCCATCGCGCATGGCGTATGCAAACTCGTCTTTGCCTGAAATGTAGAGATTGCAGCCCATGTCGCCGCGCGCGCCGAAGATACGGTATTGCCGCGCGAGCGCGGCGAACTGGAAGTCGGTGGAGTAGCGCGTCGCAGGCGTCGTTAAGTAGCCGGTGTTGACGGCATTCTCGCCGAACGCGCGAATGGACGCGGCGTGGCGGATTTTGGTGGCGGGATAGAGATAGGCGTAGGCTGCGGCGTCGGTTGCGGAGAACGCCCGGCTGTAGAAGCGGTAGTCGGTGAACGCCGTTTCCAGATTGCCGGTCAGAAACGAGGCGAACGTCTCGGCTGTGTCCGACACCAAGGCGCAGAATTGCAGCATCCATTCTCCGAACTGGTTGGCTGTCGTCATTTTGTATGTCGCGGCAAGTGCGCCGTCGATATAGAAATCGAGAGTGCCGCGGTTGTCGGAACTCGCGTGGTGGACGATGACGACGGAGTGAAAACAGTGCGCGGAGCCGGACATGGGCAGTGTCAGCGTGGATTCGACATATCTGCTTGTTTCGGTTTTATGGCCGATGACGATCTTCGCGTAGAGCTGGCCCGGCGTGGAAGACGAGCAGATGACGAGTCCCTTGAGTCCGCCGCTGAGCTGGCCGATGCTGAACAGTGCGCCGTTCTCGACGACGCCCGGCCTCACATGCGTCGCGATAGTCCAGTCGGCGTTGTTTATCGCTCTCGCGTTTCCCTTGCTTACGCCTTCTGCGATACCGGCGTAGCCGTATGCGGCTTTGTCCGGATGGACGGCGGCCGTCGCGGCGGCCGGCCCGTCCGTCGGCACCCACGTAGCGTCGTCGTTCGAGTTGTCGAGCGGCTCTGCGACCTGCTCCTTGCCCCAGAGCGCGTGCTTCACGCCTTTCGAAAAGTCGTAGCGGAAGCGGTAGCCGTCGAGGTCGGTGGCGGCGCGGGCGGCGATCGGCGCCGCGGCGAACGCGAAAAGCGCTACTGCGGCTGCCAGGATCGAGGCGTAATGTCCGGGTATTGGCGTTTTCATTTTTGTCGTTTCCTTTTGGTTTGCGTGTCTCGAAAATGGATGCTTCTGCGACCAAAGCGCGCCGGCACGGCAAAAGTGGGCGCTCCGGGCATTGCAAGAGCAATGTCCAGCGCGAATCCCGGACGGCGCGCGACGCGAGACGCTATTTTTCGGG
>DEWI01000138.1 GCA_002363575.1 Verrucomicrobia bacterium UBA3214 | reverse complement strand
TGTAGTCGTAGGAGCCGCTGAGCATCGCATCGTGCGTGAGCTCCATCGGAGTCGGCGCCTTGCCGCGCGATGCGAGCTCGTATGTGTCGAGGACGGCGAAGTTGCGTCCGTAGACGTTCTCCCTGACCTCCCCGGTGAAGCGCGCCGTATCGCCGGGCATCGGCAGGACGGAGGGCCGGACCTCGTCGGACGTGCACACGAGGGCGGCTCCCGAGGCGTCCTCCGCCGCGATGTTGATGCTCCTGCCGAAGCTGTTGGTGCAAACGTATGTGACGACGGCGGAGAAGTCGAACTTCACCCCTGCGCCGTCCTGTGCAGTCAGCGCCCGCGCAAGCGAGGCGGCGTCGTGCGCGAGTTCCCCAGCGTCCGCGCGGAACGCCAGCGCGGCGACGACGACCGAAAGGGTGAGTGTCCCGGAAAACTTCATCATATGGAAATTATACCACAGCGTGCGAAGGAAGGTCAAGGCCTCGACATACCCCCAATTCTATGGGGTGTTGCGTGGGACTGGAAAGTGGTATAATTTGCGGCGTGCGCGGCCTTTCAGGTCGCCGCGCCGCGTTCGTTTTTTCAACACAACCCGAAAGGAACAGACAAAATGAAAAGACTGCTCATGATGATAGGCGCGGCGGCGATTGCCGCCATGGCGGATGTCGCTCTGGCGACAGATCTCGACAGCTACCTCTTCCGCTACGACTTCTCGTCCGGCGCGAAGGTGTTTCGCGGCAGCACGGGGTTCTCGGTCGATCCGCTTTCGGACACGAAACTCGGCGACAGCGACAGAGCGGATATGAAGGTTCTGTCGGTAGATGGCCCCAACGGCGCAGACTCTGCCGTCCATCCGATAAACGTCGCATGGTCGGCGGGCAGTTCGTCGGCGAACTCCACTACAATCTATCAGCTTCTCAGCGAGGGCGACTGGACGTTTGCGATGTCCGTGCGCCCTGGAACGACCCATAACGGCGTCCTCTTTTCGATGGGCAGAAGATCGGCCGACAACCGGAAAGGCATTTCGATCTGCGCATCGTCCAATCCGAACGAGATGATCGTGGATGAAAACATTAGAGTAGCTACGAATAAGAAGAGCCAGCGCAGCTGCAACGTGCTGAACAACGGCGTCGATGTCTCGCGCGGCTTCCACACGGTCGTCATCGTTTACAGGAAACCCGCGACGGGCAACGCCGGCACGGCAGAGTTCTACATCGACGGCGTATATCAGAAGAGTATCGTCACCGCAGATTATGTATTCGGCGGCGGATTCCAGTTCTGCAGCACGTGTTCGGGGCCTCAGGGGAACGAAGTAAGCACGGAAACGGATCTTGACGTGGCGTTTCGCGATGTGCGTTTCTATCCGGCGGCGTTCACCGCGTCCGACGCGAAGAGATACGCCGCGCTCTATCCGGCGGGCAAGCTGCGCAAGAGCGCGTTCGTGCGCGCCTACGGAGTCAACTCCATAAACACCGGCTATCTGCCGAAGCACACGATGCGCATCGCCGCCGATTTCCAGTACATGGAAGTGGCAAAGCAGCACAGGATATTCGGATCGACTGGGGCCGCCGGCAATCTTCTCTGCTTTTTCTATATCAACTCCGAGCTTGGCTATTCCCGCTGCCTTCACGACTTCGGGTCGGGATGGGCCGGCATGAGGGCCGGGGCCGGGACGAAGCGGGGATTCGTCGCGCTCGACGGGCCCGGCAATTCCGGAACGCTCTACTATGACGGAACCTCTTCAAGCGCGAGCCTCGGCGCAGTCCCGACGCAAGACAGCGAAGTTCCGCTGGCGATCTTTGCCGGAAACAACTCCGTAGAATACGGTTCGACGGACTACCATTCAAAGTCGCTCGTCTATTCCGTGGGCATAGACGAAGGCGGAACGCCCGTCCATTTCTTCGCGCCGCACAAAGATGAAACGCTCGGCGCGTGCTTCAAGGATATTGTGACGGGCGTGTTGAGGGGCGAGTCGGAGGCGAGTCCCTCGACCGCGCTTTCCTATTCGGACGGATTTGGCTCGTCGGCGGACTACAAGTACGAGAACGGCACGTTGTATGCGAAGGCGTATGCCGATGCCGTCAATACGGCGCAGGGGATGGTTTCCGTCTCGGCGGGGGGCGCGGCGCTGACGCCGGAGTCCGACGGCGGGTATTGGGTCGCATACAACACGACGCTTACGCTTGCGGCGACACCGGCGAATGAATATCTTTTCGACGGTTGGGCGGGGGATATGCGCGCCGTTTCGTCCGGCACGGCATCCTCTGCGACGCTTACGGTAAAGGTCGACAAGGCTTTGCAGTTCGAAGCACGGTTCACGCCGTCCGTGATCCGCCATACGAACTTTGCCGGCGACTTCGCGAAGAGGGCGCAGGATTTCGACGTCGGCGACTACGTGCAGACGGGTCTCGTGGCGCACTTCGACGGCATACGCAACGCCGGCGCAGACGCGCCGCATTCGGACGATGCGACGACATGGGCCAACCTCGTCTCCGGCGGCGCGGCCGCCACGCGCAAGGAAATCGCGAATCCGTTCACCGCGAACTGGACAAGCCTCGGCGAGTGGGAGGACGATTGCTACGTGTTCCGCGGCAAGTCTTACTTCGAGCTTGGCGACAATCTGACGCTGGGCAAGGCCGCGACAATCCAGATCACCGCCGGCTTTACGCCAAACTCCACAAAGGCGGCATGGTATCCCTGCCTTTTGGGCGTAACCGGCGAAGACATGGACAATGCCGTGTATTTCAACGAGAATTACGACTCGCTCGCGCAAAGAGGCTACCAGTATTTCAAGCTGCTTGGGAAAACTACGCACGGAAGCGGAGCCGCATGGCCGTCGGGCGCCCGCTCAAGCATCAATGCCATATACGACGCCGAAAACGGTCGCGTGAGCATTTCCACCGCCGACGGCTACCGCTGGCAGACGGCCAACACAACCGACAGCGTCGGCGCGAAGACATATGCGATCGGCACGGGGTACAAGACCGATACAAGCAGTTCAAAACAAAGAGGCATGCGCGCGTTCGTCGGCCGCGTCAGCTCTGTGCGCATCTACACGGACGTTCTTACCGAGGAAGAACTCGAATGGAACCGCATTGTCGATGACGCGCGTTTCAGCGGCAAGATCGACGCAGATTTCGTGGTTGCGGAAAATCCGCGCGGACTTGAGGGCGTCGAGGGCGCGGGCGACTATATGGTGAACGGTTCCCACACCTTCACAGCGACGAATTTGACGTTCGGTGTGTTCGCTTGGTCGCCCGTCGGGTACGCACTTGAGAGGTGGAACGAAGACTCGCAGACCTGGGAATTCGTTTCCGACGGCGCCGGCGCTTCCTACACCTATGTGAACTCGAAGGCGAACGGCAAAATGCGCCTTTCGTGGATTTGGACTCAGACGGGCGCCGTGAAGGGCGGGTACGACACGGACGACTACATCCAGGACGGGCTTCTTTTGCACTTCGACGGCATACGCAACGCCGGCGCCGACGCGCCGCATTCGGACGATGCGACGACATGGGCCAACCTCGGTTCGCTCGGCGGCGGCAAGAACGCGACGCTTACGGCGCTTGCTTCCAGCATCCCCTCGGGCGCGACAGACGGCGCTTGGGGCGACGGCGGCTACCGCTTCGGAGGCAAGCAATACTTCGCCATCGGCGGAACCGTCGCGCTCGGCGGCGCTCTGACCGTGCAGATCGCGGCGGACTACGAAGACAAAGACCAGCTCGTCCTTTATCCTGCGTTCTTCGGGCAGACATCCAACAAGAGCGACAACTTCATGGTGTATTTCAACCGCAATAACGACGACGATGCCAAAAAAAAGACGCCGTATTTCAAACTCCTTGACAAGACCACGCACGGCGCGAAATCGACCTGGTCCGGGCCGTTCGCAACGGCGATATACGACAAATCCCTTGTCAACGGCGTCAGCATCGGCAATGCTACGTTGCCAGAATGGCAGAAAAGAAATGCTTCTGGCGACATTCCGGAGTATTCGTATGCCATCGGCACCACGAAGAACTCGGATGCGCAAAGGGGTGCGGAACGCATGCTCGTCGGGACCGTGAAGTCGGTTCGCGTATACAACCGCGTCCTTCCCGATTTCGCGCTGACGCACAACCGCGCGATCGACGAGGTACGCTTCAACGGAAACGTGACGATTGTGAACGGCGCGATCGGCGAGACGGGCGCGGCTGGCGCGTGCAGTGTTTCCGGTGGCGAGTATGACGTCTCTTCCGGGACGTGGACGATTACGGCGGACAGAGTCGTTTCCGATGGCCACATGTACCTGCCCCGGCTGACCATCGAAAAGTTCACGGATGGCGAGTGGTCGCAAACGGAACGGATATGGACCAAGTCCTACACGGTAGATGCGAGCGCGCTTGGCTCCGACCGCATCCGTCTCACTTGGACGTGGGAGATCAGCCCGGGATTCATGCTCATATTCCAGTAAAGGAGAGGAATCTGGCAAATACGGGAAACGATAGCCGCTGCAGCCGTCGCCGCGCCATGTTGCGCGGCGGCGGCGTTTTGCGCCTTCGCGGCGCGGCGAAACACGGTTTCCGCAAATTGCAAGAAGGGATAGGGACGGGAAATGACTATGCATGACGAAGCGGACGTTCGCGGGAAGGCGCTTTCGCGCAGGGGGGGGTGAAAGGTGCGGTCGCCGCGTACGGCGCCGTCTGCGCCGGGGGGCGCGTGCCCGCGCCGATTGCGCTTCTAGCGCTGTCGCTCCGCTCAAGGTGTGCGTTTTCGCGGACTTGCACTATCGGCCTGGGAAATGGACGAACACGGAAAACACGTCGTTCCTCGAGGCGATTTTGGAGCGTGCGGAGCGCGAGCGCTGCGATTTTATCATCCATCTCGGCGACTTCATGCACGGCGTCAAATCTGGCGCGGAAAAGGCGCATTTGAAGCTATACAACGATTTCAAGATTCTCGGCTACCACATTCTCGGCAACCACGATCAGGACGGCAATTCGTGGCGCGAGACTTGCGACGCATACCGCATGCCTGACGGCCATTACTTCTTCGAGAAGGGCGGCTTCCGGTTTGTCGTGCTCGATCCCAACTACTTCTGCAACGAGCCTGGCGTTTCCATCCACCACGAAAACGGCGACTATTTCAAGCGCGCGAAAAATTCCACGATCAACTGGATTCCGCCGCACGAGATGGAATGGCTGCGTGACGCGATTCTGAACTCGTCCTTGCCGTGCGTCGTCCTTTCGCACCAGAGCTTGGAGCGCGGCAACGGAGCGCCCGTAATGAATGCGCGCGAAGTGTGCGAAGTTTTCAACGAGGCGAACCGCAGGCGGCCTGGCGCGGTGCGGCTGACTATGAACGGCCACATGCACTGCGACAATCTACGCATTCTCGACAACATCCTTTACTGGGACGTGAACAGCGCCAATTATTACGGCAAAAAGCATTCCAAGCACCCGAAAGAATACATCGCCGCGCACACGGGCGCCGCGAACAACATCGGCTGGACGAAGCCGCTTTCGGCGGTCCTTTCGCTTTGGCCGGACGGGCGCATCAAGATCGACGGTTCGGAAGCGGATTGGCTTTTCGGCGTATCGCCGGCGGACGCCGGCTATCCGGCCTTCGATTGCGACGGACGCGAGACTTTGCCGCTCATACGCTCTTGCGACATAACCCCTGGCGGCGGCATGGCGGCTTGAAGCGGCAAGAAGGGCATGTGGGGAAAACATCAGTCTTGCTGGCGCTGGCGTTTCGCTGCGCCGGCGCCGCGGGCGATTTCGAGATCGAATGGGGCAAGCCATTCTGCCTTGGCGGCGGAGGGTATGCGCGCATTCATCAGCTTGCCGATGGCCGCTATATGCTGGCTTATGACCGCGGAGCCGATATGGGAGTGCGCTTCTCTGCGAGGGGGCCGCCGGTAAAGTGGTCGAAGCCCCGGACGGTGGCCACGCGCTTTGCCGCGACGAACGGTACGGAGTCGGGGTGGGTGTCGCTGGCGAATGCGGAGTTCGCGCAGCTCGATACCGGGCGCATCATCTACGCCTGCAATCTGCGGCCGAAGAATCCGAAGGCCCATCATTACGCGATAGCGGTCTTCTCGAGCGACAATGGCGGCAAGAGCTGGTCGCCGCCGAAGACCATCTACCGCGCCGAAGTCGCCGGCCATCCAGAGGCGCCATCGCGCGGATGCGGCTGCTGGGAGCCGTTCGTGCTGCCTTTGAAGGGCGGCAGGGCGCAGATATACTTCGCCGACGAGTCGCCGTACTTCAGCCCCGGAAAGGTCGATCTCCAGAATATTTCGTATGTCGAGACATCCGACAACGGCGAGACGTGGAGCGAGCCCAGACTCGCCTGCTACACCCGCAACCGCCGCGACGGAATGCCGGTTGTGATGGAGCTGGGGAAGTGGCGCTATCTCGCCATCGAGGCGAACCCGCCGAAGACGCGCCTGCATCCGCAAATTGTCATGTGCCCGAAGGACGGCGATTGGAAGAAGCCCGTCCGCTTCGAGCCGCTCGCCGATTCCCCCGCGTGGAACAAGGTCTATGGCGGCGCGCCGTATATCGCCGCCACCGAGAATTACATTTTCCTGCCCTGGCACGAGAGCGCGCTTCCGGGCAATCCGGTTCCCACTTCCATCGCGCGCGTCGCCGCCGTGCCGAAAAGCGAAATCGCCGCCGACGGGACTTTCAGGACCATGCGTGGCGTCTCCACGCCGCCGGGCATCGCGATCGGCAAAGACAGAATGCTTTGGAACTCCATTTGCCCGATCGGCGGCGACAGGTTTCTGCTTGTATCGGAAGTCAAGGGGAAAGTCATGGCCTATCCGGGGAGAATCATGCCAAAGCCACATGCCAAGACGGGGTTGAAAGCCTCCGGAATCCAAAAAGAGCGATCTTGGACGGCAACTTGTCTGGAAACGCATCGCCAAAATAAAAGTGTGCGAAAGGGAAAATGAGCCGCGCCAAGCGGGCGGGAAATATGGTATAATACGGCCCGTAATGAGCAAAGTTTGTCTAGTAGCGGCGTTATTGCTGCCTTGTGCGTGTTTTTCGTCGTGGTATTGGCCGTTTGGCGACGACGACGATTCTGCCGAGCCGCGCATATCGGAATTGATAGAGCTTGCAAGCGAACTTATCGACAGCGCCTCCGAATATGCTTCGGACGGCGAAATCGACAAGGCCGTGGACAAGTATCGCCAGGCGCTTGCGGAACTCGATCGCGTGGAGCTGGAAAATCCAGATCGCGTCGATAAGCCAGACTTCGCAACGCTCAAAAACAAGCGCGCGATCGCCAATGCCGCCATCGATTCCCTCCTGCTCCAGCAGGCGCGGGCAAATGCGAAATCCGTCAGAATTACCGATACGACTTCCCTCGAAGCCGAATACGCCGAGCTGAAGCGCAAGCAGCGCGAGGCGAAATCTGGCAAGCCCGCGCCATCCGACGATGCTACGCGAGTCGTAGCCGAAGCCGAAAGCGCGCCTGCCGCGAAGCCTGCGGCCGGTCGGACCCCTGCCGCGTCTCCGGCCCCTGCGGCGGCGGCATCGCCTGGCGCCGCCAATGAAGCCAAGAAGGGCGGAGCGGCCGCTCCCAGCCGCCGTCTTCGTCTGCAGGCGGCGATTGCCAAGCTGAACGCCGGCGATTCCGCCGGCGCTCGCGCGACTGTCGATGAGTTGCTGGCGGAGCATGCGAACTACGCGGCGGCGCTCAATCTGCGCGCGCGCATCGAGATGTACGAAGGGAAGCTGGACGAGGCGGAAAAGACCCTCAAACAGTGCATTATCTCGAACCCGCGCAGCCATTACGCCTATTACAATATGGCGCGCGTTCTGCTTCGTGCGCGCGGCGAAGGCGAAGAAGGGCGCAAGTCCGCGCTGCGGTACTATCGCCACGGGCGGAAAATCGGCGGGCCGCGCGTCGCCGATCTGGAGAAACTAGAAGAGCATTCCGGGCAATAAGGCGCGAGACTCCGGGATATTGCGTCGGGCAGGGTGCGCAAACAATCATCGCACGCGGAAAGAAATATGCCAAGAAGATTTATTGCAGCGTTCTGCGCGCTCGCGGCTCTCCTGCCGGCGGTTTCGTCGTTCGGCGGGCAAGCGCCGGCGGATGGCGGCGCCGCGATTCTCCCCGACGATCCCGCGGCGCTGGTCTCCAGCTGCCGTGCCATGATCCCGGCGAACGTGCGCATTGAAGGGCGGATTATCCTCCGCAATCGCCGCGGCATCGTCCAGGCGGAGTATTCCTACGAATTGCGGCGGGAAAACGGCGTCACCAGTCTCGCAATACGCGATGGCGCCGGCGCGCTTGTCCCGTATGACAAAAGCGGCCGCATCCTCGGCACCGACGTGACATGGAGCGACTTGACGCTGGACTATCTTTGGTGGGATGATTTCGGCTACGACGGCGAGCGCGAGGGCGAGACCGTCCACGGACAGGTTTGCAGCGTCATCGTCATGCGGAAAGGCGAGCGCACCGTGCGCGTCTGGGTCGATCGCAAGACCGGCGCGATGATGCAAGCCGAGGAGCTGTCCGCCGGGCGGAGCATCCGCCGCCTCTGGGGCACGCGCATAAAGAAATTCGGAGATCGTTGGGCGCCCAACGTCTTGGAAGTAGAAACAACCGGTTCGGGACACCGGACTAAAATAACAGTGGAGACACTAACATGAAGGCAATAAAAAAGTTCTTTAAGTTCATCTTCTGGACGGTCATCGTACTGGTCCTCCTTGCGGTGGCGGCCGTGATAGCGCTGCCTTGGTGGGTGGGGCCCGCCGTTACGGGCGGCGCCAACTTCGCCGTCCCGCGCATCGTCGATTCCAATTTCCAGATGAAGGAGTTCGGCCTCAACCAGTATCAGGGCACGCTGCACGTCGCCGGCGTCACGCTCGCGAACCCGGAAGGTTTCGACAAGGTGAACTGCCTCGAACTCGATGCTTTCGACGTCAAGCTCGACCCTGTAAGTTGCCTGACCAAGAAAATCCATATCGAGAGCGTCGTTCTCGACGGTCTGCGCGTCGTCGCCGCTTTCCCGGCCGCCGACAACTTCGCAAAGCTCGGCGAAAACGCCAAGGCGAAGTTCTCCGGCGACGAGAAGCCCGCGGAAGAACCGGAGCCGGAGGCCAAGGAGTCCGAGAAGGAATCCGAGCCTGTCAAGGTCGTTATCGACATTGTCCAGGTCCGCAATCTCAAAGTCACCTACGGCGGCGCGCCAATCGTCCTGCCAGATTTCACGATCTCCGGGATCGGCAAGGATGACGGCGGCGTGACGATCGATTCCGCGGTCGATACCGTCTTCAAGGCCGTCACGGACAGGCTCGGCATCGTAGTCGGCAAGGTCCTCGACACCGCAAAGGCCGTCGCGGAAACCGGTGCGCAGGCTGTCGGCGCTGTCACAGAGACGGGCGCGAAAGTGGCCGGCGCCGTCTCCGAAGCTGTAAAGGCCGGCGATATCGCCGGCGCCGCCAGCGCTGTCAGCGAAGGCGCGACAGCCGCGAAAGACGCTCTCAAGAGTGGCGCAGGCGCCGTCACCGGTGTGATCGGCGAGGGCGCTGGCGAGGCTGCCAAGGCCGTGTCCGGCGTGCTCGGCGGCGTGCTTGGCGGCGCCGCCAAGGAAGCCGCCCCGGCGGAAGCGGCCAAGGAAGCCGCGGCGGAAACGGGTGCCGCGGACGCCGCGGCGAGCGCGCCCGCCAAGGCTACGAAAGCCGTAGGCGAGCTTCTCGGCGGTGCGGGCGACGCCGCCGCCGGCGCTGCCGGCGCGACCGGCGAAGCGGCCGGCGCGGCCGTCAATGCCGTCAAGGACGTCGGCGGTGCGGCCGCCGGCGCGTTGAAAGGATTGTTCAAATAAGCGAGGATTTCCCGTGCCGCTTCGCGTGTTTGCTGCGCGGAGCGGCGTGATCCACACTGGAGCAGCGATACAAGGACTCATTGGATGGAAACGAAGATAGCCGGCAAGAAGAAAGACCGTCGCGTCGAAATGTCAGTCGAAGGGCTGAAGGAAGATTTCGCGTGGCATCTCAGATACACGATCGCCAAGGCCGACGACCGCATGACGCAGCGCGACCAGTACACCGCGTTTGCGCACGCCGTCCGCGATCGTATCGTCGAGCGCTGGATCGACACGCAGCAGGAATACCGCCGCCAGAACGTCAAAAGAGTCTATTACCTCTCGCTCGAATTCTTGATGGGGCGGTTGCTTGGCAACAACGTAATCAATCTCAAGGCCGACCAGCTTTGCCGCGACGCTCTCAAGGAGTACGACATCAACTGGAACGACCTGCGCGATTACGAGAGCGACGCCGGCCTCGGCAACGGCGGCCTCGGGCGCCTCGCCGCCTGCTACCTGGACTCCATGTCCACGCTCGATATCGCCGGCACGGGATACGGCCTGCGCTACGACTACGGCATCTTCCGCCAGCGCATCGTCGATGGCAGCCAGGTCGAAGAGCCGGATTCCTGGCTCAAGAACGGCTACCCGTGGGAGATCGAGCGCCCGGAGCACAAGCAGATCGTCAGCTTCGGCGGCCATGTCGAATACGCGAACATCAAGGGACGCCAGCAGTGGCGCTGGGTGCCCGAAGCGCAGGTCGAAGGCCTCCCCTACGATCTGCCGATCGTCGGCTACAGCAAGGCCGTCAACTCTCTCAGGCTGTGGAGCGCGAAGGCCGTCGATGAATTCGACCTCGCCGACTTCAACAAAGGCTCGTATGTCGAGGCGGTAGAGACGAAGGTGCTCTCGGAGAACCTCACAAAGGTGCTGTACCCCAACGACAACACGACCGCCGGCAAGGAGCTTCGCCTGCGCCAGCAGTATTTCTTCGTCGCGTGTTCGCTCAAGGACATCCTGCGGCGCTATCGCGAGACGAACGAAGGCTGGGATTCCCTCCCCGACAAAGTCTTCATCCATCTCAACGAGACCCATCCCGCGCTCGTGATCCCGGAGCTGATGAGAATCCTCATCGACAACGAGGGCATGGAGTGGGACAAGGCGTGGGAGCTGACGTGCAAGACCGTCGGCTACACCAACCATACGATTCTCCCGGAGGCGCTGGAGAAGTGGCCAGTCGCGATGATGGAGCGCATCCTGCCGCGCCATCTCCAGATCATCTACGAAATCAACGGCCGCTTCCTGCAGAGCATCTCCGCGATGTATCCCGGCGACATAAAGCGCCTGCGCAGAATGTCGCTTATCGACGAGAACGGCGAGCGCTACGTGCGCATGGCGAATTTGTGCCTCGTCGCGGCTTCCAGCGTAAATGGCGTCGCCGAGCTGCATACGCAGATTCTCAAGGAATCGCTCTTCAAGGATTTCTACGAGCTTTGGCCCGAGAAGTTCCTCAACGTGACAAACGGCATAACGCCGCGCCGCTGGCTCCTCAAGGCGAATCCCGCTCTCGCAGAGCTTATCACGGAGTCGATCGGCGACAAGTGGATCACCAAACTCGAAGAGCTGAAGAAGCTCGAGAAGTTCTCCGGGGACAAGAATTTCCTCTCGGCGCTTGCGAAGATCAAGAGGTCGAACAAGGGGCAGCTTTCCAACTGGGTCAGGACGAATCTCGGCATCGGGCTGGATCCGGAGGCGATCTTCGACGTGCAGGTCAAGCGGCTTCACGAGTACAAGCGCCAGCTCCTGCTCGCGCTCTACATCATCATCTTCTACAATCGCCTCGTCAGCGATTCGAAGTTCGATCCCGTGCCGCGCAGCTTCATTTTCGCCGCAAAGGCCGCGCCGGGCTACTACATCGCCAAGCTGATAATCCGCTTGATCCACGGAATCGCCGGCGTCGTGAACGCGAATCCGCGCACGCGCGGCAAGCTTTCCGTCGCGTTCCTTCCAGACTATCGCGTCTCGCTCGCCGAGAAGATCATCCCCGCTTCCAACGTCTCCGAGCAGATTTCGCTCGCCGGCATGGAGGCCTCGGGAACGGGCAACATGAAGTTCATGATGAACGGCGCGCTGACTCTCGGCACGTACGACGGCGCGAATGTCGAAATCAACCAGGAAGTCGGCGATGAAAACATGTTCCTCTTCGGCATGCGCACGGAGGATGTCGCGAGGAGGCGCCCGACTTACGTTTCGCGCGACTACTACCGCAAGAATCCGGAGATTCGCCAGGCGCTGGACATGATCAAGAACAATGTCTTCTCGCTGCTGGATCCCGGGCTTTTCGATCCGATCATCCGCACGTTGCTGGATTACAACGACTACTACATGCTTCTCGGCGATCTCGAAAGCTACATAGCCGCGCAGGAGCGCGTCGATGCCACGTACAGGGACGTCGAGACGTGGAACAGGATGTCGCTCGTTAATATCGCGCGCTCCGGGCGTTTTTCGTCCGACCGCGCGATCAAGGAGTACGCCGAGAAGATTTGGCACGTCGGCAGAGTGCAGTTCTGAAATGGCGGCCGGCGCGATCCGGCGCCGCGCCGGCCTGCCAGAAAGCCGCATTCCCCGCTATGCGGCGGCGACAGCGAACCGGATGCGACAAACCGGCGGGATGCGGCAGACGCTTTTGCCGCGCGCCCGCGAAACATGACGTGGCAGCGAAGGAAGAGTGGTATTTCCGGAATGCCGACGGGAGCGTTTACGGTCCCGCCGGTATTCCGGAGTTGGCGCAATGGGCGAGCGAGGGGCGGATAACGCCAGATGGTTCCGTATCCAGAAATCGTCGCGAATGGATGCCATCGCCGGCCTTGAAAGCGCTTTGCATGGATTACATTGTCGAAGTGGAGCGCGGGCGTTTCTTCGGCCCGTTCCACAAAGACGTGGTAGCATCGCTGCGCAAGTCCGGGGCGCTGCCGGAGGGGGCCGCGGTATATGCGCGCGCCGGCGCGGATTCGCCGGCGGCCGTAAAGGAGGTCGTTAAAGAAGTCCGCGTCGAAGTGCCGGTCGAGAAGATCGTCGAAAAGCCGGTGGTCAAGGAAGTGCGCGTCGAAGTACCGGTCGAGAAGATCGTCGAAAGGGTGGTCGTCCGGAAAGTGCCGGTGGAGAAGATCGTCGAGAAGCCGGTAGTCAAGGAAGTGCGCGTCGAAGTACCGGTCGAGAAAATCGTCGAAAGGGTTGTCGTCGAGAAGGTGCCGGTGGAGAAGATCGTCGAGAAGACGGTTGTGAAGGAAGTCCGCGTGGAAGTCCCTGTCGAGAGAGTCGTCGTCAAGGAGGTCCGCGTGGAAGTCCCGGTCGAGAAGATTGTCGAAAAGCCTGTTTACGTAGAGGCGCCGCAGGCGCCGAAAACGAAGGCCGGGAGAGGATTGTTCGGTGGTATGTTCCGCGACGCCGGCTTTCGAGACATGGCTGAGCTGGAGGCGGCGGCGCGGCGCGAAATCGCCGCGGCGAAATTCCGCATGGGGCAGCGATGAGCGCGCATGCGCGCGGCGAGAAATTTGGCGATAGTTCGGCCGCGGTGCCCGGAAAGTTTTTGCACATACGCTAATTAGGAAATGAACCGATGAAGCGGAGGTCGTGATGGACGACGGCGAAATGTGGTATTTGCGTACGCAGGGCGAAGTCTTCGGGCCGGAGACGCGAGAGAAACTCGTCGAATGGGCGAGGGTCGGTCGCATACAGCCCGGACAGGAGATTTCCACCGACCAGGAGAACTGGCGGCGCGTCGAGGACGTCCCGTTCCTCGATATGCGCTTCGCCATCGATATAGGCGACGGCAAGGCGCGCGGGCCGTTCAACCGCGTCGCGGCGGAGACGCTTCTCGCATCCGGGCGGCTGCCTAAGACGGCTCGCATGGTGGAGACGCGCCCGGCTTTCGACGCCGCGCCGACAACCGAGGATTCCGCCGGTGCCGCCGCTTCCGCGGAGGAAGCCGGGCTTCCCGCGCCGCTTGACGCGCAGGAAGCTCCGCAGAGCGAAGCCGTCGATGACGAGCCGCCGAAGATCGTGGAGAGGATCGTCAAGGTCGAGGTTCCCGTGGAGGTCGAGAAGATCGTCGAAGTGCCGGTCGAGAAAATCGTCGAGAAGCTCGTCGAAGTGCCGATCGAGCGCGTCGTCGAGAAACTCGTCGTCAAGGAAGTGCCGGTCGAGAAGATCGTCGAAAAGGAAGTCGAGAAGATCGTGGTCGACGAGCGGCGCGTGAAAGAGCTTGAAGGGCTTCTCGAAGAGGAGCGGCGCTACAATAGCGAACTCCGCAATCGCCTCGATGCCGCCGCGGAGGAAGCGAAGACGCATGCCGATGAAGAGCGCCGGCATATCGACGATCTCCAGGCGCGCCTCGATGCCGCCGCGAAGGCGATGGAGGAAGGCGAAGCGAAATTGCGCGCGCAGGCGGAGGCCGCGGCTGGCGAGGCGGCGAGGCGCGAAGAAAAGCTCAAAGAGCAGATCAAGGCGCTGGAAGATGAAATCCGCCGCCTTCCGCAGACGGCCTCGGAAGTCGCGAGCATACAGGCCGCCGTATATACCATAATGACGAAGGAGGCGGAGGAACTCGCCGCAGAACTCGAGCAGGAGCGCCGCGAGGCGGAAGATTACCGCAGCCGCCACCAGGAGCGCTCGCAACGCCTCCTCGAGCGCCGGCATGCGCTCTTGAAACGCGCAGGCTCGAATATCGAGGAAATGACGCGCAAAGCGCTCGCCAATCGCCCAGAGGATCCGAGGACGGCGCAAATCCGCCGCGATTACGAAGAGCTGCAGCGCTTGAGCGCGCGCCAGGCGCGCGACGCCGAGCGCAAGATCGCCGAGCTTGCCGACAAGCTGCGGCTTCGCAATGCCGAGAGCGCCCGCGCCGCCGCGCAGATGAAGGATATCACCGAGATGCAGCGCGAAATGCAGGCGCTGCGCGAACAGCTCGCGAAGCGCGAACAGGAGCTTATGGCGGAGCGTCAGCGCAGCGAGGAGTTGCAGCGCCAGCATGCCACGAGCCAGCAGACGATGCTGGCGCGTCTCGCGGCGCTCGAATCTCCGTCGATCGGCTCGCCGGCGTCGATGGCGACGAACCAGAGCCGTGAAGCGAAGATGGTGAAACTGCCAAGCTGGATGCGCGTCGGCAGATGACGCGCCGCCCTTGCGCAATGCTTTCAACCAACCGGACATACAAGCCATGAATACGATATTCGCCGCAGTATTTGCCGTGCTTTCCCTCTGGGAGTATCCGTCGTGCCACTTGCGGCACGTCGAGCTTCGCAACCAATTCATCGAAGCGCTGCGCGAGGGCGATACCGAGACAATGCGGGAAACGTGCGAGAAGGGCGTCGCGCTCCTTCCCGACGATCCCGTATGGCATTACAATCTCGCGTGCGCGCTGGCGTACTTCAAGGATCCAGAGCCTGCCTACAAGGCGCTGGAGGAGGCGATCGAGCTTGGCTTCCGCGACGCCGAGGCGATTTCCAAGGACCGAGATTTGAAGCGCATAGCGGGTACGCCGCGCTTCCAGGAACTTGTGGAATACGCGCGCGAGCGCGCGCGCCGTCCTGTATTCTCCGGGCCGCTCGCGACGATCCCTGCGTACGGGCGTTTCGGCGAGCGCGTGCATCTCGGCGAACTCAATCTCTCGTGGAATTTCGATTTCGGGTGCTTCGAGGCGCAAATGAAGCTTTCGAAGACAGGCGCCGGCCCGAACGAAGGCGAGCTGTACATGAATCGCGACGGCGGGCATTCGCGCATCGATGTCGCAAAATGGCCGGGCCTTACCGAAGTCGGCCTGGATGCAGACGGGCGCGGGCGCGGTGCGGATCTCGATTTCCCCAACATATTGTTCCCGTATCCCGTATTCGGGAATTGCTCGCGCGCGCTTACGCAGGGGCCGTACTGGCGCTCGCTTCCCCGCGCGTTGATGACGAGCGAATCCTGGCGGATGCAGGCCATGGCGAAGTTCTACCTCTCCAACCAGATTTGGGTCTTCCCCGCAGTCAAGGATTACGATTTCTCCGCCGGCGGATACGGCGATGTCTTCGCGTCTGTCGCGCCTTACTGGATCGCGACGCAAGGCGCGTCGTTCACGGACCGGCCCTATCTTGCCGCGGCTCTCGAAGCCAGCAGGTCGTTCAAGAAAGACGTAAAGGATTCTCTCGTGGCGACGGGGCGCCTCGCGCCGACGATACAGGCTTTGCTGCGCCGGTCGCTGCGCGACGTTTCGTCGGACGCCGATTATCTCGGGCCGAAGGCCAATCCGACGTGCTTCCCGACGAACGGCGTGGATGTCGCGCGCATGAAGAAAGCGGCTGCGGCGATGAATATCGCCGATATTCCGCCGCTCGCCGTCATCGCCGGCGTCGCCTCCGACAAGAAGGCGGAGGCGAAGAAGGCGTCGTCGCTGCCGGAATTGACGTACGCGACGGCGTGTGCATGGGCGTTCGTGCTCCGCGAGCCCGGCGAGAAACGCACGTTCGTCGTGAAGGCGGCCGGCGGCTCGCAGTTCGAGTTCCGCATCGTCCATGGCGAAGATGCGGCGAAAGTAGAGCGCGTGGCGCACGATGTCGCGCGCATAACGCTGGACCGCACGAAGATGTCCCCCGTCAAGCGAGTCGATCTCGCGGTGTTTTCGAAAGGGGACGGGACGATGTGGAGCGCGCCCGCGTTCGTGTCTTTCGCCGTGGTCGATCCCGCCGCGCCGTATTCCGATCCCGTGCTGACGCTGAACAACTGAGCCGTCAGGCCGCGAATTCGCGCCGGCGGCCCTCGGCAAAGCCGATGCGCCGGTGCCCGCGGGCGTTTGCGCGCCGCGCGGAAAAATGGTATCATATCCGGCGAAACCGGAGAAGATGCAGTGAAATACGAAGCAGCATATATTGCGGCGGGGCGCAGCTCTGTAGGCATTGAATTCGGCTCCACGCGAATAAAAACCGTCGCGATCGGCGAAGACTTTTCCGTGCTTGCTACCGGCGTGCACGACTGGGAAAGCTCGTTCGACGGCCGCTTCTGGACGTATTCGCTGGAAGATGCCGCCGCTGGCGTGCGCGCTGCCTACGCGAAGCTGGCTGCGGACGTCTTCGCCGTCTATGCCAAGGCGTTCGAGGCCGCTTTGTAAGTCAACGGCGTGGAATTTTAAAGGAATACGGAGGCAGGCATGCTTACATGGATCGACTGGACGATGATCTTCGCCTACTTCGGCCTGCTTGCGGGCGTAGTGGTATTCGCGTTGCGGCGCAGGAAAATCGAATCCGGGGAAGACTTGTTCCTCGGCGGGCGCAGCGTCGGCTGGCTCGCGATCGGCGCTTCCATTTTCGCCGCGAATATCGGCTCCGAGCATTTGATCGGCCTGGCCGGCTCCGGGGCGTCGTCTGGGCTTTCGCAGGCGCATTGGGAGCTGCATGCGTGGGTGATAGTGATGATGAGCTGGGTTTTCCTGCCGTTCTACTACAAATCCGGGGTTTCGACAATGCCGGAATTCCTCGAGCGGCGCTTTGGCGCGCGTGCGCGCTGGATACTTTCGCTCGTCTCGCTCGCCGCGTACGTGCTGACAAAAATATCCGTCACGGTCTATGCCGGCGCGCTGTTCTTCGAAGTGATGATGCCGGAGGTGCAGCTCGAAATCGCCGGCGTCACGATCTCGTCGTTCTGGATCGGCGCGTTCGGCACGGTGATTCTCGCAGGGCTTTATTCATCCATCGGCGGCCTTTGCGCCGTTGTGTACACCGATCTCGTGCAGACCGGCATAATCCTCGCAGGCACGCTTTCCGTGACGGCGTTCGCGCTCTACCACCTCGGGAATTCCGGCGCGCTGCTTGCCGATGGCACGACGGCGCAGGGCATTTGCGACGGCTGGGAAGTCCTCAAGCAGACTGTGAAGGCGACCGGCAACGTCGAGCAATTCGGTCTGTGGCATTCGCTTTCGCACAAGGCGTTCCCTTGGCTTGGAGTGGCGATAGCATCCGTGACGATCGGCGTATGGTACTGGTGCACTGACCAGTTCATCATCCAGCGTACGCTGGCGGCGAAGAATCTGACGAACGCGCGCCGCGGCGCGCTCTGGGGCGCCGCGCTCAAACTCTGCCCCGTCTTCCTCTTTCTGGTGCCGGGAATGCTCGGCTTCGCGCTCCACCACAACCAGATCGCGATCGACGGCACGGTTTTCGCAATCCCTCTCAAGGAGGGCGGAGCGCTGCAAAGCGATGCGGTTTTCCCCACGCTTGTCCAGCGGCTTCTCCCCGTGGGCTTCCGCGGGCTTGTCGTCGCCGGCATGATCGCGGCGCTGATGAGTTCTCTCGCGTCGCTCTTCAACTCCGTCTCGACGCTTTTCACGGTCGATGTGTACCAGAAGTTGAAGCCGCAGACGCCTGAACGCAAGCTCGTCGCGATCGGCCGCGCCACGACAGTGGTGATGACGCTGCTGGGCCTCTTGTGGCTGCCTGTGATGAAGGCGATTTCCGGCGGCGGGCTTTATATGTACATCCAGGCGGTGCAGTCGTTCCTGGCGCCGCCGATCGTCGCCGTCTTCGTCATGGGGCTGTTCTGGAAGCGCATGAATCTTCGCGGCGCGGTATGGGGGCTGTCGCTAGGATTCATTCTCGGCATGCTCAAGCTCGCGGCGAATGCGATCTGGGGCAATGAATACGGCTGGGTGCTGATCCAGGATTTCTATTTCTCCGGAATACTGCTCGCGATTTCCATCGCGATCGCCGCCGCGGCTTCGCTCACGGCGCCAGCGCCCGCCCCGGCAAGCTTGAACGGCTTGAATTTCCATTGCCTCGACGACGCATTCCGCAAAGAGAATCGCGAATCCTGGAACTGGGTGGATGTCTGCGCATCTTGCATCGTCGTCGGGCTGGTGGTTTGCGCCTATATCTACTTCTGGACGTGGCTGGGCTGAACGGCCGCGACGGCCGGTGTGTTCCGGGCAATTAAATATCAGGAGGTGTCGAATGGCGGAGAAAGCGAAATGGACGCATGGCATGGGCATTGGCTGCCTTCTCCAGATAGTGTTGCTGGCAGCGCTCGATCTTGCGTTGAGCTATGACGCGATGGTCAGCGCGCTCGCTTATTTGCTGCTGCTTCTTCCGCTCGCGTTGTTCGTGCGCTGGCTGCTGCATCGCGGCGGCATGTTGAATGGACTTGGCGGCTCGTTATACGGCCCGGCGATTGTCTGTGTGGTCGCCGCGTTGGCGATCAAACGCCCGATTCATGTCAAGGACGAGGACGGCGCCGACGTCGTGGCAACGCCGGGCGTTTTGGCTGACCGCGTAGCGAAAAAGGTCGTCGATGTAGTCGGCCCGGATGCCGGGAAGGCCGATGGCGGAGCGCAAATCCCGCCTGGCGTTTCATATACCGCCGCGCCCGAGAATGCCGGCGAGACGCTCGAGGACGTGCTGAAAGAACTTGACGGACTTATCGGCCTGAAGGAAGTCAAGCAGGAGGTGGCGAAATTCGCGCGCATCGTGCAGGTGAACAAGATGCGCGAGGCCGAGGGCCTAAAGGTGCCGAAAGTCTCCTATCACATGGTCTTCACCGGCAATCCCGGCACGGGCAAGACGACTGTCGCGCGCATCATGGCGCGCGTCTATCGCGCGCTTGGCATCGTAAAGAAGGGGCATCTCGTGGAAACCGATCGCGGCGGCTTGATCGCCGGCTATGTCGGCCAGACCGCCGAGAAGACGGCAAAGGTGATCGATTTTGCGCTTGACGGCGTGCTGTTCATCGATGAAGCCTACGCGATTACCGAAGGCGATGGCGAGAATGGCTATGGCGCCGAATGCATCGCGACGCTCTTGAAGCGCATGGAGGACAATCGCGACCGCCTCGTCGTGATCGTCGCCGGATACACCGACGAAATGAAGCGGTTCATCGACGCCAATCCCGGACTGGAAAGCCGCTTCAACCGCTATATCCACTTCCCCGACTATTCGGCGGAGGAGCTGGCGGATATTTTCCGCATGCGAGCCAAGTCCGCCCAGTACGTTCTTTCGGACGATGTCGAGCGCTGGATAGTGCCGTATATCGCCTTGAAGACGAAGGATCGCGACAGGAAGTTCGGCAACGGCCGCTGGGTGCGCAATTTGTTCGAGAAGACGATCGAGCGCCAGGCGATGCGTCTGGCCGAATTCGAGACTCCCACGCGCGAGCAGCTCATGACAATCACGATGAAGGACGTAGGCATATCCTTGAAAGACCCCGACGCTTCGGCGGAAGACTAGGCGGCGCCGCCCTGTCTCGCGCGCAAACACATTCGCAATCGTCAAAGCAAAACGCCCATGAGCCAACAAACAGTCGAGACCGTGATGATCGTCCAAAGGCCGAGCCGCATCGTGCGCGCGCTCAAGCGCCTTGCAATATCGCTGCTCCTGCTCTTCATCCTTTCCGCGTCGCTTTGGCTTTGGTACATACGTGAGCGCATCGATTCTCTGCATCTCGAAGACACCATCGTAAGCGAAGTCTCGCGAGTCGAGACGAAGCTAGATGAACGCGGCGACGCAATCGAGACGAAGCTTGACCGCATCGAAGGCAAGTTGGATCGCCTCTTGTATCTGCTCGAGCCGCGCATGCCGGACGGCATGTCGCCTGTCGAATGACCGGCGCGCTTACGACGTGCGCGCAGGCGCGGCGGCAAAAGCGCGCATTGCGTTTTCCGCCGTCTGCGCGGCGAGCGTTTCCGCATCGACGCCGCGAAGCCCGGCGAGGAATTTCGCGGTGTGGATGATGAAGGCGGGCTCGTTGGCCTTGCCGCGCATCGGCACCGGCGCGAGGAATGGCGAATCCGTTTCGATCAGCAGCATATCGTCAGGCACGGCAAGCGCGCTTGCGCGCACGTTGTCCGCCAGGCGGAAGGTGACGATGCCGGAAATCGAGATGAAGAAGCCGAGGTCGAGTAGCGCGCGGCAAAACTCCGGCGTCCCGGTGAAACAGTGTATCACGCCGCGCGAGGGTATTTCGCGTAGAAGTCCGAGAGTATCCTCGTCCGCTTCGCGCGTGTGGATGACGACTGGGAGATCGAGCGCGCGCGCGCGCTCCAGCTCCGCTCCGAACAGAGCGCGCTGCGCGTCGCGCGTTTCCGGGGAATAGTGGTAGTCGAGGCCGATTTCGCCTACGGCGGCGACGGGGATGCCGCCGGCGACGCGGGGGAGCGCGGGCGATTCGTCCGGCGGCGTGGCGCATTGGTCGCGATCCCATCCAAGTGCCGCGAAAACGCGCGGCAGCGAGCTGTCGCGCGATGCGATGTCCGCCGCGATCCGCGCGGATGCGTTCAATTCCGCCGAGCCGCCCACCGCCACAATTCGCGATACGCCGGCGGCGGCGGCTCTTGAAAGGATCGCGGAGATTTCGTTTTCGTCCCGCGTTTCGAAATGACAGTGCGTATCGAAAAGGTTCATCCTGTTGTTCCGGCAAGTATTGTGGTTTGTTTCGCGCGCGCGGCCGCAGAGGGCGGCGGATGCGGCAGAGACCGCCGTGCGCTCGCGCCTATATTCATGGCGTTGCGGCGGCGGCGAGGTTTTTCAGCGGTGCGAAAGAGAATCTGTGCTCCGGGCACGGACCGAGGCGCGCAATCGCTTCCAGGTGCTGTGCGGTCGGGTAGCCTTTGTGCTTTGCAAAGCCATAGCCGGGATACTGCGCTTCGAGACGGTCGCAATCGGCGTCGCGCGCGGTCTTCGCCAATATTGATGCGGCGGCGACGAGCAGGCTCTTGGCGTCGCCTTTGATTATATTGATAGATTGGAAGGGCAGCGTCTTTACAGGCAGGCCGTCCACAAGAATCGTGATGCGCGGTGCCGCGGACAGCGCTGCGGCGGCCGTTTCCGCCGCGCGGCGCATTGCGAGGTGCGTGGCGCGCAGAATGTTGAGTTCGTCGATTTCCCGCGGGGAGGCGCTGGCCACCGCCCATGCGCAGCCGGGCGTGGCTTTTATGATCGCGGCGAGAGAGGCGCGTTTTTTCGGCGAGAGCTTTTTCGAGTCTGCGACATCGCGCCATGGGCCGGCGATGGCGGTGCGCGCGTCTTCCAGCGCCATCGCTACGGCGGCGGCATAGACCGGACCGGCGAGCGGGCCGCGCCCCGCTTCGTCGATCCCCATTGGAATGCCTTCAACGCTTTCTTCGAAAGCCAGATCCGGTTTCGTCTTCTCCGCCATGGCCGATATTATACCATACAATACGCGCCAGGTGCGCGCCTGCCGTTCGGCGCCGCACGCCGGCGGCGGACCGGAAAACCCCGTGGCCGCCGGGACGGCTGGAGTTTACCCATTTTCTGAGTGTGGAAATGCGCCGCACCCGCATGGATAAAGGCTGAAGTGCGTTTCGGGATGTGGTTTTCGGCGTTTCGCGTCCGAAACGGCTATCCGTCGTCGGTGTCGAAGA
>DEWI01000163.1:462-3308 GCA_002363575.1 Verrucomicrobia bacterium UBA3214 | reverse complement strand
GCGCGCGAAAGCAACGGCGGCGCCGAAGCGTTCGATTTCCCGATACTCGGCGGCATAAAGGATGCGTACAACGTCAGAGGGTGCGCGGCGGTATGCCGCACGCTCCAGACGACGACGAGCTTCTCCACCGACACGCAGACGCAGATTTCATGGAACGCCGCCGCCAAGCCTTTCGGCTCGCTGGGCGAGCGCGCGGTGACGGACTTGCGGAATTTCGTCGTGCCGTGTATGACGGACGTGCGGCTCGTCGGCGTGGACATGGTCGATGGCGAAAGTCTCGCCACCGCCGACTACGACTGGATAATGCACGTGCGCAAGCATCTGCCCGAATACATCGTCAGCGGGCCGCGGTCCGGCGCCGATTGCTGGTACTGCCAGCAGCTCAAGACCTGGGAGAGGGCGTCCTTTCATTCGCGCGGAAAGAACTGGCTGCGCTTCCACGCCGGTGAATGCGTCCAGACCGTCACGTGCAACTGCTGCGGCAAATGCACGTGCTCCTCCGGGGGCGTGAGCCACGGCCATTGATGCGCGCGCGCGGCAATCGGTATTCTACGGAGCATTGGCGGCAGATGGCGGAGACGGCGCATAGATCGACGGCGGGAGCGCGGCGCGGCGGCCGCGGCGCGGCGCGCGGCGGCCAGGCGTTCATCGAGCTTTCGATCGGCATGCTCGTGCTGGCGCTGGTGATGAGCGCGCTGTTTTCCTTCGCCTCTTACATCATAACGTCGCTCGATTTGCAGCGTTCGCTGCGCGTGAAGGCCGGCAAGAAGGCGCTCGTCGCGACAGGCGCAAGCGGCTCGTTCTCGTCTGCGGAGGCCAAGGAGACGATCACCGTGGAGCCGTTCGCGGGCGAATACTTTTTCAATTCGCAAGACGTGGAAATCAAGGAGTCCGTCTATCTGCCGCAAATGTCCAGCATCGACGAGCTGTGAAAGGGCGGCGCCGCGCGAAACGGAGTTTGCATCAATTATAAAGGAAGGGAAAAGATGAAGAAAGCCGAAAATGCGGCGCCGTGCGCGCCGCGCCTCGAGCAGTTCCGCAAGACGCTGAAGAAGCGCCGCATCGACATCGCGATCGTCCGCGACCAGGCGAACGTCCGCGCACTCACGGGAATAGATTGCGACAACGCGCTTCTCGCCGTCTGCGCGGACGGCGCGGCCGTCTTCCACACCGATTTCCGCTACATCCCCATGGCGCACCGCGTGGCGCCGTGGCTGGAGACGAGGGATATAAAGAAGTTCGAGCTGCGCGCGTTCGCGAAAGCCGCCGGCATCCGCGCGAAGGGGCTGCGCGCGGGCTACGAGTCCAACATGAAAGTCTCGCAATTCGAGGAATTGAAGAAGAAGGGACCCGCGAATGCGAAGTACGTCGATATCTACAAGGACGTCCTTGGCATCCGCGCGGTGAAGACGGAAGAGGAAATCGAGAAGCTCGCCGCCGCCGCCAAGCTAAACGATGAAATATGGAAGACCGCGCGCGCTTCCTTCAAGCCGGGCATGACCGAAAAAGACATGGCGCGCGCGATCCGCCATCTCATGATCGACCGCGGAGATGGCGAAGCTTTCGACACGATCGTCTGCGTCGGCAAGAACGCCGCCGAATGCCACCACGTTCCGGACGATACCGTATGGGACGGCAAGGAGCCGGTGCTTGTCGATATGGGCGTCAAGCTCGACGGCTACTGCTCGGACATGACGCGGAACATCGTGCCGCGCAAAGGCGCGAGTGCCAAGTACCGCGAAGTTTACGAGGCCGTGCTCGCCGCCAACCTCGCGGCGATCGCCGCCGCGCGTCCGGGGATCGGCGCGAGCGCGCTCGACAAAGTCGCGCGCGACGTTCTCGCCAAGCGCGGGCTGGGGAAGGCGTTCGGGCATTCGCTCGGCCACGGCGTAGGGCTGGAGATCCACGAAGCGCCCGTCGTGGCGCAGAAAAGCAAAGCCGTCCTCGCAGAAGGCATGGTGCATTCCATCGAACCTGGCGTCTATCTCGAAGGCGAACTCGGCGTGCGCATCGAAGACCTCGTGCTGATTTGCAAAGACGGCTGCCGCGTGCTTTCGCACAGCGAAAAGTAATTCCGCCGCCGGCCAAGCGCCTTCCGGCTCGGGAAGGTACAATATATAAAGGATGCAGACGATGTCCGGCTTTGCGGAATTCGGCTTTTCGCGCGCCGCGGCGGCGGCGCTTGCAGTTCTGTCGCTTTGCGCGGCGGGGCTGCGGGCTTGCGCCGCCGGCGCCCCGGCGCCATCCGACGGTGCAGGGCGCCGCCCGGTGCAGGCCGCATTCAAAGTCGTCCAATGGAATATAGGGCATTTCGCGCACGGTTTAGCTAAACATACGGCCATCGCCGCAGACGAATCCGCCGCGAAAAGCGCCGAATACCGCGCGATGATCGACGGATTGAAGCCGGATTTCCTCGGCGTGAACGAGTTTGACCCTGTATTCGACAAGGCCGGATACACCGTCGCCAATACGGGCCAATACAAATTTCTCGACAATGTCGTCGTCAAGGGCTTTGACGTAAAAGAATTGTTTTCGGCGGACGACCAGTTGCGCTTGAGCGACCATCATATCGTCGGCTGCGTGCTGGAAATGAAAAAGTGACGCTCCCATTCCGAAACCCTCCGCTCTCCCGCGTCTTTTCGACGGGAGGGCGCGGGATCCGCGCCCTCCCCCCAGCCCTCGCACATAGCGCCCTCCATCCGAAAGGCGCACCCCCGGAACCCGCCGGCGGCCTCGTTTTCGTCGCCTCCTTTCGCGACTCCAGTCGTCTCTTTTCGCGACCATAGTCGCCTCTTTTTGCGACCCTAGTCGCTTCTGCTCACGACTCCAGTCGCTTCTGCTCGCGA
>DEWI01000163.1:0-308 GCA_002363575.1 Verrucomicrobia bacterium UBA3214 | reverse complement strand
CCTGAAAAGGGCTTGGCGATTCGCCGGTTCCGTTTGGTGGTTTTCTGCGATTCGCCATTGCGCGAACTGACGGAATATGATACAATGTCAGTAAATCATGGGAAAAGGGCGTGGAATTCGCCAACGGTAAAGACATTTGCAAAGCCGACGAAAATACTGCCACGGCAGGCATAAAGACAAGATACCATAATATCCGGAAGTGCCAGGCCATATGAACCGCCAAAATCGCCATAACCTCGTTGAAACCGCGCCTGCAACAGCGCGCGGGGCGGTTGCAGGCAGATTTTCACCCCCCCCCCCCCCCCCCC
>DEWI01000042.1:18347-30225 GCA_002363575.1 Verrucomicrobia bacterium UBA3214 | reverse complement strand
TGGCGCCGCTGGCGCAGGTGCGCAGGGTACCGCTGGCGCGACGGGCACTTCCACTCCCGGACAGTCTTCGTATGAAAGCGTTCTCGGCGCTACCGATGCCGGCGATGCACCTGATGCCGACGTAGTGATGACGCTTGCGCCTGCGCAGGGTATGACGCCGCTTCTCGCAGACCTCGGCAGCAGCGATCCGTCGTTCGTCGACTCGACTTTCTCCAGCTCTACGACGGCGGGCCTGCCCTATACCGTCGGCCCCTCCGTCGATACCGTTCCGAAGACGACGATTCCGGAAGCGCCTTGGAATTCCGAAGCGAAGCGCGGTGACAGCGTTTCCGACTACGAGCCTTACGTGGAGCCTAGGCCCTACCCCTTCCAGAGCTTCTGAGGCCAGCCATCTTGGAGTCGCCGCCGCCCGCCGCCGCACTTGCATCGATCGATCGTCCCGGAGGAACTTGCAAACCTTTCCTGTCAAGTGGGAGATGAATCGAACGCGGTGCCGCACGGCAGGCGGCTGCAGACCTCGAACAAGGATGTTTGAAAGACGATTCCAAGATGCTTAAATCCAACTTTAAACCCAAGGAACTAGTAATATGAAACAGGCTAAATTGACAACCGCGGCTATCGCGTCGGCGCTTTCCGTCTGCGCGTTCGCAGGCGAGAACGACCGTCCGCAGGGCTTCAAGATTGGCGACCGCCTCACGCTCAAGCCGTATGTCTCGTGTTCTTTTACGTTCGACTCCAACACCGACTCGACGCGCCACGGCAAGAACGGCTCCAACTGGAGCGTCAATCCCGGCGTCGCCGCCGACTACAAGGGAGAGAACTGGGGCGTGACCGGTCAGGCGAACTACCAGTATCACGCATACAACCGCTATTCGAGCCAGTTGAACTCCTCCAGCTGGAATGAGAAACTCTCTTTCTGGTGGCAGGATTCCATGCCGGATGAAAGGGGCTGGACGATTCTCGCCACCGAGAGCTTCAGCCAGATCGCCCAGGATGATGATATGTCCGAACACAACGGACGCGGCTTGGGGCGCGACCGCAAGGAAGTCTCGGTCAATGGCGTGATCGAGCGCCGCCTTAATAACAACGTCCACTTGGCCCTCGATGCCGGCTACTATATGCTCGACTACGAGAACAACGTGAGCAAGTACGCGCCGATGTACGGCTGGAAGCGTACGAACGTCGGCGGCGAAGTCGGCTACATGGCTTCCAAGTGGACAGACTTCATCATCTCCGGCGGCTACCAGTGGTACAATCAGGACAACAACGTCCAGCGCAGCCGCTCGTATTACCGCAACATGGATTCCAGAGGCCGCAAGATCGACAGCGATTCCGACGGCTGGACGATCATGGGCGGTATCGCCACCCGTGCGACCGAGCGTCTCGAGTATCGCGTGCTCGGCGGCTACAACCGCTTCAGGTACGGCGACGGCACCAAGCGGCTTGGCGGCTTCGTCTATGAGTTCTCCGCCAGGTGGCGCATTGAAGACCGTCTGAGCCTCATGGTCCTCGGCTCGAGCTATTACCAGCCTTCTGAGAATGCCTACGGCAGCGCCCGCAAGATTTATACCGCCAGCGTCGGCCTCAACAAGAGCTTCATCCGCGGCAAGGTCACCGGCACTATCGACGGCTCCTACCGCAAGGAGAAGGTCGAGTACGCCGAGTACGAGACAGACAACTACGACGAGGATATCTGGACCGGTCGCGTCGGTCTCAACTACCACATCAACCGCTTCATCACCTGCTTCGCCCGTCTCGAATACCAGTGGATGGACAGCGAGCGCAGGGCCTACCAGTATGATCGTTGGCGCGGTACCGTCGGCTTCCGTCTGAGCTATTGACGATCGGATGCCGGACTTTCCCGGACCGGCAGGCCGGGAAAGTCCGTCGCGACATTCGAGGGCCGCGGACCGGCGCTCTGTTTTGGCGGCATCCAAGAAGCTGTCGCAAAACGGAAAGCCAAAGCCGCGGCCCTTGCGATATAAAAGCAAAGGGCCGCCGTATTGCAATTGCACCGCCGCGAAAAAGCGAACGACTTTCCCCGTCCGTGGACATCCGCAGGGAGCGCCCGCTAGCATGCATGATACGATACAACCCATCAAGGCTGCAAGCTAAATGACTGCAAACCCGTCATGCAAAAAATAGTCTCTAAATATTTTTGCGCTGCGCATCTGGCGTTGCTGGCGGTTTCTCCGCTCTTCCTTTTCCCCTGGTTCGACGCGGACACCATAGCGGGCGTGATGCTTTGGCTTTGCCTTTTTGCCGCGCTCTGGCAATTCATGGAGCCTTCGAGACGCTCGGGCGAGATGCTCCATGAAGCGCGCGCCCGCACAGGCTGGGGAGTCCTCGCCGACCCGCTGACGTGGTGCATGCTGGCGATCGTCGCGATGGCCGCGCTCAGATGGGCCAACAGCAATGTCCAGCTTGAATACGACGGCGAAGAGGCGAAGTGGCTGCTGCGCGAGCCGGTGCTTTCGTTCTTCCCGTCGGCCGCCGAGGGGCACGGCAAGCTTGAATTCGCCTCCACGCTCTCCATAATGTTCGTGCTGGCCGGCATACGCCATTCGCTCGGCAGATTCGCGCGCATCTCGTTCCTCTTCACGTCTTCGCTGCTCGCCGGCATCGCGGGCGCCATCGCCGTCGTCACCGTGAAATTCCACGGCGGCATAACTCTCACGACGGCGAAAGCCACTTTCGCGAACCCGTCGTTCGTCGGCGGCGTCTTCGCCGCGTACGCGCTCGCCGCGCTTGTAGCCGCCGCCGGCTCTGTGCAGGCGCGCTGGAAGCACACGGGCCTCTTCTCGACGCTTGCGATGGGCGGGGCTTTCGCGGCCGCTTTCATCTTCGCGCCGGCCGCGCCGGTTTTGCTGTATGCGATCGCCGCAGTGCTGACTTTCCTCTTCTGCCTGATCTACCTCGGCGTCGTGTCGCGCGCCGCGGATGCGTTGAAGTTTTTCGCGCTTGCGTTCATTGGCGTCGCGATAGGCGTGTTCGGCGTCATCACCCTCGCGCCCGAGGACGTGGTGAATTCGCGCTTCGAAGAAATCGCGACGCTTTCGCTCTTCCCGCGCAACTTCATGGAGGTTCGCGCGATCCTCTCGCGCGTTGCCGCGTCCGCCTGGGAAAGCGCGCGCTGGCTCGGCACCGGCCTCGGCACGTTCGCCTGGCAGACGCGCTTCAACGCGCAGCCGGAGGATTGGCGCATTATCGGCATGGCGCGCCCCGCCGCCTTCAGCGGATGGTGGACGCTTATCGCAGAGCGCGGCATAATCGGCGCGTTCGCGATCGCCGCGCCGCTCGGCTTTCTTCTCTTCACGCATCTGCGACGCATTCCGCGGGCGTTTGCAGGCGGCGTGTTCTGGCCTGCATGCTGGCTGGGGTTCGCGCTCGCCGGCGTAGCCGCCGCCGAATCTTTCATGGACGCCACGTTCCTGCGTCCCGAAGCCATGATGGCGATTTGCGCTTTTCTCGCGCTTGGCGGCCTCGCGCTGCCCGCTCCAGTCCAGACGGAAGACCCCGACGACGACGATTGACAGGCGGATCGCGCCGCGCGCGGGCGGACGGGCAAACGGCAATCTAGATTCAACAATCACTTATTCCAGCAGGGTTCACAATGGCAAACAAACCTCTCTACTACGGCGATTCAAAAGGCGGCCCGATGTACTACGGCGCCTCGAAAGTGGCGTACGGCTCGTCCCCGAGGGCATATGGCGGCAAAAACCCGATCTATTACAGTTCAGGGCGCCAGTACGGCGGCGCGTACGGGCAGTACGGCGGCTATTCCGGGACTCCCGGCTCCGACGACGGCTCGGTGATCGGCACGATCACGATAACCCGAATCCTGCGCGTCGTTTCGCAGCGCTGGCTTTCCGTTTTCGTCTTCATGCTCGTGGGGCTTATAGTGTCTTTCGCGATCTACCGCATTTCGCCGACGATCTACCAGGCGACGAGCGATTTCAGCATGGACATCCGGCGCGCAGTCGGCCGCCAGACCGGCACGCTGGCCGACGCCATGCCGGACCTCGGCAACAACTACGCGGAAATCTTCAACACCCGCCTGCCTGAATGGCGCAGCGACAGAATCGTGCAGAAGATTCTCCATGCATACCGCAAGGACAATCCGAAGGCGACGGCGACAGACGACATGATCCAGTCCACGCTCAGCGGCTCGGAGCTCGAGCTTCAGCGAAACTCGCGCCTGATCACCATCACCGTGCGTTCCACGGATCCCGCTCTCGCCGCCGCGTTGGCCAACGCCTACGCCGACGCGATCGAGGATTTCACCGACGAGGAGAACAAGGTGCGGTGCGACAAGGCCGTGAGCCAGATCCACCAGAATGTCGAGAAGAAGCGCCGCGAGGTCGAGAGGATAGAAAAGCACTTGCTCGATTCGCGCACGCTCAACAAGGTTGACAATCTCCGCGCGATGCGCGAAACCAACCAGCAGGCGCTGCAGAAGACGACGGCCGACGTGCTGGCGCTCGAGCGCGAAGAATCGCAGCTGATCGAATGGGAGAAGATGCTCGGCGAAGTCCAGAAGAACCCCGAGACGTTCGGCGCGCTCGAGTCTTCGGTGCCGCGCGCGCAGGAAATCCTTTCGGAGTACCAGGCGTTTCTGAAGGCGCGCATGGATTACGAGAATCTCCTCGTGAACTTCACCGAGGAGCACCCGGAAGTCAAGATCAAGGCGGCCGAACTGGAGGCTGCCAAGCGCCGCTTCCTCGACGCCACGGAGCGCGCCAGCTCCACCGGGCGCTCGATGCTGCAGGTCACGCGCAACCAGCTTCGCAGCCTGCGCTCGAAGCAGCAGGAGCTGAGCAACGACCTCGCCTCGCTCGAGCAGCGCATCGTCATGGCGGAGTCCGAGCTGAAGAGCCTAGAGGATGAATCAGGAGTTGCGCGCCGCGTTCTCGAAGGCTTGATATTCGACGAAAACAAGGCGCGCCTCGACGCCGAGAACAACAACGAAATCATCCGCGTGGCGCGCCGCGCCACCGTGCCCACGAAGCCCGTGGCGCCGAATCCGATCATCATCTTCGGCGCGGGCATAGTGCTTTCGCTCGTCGCCGGCTTCGTCTTCGTGCTCATCCTCGACAACCTCGAGGACACGATCATCAACTTGAGCGACATCGAAGGACGTCTCGCGCTGAAAGTCCTCGCCGTCCTTCCGCACGTCCGCCTGCGCCAGCGCGAGCAAGTCGCCAAATTCGCTGCGGAGGATAAATATTCGCAATTCTCCGAGACGGTCGCCGGCCTGCGCAACCTGCTGGATTCGCCGCGCTACGAGGCGATGAGCCACTGCCTGCTCGTGATTTCCACGCAGCCCGGCGAAGGCAAGACGATTACTTCGACGTCCATAGCGATTTCCTACGCGCAGGCCGGAAGGAAAGTCCTGCATGTGGATTTCGACTTGCGGCGGCCGCGGCTTGCGCGCGTCTGGGGTTTGAAGCTCGACGAAGCCCACAGCTTCTCGCACGCTCTCCAGCGCTACGCGGAAGCCAAAGGCGGGCAGGACGGCGGAACGGCGAAGTTCGACTTCGCGTCGCTCGTCAACAAATCGGAACTGCCCGGCCTGGACGTGATAGCGTCGCTGCCGCCGGAGGGCGTGGCTCCCTCGTCGATCTTCGGCTCTGTCGTCGTGAGCGAATTTTTCGAGTGGGCGCGCGAGAACTACGACCGCATCGTGATCGACGCTCCGCCGTTCGGAATCGTCGGCGACGTCGTTTCGCTGGCCATGGCGGCCGACGGCATACTGATGATGTGCCGCCCCGACCGCACGCACTTCCGTCCGATACAGTATTGCGTGCGCACGCTCACGGAAGCCGGCGCGAATATCCTCGGCGTCATCGTAAACGACATCGAAATGGCCAATGTCAGCGCGTTCAGTCCGTCTATGCACCATAACTACGGCTACAAGTACGGCTACAAGTATGGCTACAAGTACGGCTATGGCTACGGCTACGGCTACCGTCCCGCCGCCTCGAAGAAGGGCAAGAAGACCGACGGCGGCGCAGCGGCGGCGCCGGAAGGCGAGAGCGCGACGGTTGCGACGAAGTCCGGCGTGACGCTTGTGCATCCCGACGATGAAGACGGCGGCGAGATCGCGGAATCCCGCGAGGCCGAGGACATGTCCGACGGCGAATAATCCCCATCCCGCACCGTCCCGCCGCGGCGGCGTCGCGCGCATCGCGCGGCGCGCGGCGGCGGGAGTGCGATTAGAGTTCAAGCTTCGATGGCCAAGGCAAAAGTATTCATAGACGGCTCCGCCGGCACGACGGGGCTGCGGATTCGCGAGCGCCTCGCCGCGCGCGACGATATCGAGCTTGTCGTCCTCGCAGAGGAAGAGCGCAAAGACGTCGAGGCGCGCCGCGCGGCGCTCGACGTCGCCGACATCGCGTTTCTCTGCCTTCCCGACCAGGCGGCGATAGAGGCGGCGGAACTCGTCGCGAATCCCCGCACGGTGGTGATAGATACATCGACGGCGCATCGCGTCGCCGACGGCTGGGAATACGGCTTTCCGGAGCTGGCGGGCAGGCGCGAGCGCATCGCGCGCGCGCGCCGCATCGCAAATCCCGGCTGCCACGCCTCCGGATTCATCGCGCTTGTCGCGCCGCTCGTCGCCGCCGGCATCCTCCCTGCGGACGCGCCGATAGCCGCGTTTTCGCTGACGGGATATTCCGGAGGCGGCAAGAAGATGATCGCCGACTACGAAGAAAAGCTCGCCGCGGGGTCCATGGAATATCTCGGCGGCCGCCAGTACGCGCTCGCCCAGACCCACAAGCATCTTCCGGAAATGGTGAAAATCTGCGCGCTTTCCCGCGCGCCGGTGTTCTCGCCGGTGATCGTCCCGCATGTCAGCGGAATGCAGACGAGCGTGCTTCTGCAAGGCGCTTCCGTCGCCGGCGGCATCGCCGCCGTCTCCGCCTGCTATGCGTCGTGCTACGGCGAAGGCGCCGGCGGCGTCGTGCGCTTTGCCGCGTCCGGCGAACTGCCGGGCGTGCTTTCCTCGGCGATGCTTTCCGGGCGCGACGACATGCTCGTCACCGTGCATGGCAACGACGACAGGATCGTATTGACGGCGCTATTCGACAATCTCGGCAAGGGCGCGTCCGGCGCCGCCATCCAGAATATGAATATCGCGATGGGCGTGGACGAGCGGAAGGGGCTTGCGACGGCGTGAAAACCGAGCGACAGAGCGATAGCATGAACCGCCGCAACGCGGCGTTCGACAATCGCCTCCGGCCCACGGAATTCGCCGATTTCGTCGGGCAGGCGAAGATACGCGATCGACTGATGCTCGCCGTGGAAGCCGCGAAATCGCGCGGCGAATCCCTCGATCACGTGCTTTTCTCCGGGCCGCCGGGGCTTGGCAAGACGACGCTTTCCTACATCCTCGGCGAGGCTATGGGCGTGAATGTCAAGACGACGTCCGGGCCGGTTATCACCAAGCCCGGCGATCTCGCCGGACTGCTCACGTCTCTCGAACAGGGGGATATCGTCTTCATAGACGAAATCCACCGCATGGCCAAGACGGTCGAGGAATACCTCTATTCGGCGATGGAGGACTACGCCATCGACATAATGATAGATCAAGGCCCCAACGCGCGTTCGGTGCGCCTGGAGCTGCCGCGCTTCACGCTCGTCGGCGCGACTACGCGAATAGGCCTTATCGCGGCGCCGCTGCGCGCGCGCTTCGGGTTCGTCAACCGCCTTGACTACTATTCGGCCTCGGAGCTTGCGGAGATCGTCAAGCGCAGCGCCGGCCGCCTTGGCGTGGATATCGACGATGAAGGCGCCGCGGAGATAGCGCGGCGTTCGCGCGGCACGCCGCGAATCGCCAACAATCTGCTGCGGCGCGTCCGCGACTATGCGCAAGTCCGTGCGGACAATTTCATCACCGGTGCCGTCGCCAAGGATTCGCTTTCGCTGCTGGAAATCGATCCCCACGGGCTGGACGAGATGGACAGGCGCGTCCTCGAGACGATATGCGTGAAGTTCGGCGGCGGGCCTGTCGGGCTTTCGACGATCGCCGTGTCGATCGGCGAAGAGCCGGACACCGTCGAAGAGGCCTACGAGCCGTTCTTGATCATGGAAGGCTACATGGAGCGCACTCCGAAAGGGCGCATCGCGACACCTCTCGCCTACCAGCGCCTCGGACTCAAGAAAACAACGCAGGACGGCCTTTTCGATTTCTAGGCGGCGCGTCTGCGGACGCGCGGGAGCGCGTCCTTCCCGCAGCGAGCGGAGAAAGCGGGGCGGCGGCCGCGAATTTTCCGCCGCGAAGGGCGGCGAAGGGTAAATATATATATGGAGAAGGAAGAGCAACGCAGGGTGCTGGTCACCGGTTCGTCGCGCGGCATCGGCAAGGCGATAGCCGGCGCGCTCGCGCGCGAGGGCTATCGCGTCGTGACGCACTCCGTGCGCTCCGGGGGCACCGATCTCGTCTTCGACGTGGGCGATCGCGAGGCGGCGAAAGCCGCCCTCGAAGCGGACATCGCCGCGCACGGCCCGTACTACGGCATAGTGTTGAACGCCGGCATCAGCCGCGACAACGCCTTCCCCGCGATGGAGGACGAGGAGTGGGACAGCGTGATCCGCACGGATCTCGACGGCTTCTACAATGTGCTCAAGCCGTGCGTCATGCCGATGGTGTCCGCGAGGATACGCGGGAGGATCGTCGCGCTTTCTTCCGTCTCCGGGATTGCCGGGAACCGCGGGCAGGTCAATTATTCCGCGGCGAAAGCAGGGATAATCGGCGCCGTCAAGGCGCTTGCGGTGGAGCTTGCCAAGCGCGGCATCACGGTGAACGCCGTAGCGCCCGGCGTTATCGAGACGGATATGACGGGGGCGCTCGCGGAGTTCGCCGGCGAGGTCGTCAAGGCTATACCGATGCGGCGCTTCGGGCGTTCCGAGGAAGTCGCCGCGCTGGTGGCGTTTCTTCTTTCGGACGCTGCGGGGTACATAACGCGGCAGGTGATTTCGGTGAACGGCGGCATGTTCTGACGCGCCGGGCGGAGAGAAAAAGCGGAGGATTTCCGGAGCCATGAGTCTATATCATATATACAGCGCGTTTTCATTCGCGATGGGCGCGTGCATCGCGTCGTTCCTGAACGTCGTGGTGTGGCGCGTGCCGCGCGGCGAGTCGATCGTCTCGCCGCCTTCGCACTGCCCGAAGTGCGGCGCGCCCATCCGCTGGTGGCAGAACATCCCCGTGGTGTCGTGGCTGGCGCTGCGCGGAAAATGCGCGAAGTGCCGCGCGGGCATCTCGCCGCGCTACATTCTCGTGGAGCTTCTCGGCGGGCTGCTTTTTCTCGCCGCGTTCTGGCGCTACGGCATGTACGCGCCGGCGATGTGGGTGTGGATCGCGCTTATGATCGCCGGCTCGTTCATCGATATCGACCACCAGCTTCTGCCGGATTTCGTCACTGTCGGCGGCATGATATACGGCGTGGCGCTCTCGCTTCTGCACTGGGCCGGCGAGTTGCTGGCGGCGCCGGCGGCGCTTTCTTCGCCGCTCTACATCCGGCCGGTGGAGTCGATCGGCGGCATGGCGTTCGGCTTCGGCTTGATGTGGCTCGTCCGCTTCCTCGGCACGAAAGCCTTCCGGCGCGAGGCAATGGGCATGGGCGACGTCTTTCTGATGGGGGCGATCGGCGCGATCTTCGGCTTTCGCGCGGTGCTGGCGAGCCTCATCCTTTCCGCCTTCGCCGGCTCGTTCGCGGGGCTTGCGATGATCGCGTTGGCGAAGACGCGCCCCGGCGCGTTCACGGCGATCCCGTACGGCCCGTACATCTGCCTCGGGTGCCTCGCCTGGATGTTCCGCGGAGAGGAGATGTGGCGCTGGTACGTCGCGCTGCTGACAGGAAAATGACGCCGCGTCGCGCCCGGCGACCAGTTTTACGCACAAGGTGAAAACTCGCAAAGGAGGAGTGGAGATGGCGAAAAACAAAACTTCCGCTTTCAAGGCGGTCATTCTCGCAGGCGGCAACGGCGAGCGCTTCTGGCCGCTTTCTACGCCGGAGAGGCCGAAGCAGTTCCTGAAAGTCTTCGGCGGCGAAAGCCTGATCCGCCAGAGCGTCAGCCGCCTCGCCGGGCTGGTGCGCAGCGAGGACGTGTTCATCATAACCTCGAAAGACCTCGTGGCCGCGACGCGCAAGGAGCTGCCGGAAATCCCCGCCTCCAACATCATCGGCGAGCCGATGCGCCGCGATACCGGAGCGGCGGTGGCGCTTGGCGCCGGCGTCGCCGGCGACGGCGTGATCGGCTTCTTCCCTAGCGACCAGATGGTGGCGGACGCCACGGCGTTCCGCCACACCGTTTCGCTGGCGGCGGCGATAGCCGCGCGCTCCGCGAAGATCGTCACCATCGGCATCAAGCCCACGTTCCCCGCGACGGGCTTCGGCTACATCGACCCCGTCTCGAAGAAGTTCGTCGAGAAGCCCGACGAGCGCGCCGCGAAGGGGTATCTGAAGGCCGGGTATCTCTGGAACGCCGGAATGTTCATCGCGACGGCGCAGACGTTCAAAGCCGAACTCTCTGAACACGCGCCCGCGCTGCTGCCGCTCGTCGAGAACGGCGCGGCGAATCTCGCCAAGACTTACGAGGAGCTGCCGAAGATTTCGTTCGACTTCGCCGTCATGGAGAAGTCTTCCAACGTGGATGTCGTGCCGGGCGATTTCGGCTGGGACGATGTTGGCAGTTTCTCCGCGTTCGACCGCTATTTCCCGCACGATTCGCGCAGGAACGTGCGCGAGGGGCCGTGCACCGTGGTGGATTCCGAAGACAACATCTGCGTTGCGCGCTCCGCGCGCATCTCCCTTCTCGGCGTCAAGAACCTCGTCGTCGTCACCACGCCGGACGCCGTGCTTGTCGCCGACAAGTCGAAAATCGCGGAGATGAAGAAGCTTTTCGCCAAGTGACGGAACATACGCCGGGAAGGGCGGTTTCCTAAACTGGTTTTACGGGATTCAAGGTCTAATTGAAATCTTGTAAAGAAGGCTTCCAAGAGCGGCGCAATGGCAGCGGTATGGAAAGGCAAAAGCTGAAAGCGGTCATCGCCTACGACGGCACGGCGTACGCCGGCTGGCAGAGCCAAGGCAACGCCTTGGCCATCCAGCAGGTCGTGGAAGAGGCGCTTTCCTGGCTGAACATGGGCCCGGTGCGCGTGCAAGGCTCGTCGCGCACGGACGCCGGCGTCCATGCCAAGGGCTTCGTGGCGCATTTCTGGCTGGACAAGCCCATTCCGCCCGAGAAGGTGGCGCGCGCCGTGAATTCCCGGCTTCCGGAGGCGATACGGTTTTTGAAGGTTTCGAAAGCTTCCGCGAGCTTCCACGCGCAGCTTTCCGCGCGCGGCAAGGAATACCGCTACCACATCTACCAAGCGCCGATCATGCCGCCGCATCTCGTGCCGTATTGGACATACTGCCATCGCCCTCTCGACCTCGCGGCGATGCAGAAAGCCGCCGCGTACTTCGTCGGCAAGCACGATTTCCGCTCGTTCGCGGCGTGTTCCGACCGTCCGATGGACGATACCGTCCGCGAGATATATTCGTGCGAAGTCCGCAAGAGTGGCCCGAAATACGTCATAATCGTGCGCGGCAACGGTTTTCTCTACAAGATGGTGCGCTCTATCGCCGGCTTCTTGCTTTCCGTCGGCAAGGGCAACGAGAAGCCCGAAGCCGTCTGCGAGCTTCTCGAGAGCCATGAAAAGCGCACGGCGCGCGTCGAAACCGCGCCTGCGCGCGGGCTTTTCCTCTGGAAGGTTTTCTACCGCAAGCCGTAGAAGCAAACGCAACGAGGGCTTCCCGGACATGAAAATCACTGTCGCCAATACATTCTTCACCCGCCTCGTCGGGCTGATGTTCCGGCGCGATCTCCC
>DEWI01000042.1:15250-18234 GCA_002363575.1 Verrucomicrobia bacterium UBA3214 | reverse complement strand
GCGATCGACGCGACGTTCCTCGACGCAGCAGGCGGCGTCGTCAAAGTCGTGCGCAACATTCCGCCGTGGCGTCTTTGCGTTTACGGCGGGCGCCGCGCCGTCAAGGTTCTCGAGACGAAGAGCGCTCCGCAATCTCCCGGCGCGCCGTCTGCACAGGCTCGCCGCGAAGAAGCGCCGTAATCTTGTGTATGTGCTCGACGAGATCGGGATCCAGCGTCTCGACGAGAAACGGAATCACCTTGTGGCGAATCTTGTTGCGCTCGATGGATACGTCGCCGTTCGATGCGTCCTCGCGCCACTCTTCCCCGAAACGCCGCAGGTAGCTTTTCAATTCCGCATCGCGGCACCCGAGAAGCGGACGCACGAATTTCACTTTCCCGACGCGCGAAACCGGCCGCAGCCCCGCCAGCCCCTCCGGTCCGGAGGCGCGCTTCAGCCGCATCAGAAACGTCTCCGCCTCGTCGTCCATGTGGTGGCCGGTCGCGATCGCGTCCAGGCCGTGCGCGGCCATGCAACGCTCGAAAAACTCCATGCGCACGCGGCGCGCCGCCATTTCGATTGATTCGCCCTGTCTGCGCACGACTTTCGCGTGCAGCCCCTCGAAAGGTATGGACAGGCGAGCGGCAAGCGCGCGCACGAATTCGTATTCCTCCGCGGATTCCGCGCGCAGGCCGTGATCGACGTGGAGAATGACGAAGCGCTTGGCGGCGTTCTTCTTTTTCCCGCCTTTCGTGAGCAGGAATGCGAGCGCCACGGAGTCGGCACCGCCGCTGACCGCAAGCCCTATGCGCCCGTTTGGCAATATCGATCGATCTATTTTCACGTTTTTCCGTCTCCGTGCGGTGTCTTCCCCGCCAATGCCCCGCGCTTCCCGCGGCCCCGGCGCGCCTTCGCGCCCGGCCATGACGCCTCGCCTCTCCCTTCCGCTGCGTTCTCCGCCTGACGCCCGTCGCCTCTTCAAACGACCCTAGTCGCCTCTTAAAGCGACCCCGGTCGCTTCTTCAACCGACGCGGGTCGCTTTCCCGGCCGACGTGGGTCGCCTGGACGACCGGCCGGAGTCGTTTCAGCCGGCGACGGGCGTCGGTTTGCCTGCGCATGCAGAAGACCTCGCCAATGGGATCGGGGGCGAAACAATTTCGAAAACCGCTCCTTTCAGGCGGGCTTTCCTCCGCGCGGTGTCCGGCTGCCGGATGCGAAGCCCCGCGGATGCGGTGGATGCCGTCTGGAAGCGATGGGGGAATTCCGCGGCGCGCGGCGAAAAAAAACGGCGGGGCGGCGAAAGCCGCGCCCCGCACGCCGTACAGTCTTCCACCCGGAGAAGACCTTATTTCTTGACGAGTTTGCGGACCGCCTTGTGCGAGCAGAACGTGCGCTCGGTGTAGAGCTTCGAACGCCACGACGGATTCTGCTTCACGACCTTGATGGCCTGAATCCACGGGCTGCAGAAGGGGAAGAGCTTCTCGACGCGAACGCCGTAGCTTTCGCGGCTGACCGTGAAGTTCCCCGTGACATTGCCGCGACCGTTGTCTATCGCCAGCACCTTGCCTTCGAAATCCTGCAGGCGGTACTTGGCCTCGCCCTTGGAATCGAATTCCTTGATCTTGATCGAGACGCGAACGGTGTCGCCGGTGTGGAACTCGGGGAAATTCTTGTCCTTGAGAACCGCCGTCTGTTCGGCGTTGATCTTGTCCAAAAGCTTGATACCCATGGTTTAGCCCTCCTTCTTGGCGCTCTTGGCCGACTTGCGCGCATGGTGCGGCTTGAGGTCGGGGTTCTTCGCGCGGCGAATCAGCGACGCCACGGTTGTCGAGGGCTTTGCGCCGTGCGCCATCCACCAGTCCACGCGCTCGACGTCGAGCTTGAAATTCGGATCCTTCATCTGGGTATCGTACCAGCCGAGGATCTCGAGGAACTTGCCGTCGCGCGGGCTGCGTTCGTCAGCCGCGACAATGCGGTATGCCGCGTGGTTCTTGCATCCAGTGCGGCGCATTCTTATCTTGACCATGTTTCCTTTCCTTTCCGGGTGAAAAACGGCGGGTATTATACCATATCCCGGAGAACTCCGCAAGGGGCAGAAAGATAAACGAATTTCCGGGGATCGCTTATGCGTTCTTGGCGCGGGAGAGGCGCCAGATTGCCGGCGCGACGGGTCGCGTGGATTCGCGCTCGACAACGCCGAGCGGCGGCGCGTATATCTTCACAGGCTTCGCGCCGGCGCGCCGGCGGCGCGGCGCGCCAGGCTGCGCGCGACATCCGGGACGGCGTCGAGAAGGCGCCGCGTATAGTCGCTGGACGGCGCGGCGAAGACGGCGGCGGTATCGCCGTAATCGGCGAAGCGCCCGTGTTCCATGACGGCGATGCGGTCGCAAACGTTTTTCACGACAGCGAGATCGTGGGCGATCAGCACGATGGTCAGGCCGAGTTCATTGCGAAGCTCGCGGAGAAGATTCAACACGCGGGCCTGCACGGAGACGTCGAGAGCGGATACAGGCTCGTCGGCGATAAGCACGTCGCCGCCGGCGGCGAGCGCGCGCGCGATCGAAACTCTCTGGCACTGGCCTCCGGAGAGTTCGCGCGGGTACTGCTTCAAGACCGCCTCGCTCAGCCCGACGAGCCGGAGAAGCTCGCGTGCGTCGGCGCCGCCGGCGCGCGGGCGGGTTTTCGCGCCTTTGGAGTGCCGCGCCGCCTCATGCAGCGCTGTCGCGACGGTCATGCGCGGGTTCAGCGAGCCTACCGCGTCCTGGAAAATCATCTGGACGACGGCATCGGCGCGCGCGATCCGCCCGGAAGACGGCTTTTGCAGGCCGATCAGCGCCTTTGCTATCGTCGTCTTCCCGCTGCCGGATTCGCCGATTATGCCGAAAATCTCGCCTTTCGCGACATTGAAGGAAACGCCTTTGACGGCTTCAAAGGCGCCGTAGGCGATTCGCAGATTCTCGACTTCGAAAATATTGGTGCTGTCCATGTCTTGGAGTCTCCGGCG
>DEWI01000042.1:0-15142 GCA_002363575.1 Verrucomicrobia bacterium UBA3214 | reverse complement strand
GCGGCGAACGCCGCGGCCGCGCTTTCCGCGGCTTCCCGGACATCGCGCGAGCGCTGCGAGATCGCGTCCCAGTCGAGTCCGGCCGTCGCGCCGAGGTGTGTCTTGGCGGCGACAGCTGCATCGGGGTCTTCGCTCTCGAGGCGTTCGAGATGGTCGCGCACGTCGTGATACGCCTCGCGCCACGGCACGCCTTGCGCGACCATGCGCAACGCCGCGTCCGTGGCGAAAACGCCCGGCGTGAAGCCTGCGCGAAGACGCGCTTCGTCGATCGTCATGCCTTCGACGACCTTTGCGAGAATGCGCAGCGTCGTGCGGAGCGTTTCGACGGCTTTCATGTACAGCAGCTTGCAATCCTGCAGATCGCGGTTGTATCCGCCCGGCATCGCGTGGAGGATTGTCATGGCGGCCGTGGAGAGGCCCACGGTCTGCGCGGTCTTGCTGCGCACCAGCTCCAGCACGTCGGGATTGAATTTCTGCGGCATTATCGACGAGCCGGTGCAATATTCGCGCGGCAGTTTGAAATACGCGAATTCCGGCATCGAGAAGATTATCATGTCCTGCGCCAGGCGCGAGAGCGCGCACATCGTCTGCGCCGCCGCGGAAATCAGGCACGCTTCGTCTTCGCCGCGCGCCATCGAAGCGCCGAAGACGTTGTGCAGCGGGCCTTTGAAGCCGAGGAGCGCCGCCGTGCGCTCGCGGTCCAGAGGCAGCGGAACGCCGTAGCCGGCGGCGCTGCCGAGCGGGCACCAGTCGTTCATCTCGAAAGCGGCGTCGAAATTCGCGAGCTGCGCGAATATCATTTCCGCGTGGCCGGTCGCCCAGACGCCGACGGAGGAAGGCATGGCCGGCTGGAGGTGCGTGCGGCCCGCCATCGGCACGCGGTCGTGGGCTTTGCCGAACGCCACGAGCGCGTCGTAGAGCGCGCATATCTCCTTCTTTATGCCGAAGAGCTGATCCTTGATATGCAGGCGGACATCGACGGCGACCTGGTCGTTGCGGCTGCGCCCCGTGTGGATTTTCTTTCCGAGGTCGCCGAGCTTCTCCGTGAGCATCCGTTCCACGGCCATGTGGACGTCCTGGTCGTCCTCGCGAATCGTGAAGTCGCCGGCGCGCGCGCGCGCGGCGATCGCCGCCAGTTCCTTGCGGACGCGCGCGGCTTCTTCCTTCGTGACGATCGGCGGGCGCACGTCGATTTCCGAGAGCATGGTGACGTGCGCCGCGGTTCCCATGCAGTCCCATACGGCGAGTTCGAGGTCGAGCACGGGGTCGTCGCCGACGGTGTACGCCAGCACATCGCGATCGACGCGGTTGTCGGTAATCGTTTTTTCCATTTTTGCAGCTTGTCGGGAGTGTTTGTGTTAGGGAGATGCGCCGGGCGCGCGCCTTGCGGCGTCCGCGGGCGTTCAATAGCGCCCGCCTGGCGCGCCGTACGCGTCCTTCGCTTTCGCGAACGCTTCGGCGAGCAGCGCGTCGGCGCCGGCCAGCAGCCCGGCGAGTTCGTCTTTTGTCATTTTGTATTTCGCCAATTCGAAAAGGAACGCCGAGTAGGCGTTGGCGGCGGCGGCCAGCTCCGGCGATCTGCCGCCTCCGAAGGCGACGATGAACGGGGCTTTTTCAAACGCCTGCAAGCGAATGCGCGGCTCCGTCTGCGCCAGTTCTATAGCCTCCGCGAACGTGCAGGAGCGCAGGCGCCCGGCGTACGGGACGTCGAAGGCGGCGGGATAGAAGCGCAGGCGCCCGGCGAAGTGCAGCACGTCCGAAGGCGCGGCGTGCCCGGGCAGTATCACGCTGCGCGCGAGCTTCAGCATGCGCTCGTCGAACTCGTCCGGGCTTTCGTCCGGCTGCGGGGCGAGTTCGCCCGCGTACCACTTTGCGAGGTCGCCGTATTCTTCGCGGACGCGAAGCGACTGGTCGGTCTCGACGAGCGCGCGGCGCGCGTCTTCGTCGTCGAGCCTGTCGCCTTTCACGGCGTAGTAGAAGGCTTTGGCGACTTCGAGACGCAGACGCTCTACGTCGGAAAAGCCCGGCGCGGGCAGGTAGATGCGCGTGTAGCGCGAGCCGCCGCGGCGCGTCTTCGCGCTCGCCACCACGTCCGTCCTGTTGGTGCGCTCGTCGCCTATGAAAATCATGATTCCAGGGGAAGAGAAGCGCGCGGCGTGCATGCGCTCCTTGCGCTCCAGCGCGTTGCAGATTCGCGCGGCGAACGCTGCCACGTCCATCTGGTACTCGCGGCGCATGTCCGCCGGGCAGTCGGCGATGACTTGCACGAGACCGTTCGCCTTCGTTATCGCCGGCGCGCGGAAACGCTCGACGATCTCCGCGCGCGTCAGCGCGAATATCAGGGCGAGTGCGGCCAGCATTCTTCAGCCTCTCCTCTCGATGAAAAAGACTTTGTCGCCGACGCGGCAGCGCGGCGCTTTGAACGTCACCCACGTGCCGCGTTCCGCCACGGCGGGCGTCTCGCCGTCGCGGCGGATTTCGCCCAGCACGAGTTCGAGAACGCCTGTCGTCGGGCCGTGGATTTGCAGCCTGTCGCCGGGCTTGATCGCATGATCCTGTATCTTTACTTGAGCTATGCCGGCCTTCAAGAAGTAGTCGATTACAATGCCGGCATGGCGCTTTACTTCCGTGGCGAGCGAATCTTCGCTGTCGGTGAACTGCTCCTTGCCGCCGGGGCGCCCGTAGAAAAGCCCTCGCGAAAATTCCCTGTGGAAGACGCGCGAGACTTCCGCGACGAGGCTTTCGACGAGTTCCTTCGTGTATTCGCCGGCGGCAACGGCATCGACCGCGCGCCTGTACGCCGAGGTGCAGATTTTTACGTATTCGGCGTTTCGCGCCCGCCCTTCGATCTTGAAGCTCGCTATGCCGGCGGTCATCAGCTTGTCGATGAACCCCAGCGAACAGAGGTCGCGCGCGGACAGCACCGTCCTGCCTTCGACGGTAAACGCGGTGTCGGACTCGTGCACGGGATTGCCTGCGCCGTCTTCGTAGAGATCCACGGCTTTGACGATGAAGCGGCGGCGGCACGGCTGCCTGCATTCCCCGCGGCACGCCGAAGCGCCGAATGCGTCATGGCTCATCAGGCAGCGCCCGGAGACGGCCACGCACTGCGCGCCGTGCACGAAGCACTCGATTTCCGCGCCGGTCTTGCGGATTATGCTTGCGACTTCGTCGAGCGTGCATTCTCTTGCGAGGACGATGCGCTCTGCGCCTTGTTCGACGAGGAAGCGCACCGCCGCGGAGTTGCTCGCCGACATCTGCGTGGATATGTGGAAGCGCGCGTCGTGCTTTTTGCACAGCCCCGCCACTCCCCAGTCGGAAATGATGAACGCATCGACAAACGGCTTCGCCGCGACGATCGTGCGCTCGATCTCCTCCATCTCGCCTTCGAACATTATCGCGTTCAGCGTCAGATAGCGCTTGACGCGGCCGCCGCATATTTCCGCCACGCGCGGCAGGTCGGCTTCGGTGAAATTCACGCCGCTGCGCGCGCGCATGTTGAATGCGCCGAGGCCGAAATAGACCGCATCCGCGCCGGCCTGCACGGCGGCGCTGAGAGATGTGAAGTCGCCCGCGGGCGCGAGTATTTCCGGTGTTTGCATCGTCGGTGCCGGGAGCTTGCGTGCGAACGTGCCGCGGGGCGCGGTCAGCCGTTCTCCTGTTTCGTGATGTAGATTTTCGCCATGTCGGTCCGGTAGCACGTCCTCCCGGAGACGTCCAGCTCCTCGAATAGCTTCTCGCCGGGGCGCACGCCGGTGAAGACGATAGGAATATCGACGTACGGGCGGTAGCCCGCCGCTTCGATCATCCTCTCCGCCAGCGTGACGATTCTCACGCTCTCGCCCATGTCGAGAGTGTATATCGCCTTCTCCGGGCGGCTCGCCGCCTGCAAGACGAGCGAAACCGCTTCTTGCACGGTCATGAAGTAGCGGCGCATTTCCGGGTGCGTCACCGTGACGGGGCCGCGATGCGCTATCTGCTCGCGGAAGAGCGGCACCACGCTTCCGGACGAACCATAGACGTTGCCGAAGCGCACCGCGCAGAACGACGTGCCCGCCGCGTCCTGGCGCGCGCCCGCCTCCATTATCGCCTGCTCCGCCGCTCTTTTCGTCTTGCCCATGACGGAGACGGGATTCACCGCCTTGTCCGTCGAAATCAGGACGAAGCGCTTTACGCCGTATTCTATCGCGAGCGCGGCGAGCGTTTTCGTGACTTCGACATTGTTGCGCCAGCCTTCCTCAGGGTTGATTTCCACCATCGGCACGTGCTTGTATGCCGCCGCGTGCAGCAGCACGTCGGGGCGGTGCTCCGCGAATACCGCCGCCATCCTTTCGCGGTCCCCGGCGTCGCGCATCAGCGCTACGGCGCGCCCGCCCATGCGCGTCGCGGCCAGCTCGCGGTCGATCTCGTAGAGCGCGTTTTCGCCGCGCTCCACGAGCAGGACTTTCGCCGCGCCCGCCGCCGCTACCTGCCGGACGATTTCCGAGCCGATCGAGCCGCCCGCGCCGGTGACCATGACGCATTTGCCGACGAGGAAGCGCGCGGCCGCCGTGTTGTCGAAGCGGAGTTCTTCGCGCGCGAGCATGCTGTCGCCTGCGTGTTTCGCTTCGTTGTACAGCCTCCACATCAGACGGCACGCGAGCACCGCGCTCGTCGCGAAGAAGAACGTCATCACCGCCACCGAATACGGCGGGCGCAGATGCGCGTGCGCGCTATCCGGCAGAAGCGCGCGCATTACGAGAAGCGTCGCCGCCGCCAGCGCCGTTGCCGCGAAGAAGCGCGGCGCATCGTTCATGCGGATATGCCGCCAAGGAACGCGCCACGCTCCGCAGAGAGCGAAAGCCGCCATGTGCACCGCGCAGACGACAGCGCACGAGCATGCCGCCGCCTTCCAGCCGAAGATCGGCTCGTTGAACGTCAGGCGCAGGGAAAGCGCCGTGAAATACGCTATCGCCACCGCGGCGGCGTCCATGGCCGCGGCGCCTGCGCGTTCCTTCGCGCAGTATGCCAGCCTGTCGAGTTTGCTGTTTCCGGGCATATGTGGCATCGAGATGGTTTGCGGTCCGCGCCGTCCCGTCCGCCGCGGCGCCGCGGCGGCGAGGGAGCGCGCGGACGCGCGGTCAAATGAAACTCGCAAGCAGCGCCGGTGCGAAGATCACCGAGTCGAACATGTCGAGAAATCCGCCCATCCCCGCAGGCATGAACGTCGCCGAATCTTTGACGCCGCATTCTCGCTTCATGCGGCTTTCGACAAGATCGCCGAGCGTGCCGGCAAGCGCTGCGGCAAGCCCGAAAGCGAGCGCCTTGGGCGCCGCGAAACCGGTGAGCGGCGTGAAGAGATACGAGACGAGCATGGAAGCCGCGATGCTGCCCGCCAGCCCCTCCCAGCTCTTGCCGGGCGATATGGAAGGGCACATCTTGTGGCGCCCGAACGCCATGCCCGCCGCGAAGCCGCCCATGTCCGAAACCTTGATTATCGCCACGATGTACAGGAGCATCATTGCGCCGCTCCCGCTCTTCTCGGCGATGAGGACGAGGTGTTGCAGCATGAAGGGTATGTAGATCAGCCCCAGAACGGTCGTGGCGAGTGCGCCTACCGGCTTGTCGCTTTTCCCGAAGAGCGCCGCGAGAGCCAGCGCGAATACGATCGGCACGAAGCACGAATCGAAGAAGTACAGGCGCGAGACGAGGAAGATCGCGCCGGCCGCCACGCCCCCCGCGACCATTATGGGATACTTGCGCGAGACCATCTGGCTGAATTCCAGCTGCACGAGAAGCGCGAGCGCCACGATCGCCGCCTTCACCGCCCAGAATGGCGCGTATATCAACGCGCATACAACCGCCGACGCCGTCGCCAGCGCCGCCACCGTCCGTTTTGCTATCTGCATCTTCCCTCCATTCACGGCGATATTATACCATATCCGCAGTCATGGCAGAGCGCGCGCGGCGGATTTTTCGCGCCTCGCCTGCGCGGACGGCAGGCCGAGAAGCGTGCGGTATTTCGCGACCGTTCGCCGCGCGACGCTGTAGCCTTCTGACTTGAGCGTTTCCGCGAGCGCGTCGTCGGAGAGCGGCGCCGCCTTGTCTTCCCCCTCTATCAATTCTTTGAGCCGCGCCACGACTTCCGTGCGCGCCACGACGCTGCCGTCGGCCGTCGCGACGCCTGCTATGAAGAACGCGCGCAGCTCCACCGTCCCGTGCGGCGTGGAGGCGTATTTCCCGTTTACCGTCCGCGAGACGGTCGTGTGGTGGACGCCTGCGCGGTCGGCGACTTCCTGCATCGTCAGCGGAACGAGGCCGGGCAGGCCGCGCTCGAAAAAGCCGGGCTGCGCGTCGAATATCGCCTGCGCCACCGCCCTGATGGTTTCGCCGCGCCGCCGTATGGCGTCGCGAATTTCTTCGACGGCGGCGATCTTCGCCTTTATGTAGTCTTTCGTTTCTTTCGGCACGTCCGGCGACGCGAGCATCGCGAGGTAGCGCTTGGATATGTGGATTTCCGGCTCGTCGCGCTCGTCCGTTTCTGCGAGCCAGCGGCCTTGCGCGAACACGGCGTGGACTTCCGCCTTGACGTAGTCGGCTTCCGAGGAGCTTGCGAACGCCCTCGAAGGGCGCGGCTCGAGAGTCTTTATTATATCGAGGCAGTCCTCGATCCTCTCGTCGCTCATGCCGGTTGCCTTCTCGATCGCAGCCCAATCGTGCCTTGCGAGGTCTTCGAGATGGGAAGAGATCAGCAAGGCGACATCGTCGCGGTAGGGCGAATCGCCGAGCCTGTCGAGTTGCGCCAGCAGGCATTCGGAGAGCGAAAGCGCGCAGCATCCGGGAGGATCCAGCGTCATGATCGTCTTGCGGATCGCGTGCAGCCGCGCTTCGCTCGCCCCAGTGACCATGACGAGATCCGGGATGGAGCCGGCGAAGCGCCCGTTGTCGTCCATCGAGCCGACGAGCTGCAAGGCGATCGCCTTGTCGCTTTCGCGGCGGAACGCCGCGCCGATCTGCGCGCGCAGATGCTCTTCCAGCGTCTCCGGGCGCGTGCGGGATTCGAAAAACTTGCGCCGCCGCTCCAGTGCGTCGGCATCGGCGCGCGAAAATTCCTCCGCGGCGTCGTAGCCGTCTTCCGGCCAATCTCCGGCGTCCGCGGAGACCATGGCTTCGCTGGCGCGCTCGACTTCGCCTGTAGTGTGTTCGTCGAGGCTGTGGCCGATGTCTTCGACCACGGGATTCTCCGCCAGTTCTCTGTAAAGCTCCTGGCGCAGCGCGCCGATGTCCATCTCCAGCATCTTCAGGCCCTGGCGCATTTGCGGTGCCAGAGCCTGGCGCATCGTGGCGCGCTGATTCTGCCTGAGAGCGGTCATGGTCTGTCGCGTTTTCTGCGCCGCGGGTTTGCGCGGCCGCGGAGAGTCCGTCTCCGGGCGGGGCGTGTCATTTCACGGCGAACGGGCCCAGGAATTCGTCTTCGAAGGAGAATACGGAGTCCAGATCGTCGAGGGAAAACTTGTAGCGCGGTTTGTATCGCCCGGTCTTCGCGAGATTCGCGAGCATGTTGCCGAAGTCGAGCGTCGTTTTCACTCCCCACTCCGCCAGGACGCGGTGGGAGAGCGGCCCGAACTCGTCCAGCACGATGTCCGTCCAGCGGTACAGGAGGTCGCGCGCGCTTTCATCCTCTTCGCCCGCCATGGGGTCGCAGGGCGCTTCGACGGCCTCCATGACTGTTGTATAGGCCTTGGCGGCGTAGCGTTTGTCGAAGGCGAGAATATCTTCGAACGTGTCTTTTTCGTAGTCCATTTCTGCGCGCGTTGAAAGGAAGCTTGCAAGAGTGAAAAGCAAAAAACAAACCGGACGGCGCCAAACAACCTGAACAACCTTCGAATGTTGTTTCGTTGTTGCGGCCGTCCAGTTTGTTTCTTCTGCTGTTCTAGCTCTAAACTATCCTAGAAAATGAAAAATATCCGGGACGTTCGCAGCCGGCGTTACCACCGCGTCTCGCGGCGAGGTCCGCGGTCGCGTCCATATCCGCGGTCGCGTCCATAGCCGCCGCGACCGCCGCGCTCTTCGCGGGGCTTGGGCTGGGATTCGTTGGCGCGCACCGTGCGCCCGTCGATTTCATGGCCGTTGATGGCGTCGATCGCAGCCTGGGCCTGTGCGGCGTCAGGCATGGTCACGAAACCGAAACCCTTGCTGCGTCCGGTCATGCGATCGGTCACAACACGAACGGCGGTAACTTCGCCATATGCCGCGAACGCCGCCTTCAAACCTTCGTCGGTTGTCGCGTACGCGAGGTTACCAACATAGATTTCCATCTTATTTTCCCTTCTGTGCGTTTTGCCCGATCTCTCGAGGACACCCGCCCCCTAAAATCGAGCGTCGATATTGTATCAATTTTCCGTCGCGCGCGTCAATGGTGCAAAGAAAGATTTTTGCTGCTCCGGAATCGCGTGGCGGTGCCATTCGCATGCATATTGCGCCGCGCAAGCGGGCGCGGAAGCGCGTGCGCACTTGCAGAATCGAGTATGCGGGACTTGCACCGCACGGCGCGCGCGCCGCCTTCGCGCGGCGCTTCTGGCCCCTTCGCGCGGCGCTTCAGACGCCTGGCGCGGCGTCACGCGCCTGGCGTCTGGACGCCATCGAGGAGCCTGCGAAGGGCTTTGTCTTTCGCGAAGAGCCAGTCGGCCGCCCATACATGGCGGATCTTCCAGCCGAGCGAAGCGAGGACGTCGTCGCGCAAACGGTCGCGATCGCGCGTGGTGCGTTCGGCCGCATACGCGCGGCCGTCGCAGATCACGCCGAATGCAAAGCGCGAAGGATCGGTTTTGTCGCGTACGGCTATGTCTATTGCCGCGCGCCCCGCGCCTTCGCCGCGCACGACGGCGTAGCCGCGCTTCTCCAGCTCCGCGGCGACGGCGTCGGCCATCGAGGCGCCGGCGGCGTTTTGCGCGGTCGCGCCGGAGTGCGCTTCTCCCGTTTCCGCGGTCGCGCCGGAGCGCGCCTCTCGCGAATCTGCGGCGGCCAGCGTGCGCTTCTCTGCGTAATCGAGGAACGCGCGCAAGTCGGCAGGCCCCTTGGAGGAGATGCGCGAAGTATCTATCTGCGCTGCGTGGATGCTGGACACGACAACGATTTTTTCGCGCGCCCTCGTTATCGCGACATTGAGGCGGCGTTCGCCGCCGCTTGCGGAAAGCGGCCCGAAGACCATGTTGAACTTCCCGTCCTTGTCTGGCGCGTAGCCGACGGAGAAGAAGATGGCGTCGCGTTCGTCGCCTTGCACGTTCTCAAGATTCTTGACGAAGAACGGCTCGTGCGAAGGTGCGGCGAGCGCCGCGTCTAGAGCGCTGTCGGCCCCGCGCATGTCGTCGATCAAATCTTCGATCAAGTTGCGCTGTGCTTCGCTGAACGCCACTACGCCGAGAGTCTTGCCGGGATGCGGCTTCTCCACGATGTATTCGCGAACGAGCGCGGCGACGGCTTCCGCTTCGCGGCGGTTTGTGCGCGTCGCGCTCGCGTCGTATATTCCGTCCGGGACATGGAGGAAGGAGACGCCGAGATCGCCGGAATCCGCGGCCGGCGGGAACGTGCGCAGCCGCGAGCCGTAATACATTTTGTTGGAGAATGCGATGAGCGAATCGTGCCTGCTTCTGAAGTGCCACATGAGATGGCAGGACGGCAGGCCGGCGTGCAGGCATTCGTCGAGCAGGCTTTCGAGATCGTCGGATTCTTCGCTTTCGTCCTCCCCGGAATTCTTCTTGAAGAATTTCGTAGGCGGCAACTGCTTCGGATCGCCTACGACGATGAGCTGGCGCGCGCATGCGATGGTCCCCGCGGCATCCCAGACGGAAATCTGCGAAGCTTCGTCGAAGACGACGAGATCGAAGCGGATGCGCTCCTTCGCGCCGTCCGCGTCCGCGGCGCCCGGTATTTCGAGGTATTTGGCGGCGGCGAGAGGGCTCATGAGGAAGCACGGCTTCAATGCGCTCGTGATGTTCGGCGTGAGCGAGAGCAGCCGCCGTATGCCCATGTGGCGGATTTTCTTGCCGCATTCATGCATCAATATCCCTGCTTCCGAAGCGTCGGCGCGGCGCGATTTGCGCGCTTGCGGCGCGCCCGCCAGCGCGTCTGCGGCGTTCTTTTTCAGCTTCGCGACGAGTTTGGCGGCGGCGGCTTTCGCCACGGTGTCGTCGAGTTCGCGGAAGCGCTTTACGAGGCTCTCGCGTCCTTCGCCGGAGAACGTGCCGAGCGCGGGCGACGCGGCGAGGATTTCGTCGAGCGCGCGCGTCTGGAAGGCGTCTGCGAAGGATTCCGCGCATGCGAAGGCGGCGGCGTCTTCTGCGGTCTTCGCGGAGTCTATCGCGTCCGCGGCGGGAAGTGCGAATGCGGGCGTCTTCGAGCGTTCGGCCATATACATGAGCGCGGTGCGCAGATTCCCCGGCGCATGCTTTGCGAGCGCCGCGGCGCACTCCTTCGCGGCGGCGAGATCCCCGGCCGCGGCCCTTTCCGGAGGCGTGGCGAGCGCGGCGAGCGCGGCGAGCGCTTCGCGAATCTCCGCGATGTCCGCGCCGGCGCGCCCGAAGCGCCGCACGAGGGCGCGCACGGCGGCGCGCGCTTTCGCCGCCAGACCTTTTCCGCACCAGCGCTCTTCGAGCGTGCCGAAAAGCTTTTCGAGCGCCGCCGCCTTCGCGGCGAAGTCCGCTTCAGCCGCCGGCGACCACGCGAAGGCGCGGATGCCGCGCAGCGCCGCGACCGCTTCCGCGCCGATGTCCGCGCGCAGCGCCGCGAGCGCGCCGAGCGTGCGCACCGCGCCGTCGTATTCCTCTTTCCCCACACCGGAGACTCTGGCGTCGCCGAAAAGCCGCCGCGCCGCGTCTTCCGCGTCGCGCGAGGGCGCCGTTTCGCCGCGGACGGCCATGCGAGCGATTATGTCGCTCGCTGACAGCCCGCATGCGATCGGCGCGTGCAGCTCCTTTACATAGCCGTCGAGCTGGCGGGAGACGATGGACAGCTGCGCTTCCGGCCCGATGGCGCCGGCCGCATCGCTTGCGGCGTGCGCGGCTTGCGCGAAGTCGCCTGCGTGCGCGGCTTCCAGCGCTTCGCGGAATTGCGCGTAGATTTCGGCTTTCCCGTCTTTTTCGGAATGCAGCGCGAGGCAGAATGGCGCGAGCGAGAGCTTCGCCAGGCGCGCGCGCACAACGTCCAGAGCGGCCTTTTTCTCCGCCACGAAAAGCACTCTGCGCCCAAGCCAGAGGTTGTGCGCGATAATGTTCGTTATCGTTTGTGATTTGCCCGTTCCCGGCGGGCCGTGCAGGATGAACGATTTCCCCATCCCGGAGTAGAGCACGGCGGCGAGTTGCGAGGAATCCGCGCCAAGCGGACAGCACATCTCGCGATAGTCGATATGCTGCGAAATCTCCTCCGGAGGGAAGACGGCGATCCCGTCGTCGTATGCGCCCGGCCGCTCCGCCAGATGCTTGACAAGCGGATTGGACGCTATCGCATCCGCATTCTCCGAAAGCGCACGCCACATTTCGAATTTCCCGAAGGAGAATATGCCGAGCGCGCAATCGTTTTCCACCGTGAAGCCGGCGCTTTCGACGGCTTTCGCGAGCGTCTGGAGTATCGCGGCGATGTCGAGGCCGGCTTCGTCCGCCGGCGGATTCTCCAGCTCTGGAATCCGCAGCGCAGCATCCCGCTTGAGAAGCTCCAGCAGCGTCTGGTTCACGCTCGCTTCTTCGTCGATTCTGCGTATCGAATAGCCGCCCGCCACGCTGCGGCGCTCCAGCGCCACGGGTATCAGCACGACGGGAGCGCGGTACTTTTTGCCTTCTTTGCCCTGCTCGTGCCAGACGAGCGCGCCTACCGCCAGAAAAAGCGTGTTCGCGCCGCTTTCTTCAAGCGCGCGGCGCGCGCTGCGGTAGATTTCCTTCAGCCGCTTGAGCGTTTCGGCGCTGTCGAGTTTGCTGGCGAGCGCGTCTTCGCGCGCGCCCTTCGCGCCGTCCGCCGATATTTGCAGGGTGCCGCGCCGCACCAGCTCGTCTTCCATCGCGGCTGCGTCATCCACGGCGAGAGGCAGTATTTTCTTCGTCTGGGCAATGTTGACGAGTCTGTTCGACTTCGACAGATCCAGCATCTTCTGCGCCCAGTTCTGCAATTTGCGCTTCACGTTTTCCATCGCGCGCGTATTATACCATTTTTGACGCCGCAGTTCTTTCCGGAGGAAGGGCGCCTTTATTCAGGATTTTCCGGGGATAAAGCCGAAAAATCGCGGGGGCTATGCAGGCAGAGCGAAAATATGCTATAATATGCGCCCTTGTGCAAGAAAAGTTGCTAGTTGATGTCGCGAGGTTGAAGCCCGGCGGCGAAGAAATCGAAGGCGAAGTCGATGCAATCGACATCGCCGAGGAGTTCGTCCGCCCGTTTGGCGGCATACGCTATCGTCTTCTTTTGCAGGTGTTCGGAACGGAGCTTCTGGTGCGCGGCGATCTCGAGCAGGATTTCGATCTTGTTTGCAGCCGCTGCGGAAAGGATTTCGACACCACGATCAAAGCGGCCGGATGGACGGCGAGCTTCCCGCTGGCTGAAGGGGAAAGCGAAGTCGATTTGACGGAGGAGGTTCGCGAAGCGATTCTCCTGGAACTGCCGAATTTCCCGTTGTGCGACGAGTCCTGCCAGGGCCTGCCCGGCGTGGAGGCGGCCGACGCGGCCGCTTTCGCCGCCGCCAGCCCTTTCCAGACGCTCGACGCCGCGGATTTCGCGCGCTGAACATCAACCCGAGAAAAGATAGTTTTCGCAAGAAAGGAACCAAGCCATGGCAAGTCCAAAGAACAAAAAGTCCAAAATGCGCAAGCGCCAGCGCGTCGGTCAGCTCGAGAAGCCGATTCTCTCGCAGGTCGGAACCTGCCCGGAATGCGGCGCGGCGAAGCGCGCGCATCGTGCGTGCCCGAAGTGCGGCGCGTACAACGGCGTCAAAGTTTCCGTAGCATAAAATCCCCGACCTGCGGCCGGGAGCGAACGGCGGCGCCGGCGAAAGCGCTGCGGCGCCGCAAACGCCCCGGAGCGGGCGGCGGAATTCACAATCCGGGCTTTGCTTCGTATGGTACGCATTGCTCTTGATGCGATGGGCGGCGATTACGCGCCCAAGCAGATAGTCGTGGGGGCGGTGGAGGCCGCCTGCGGCTTTGAGGGCGTGAAGATCCTCCTTGTCGGCCAGATGGCGGCGATTCAGCGGGAGATCGAGCGCTTCTCCAAGGATCGCAAGCAGCTTGCGCAGCGGGCGATCGAGTCGGGCAGACTGCAAATCGTCCACGCTCCGGATCAGGTCGAGATGGAAGACGTCCCGGTCGAAGCGGTTCGCAAGAAAAAGGACTGCTCGATCAACGTCGCCATGCGTCTTGTGAAGGAAGGGCGCGCGGATGCATTCGTGTCCGCGGGGAATTCCGGCGCTGTCGCGACGAGCGCGATCTTGAATCTCGGGAGGATACCCGGCGTGAAGCGCCCGGCGATCGCCATGGTGCTGCCGACGAACACCCCGAGCCGCCCGCTGCTTTTGCTCGACGCCGGCGCGAACATGGACTGCCACCCGGAGTGGCTGGTGCAGTTCGCGATCATGGGCAACGTCTATTCGAAGACGGTGCTTCACCGCGAGAAGCCCGCGGTCGGCCTGCTGTCGATCGGCACGGAAGATTGCAAAGGCAACGAGCTTATCCACGAGACGAATCCCGAAATCAAGAAGATCAATGGGCTGAATTTCGTCGGCAATATCGAAGGCCACGACATATGCGGCGGCCAGATCGATGTCGCCGTCTGCGATGGCTTCGTCGGGAACGTGGTTTTGAAGACGGTGGAGTCGGTCGCGCACGCAATCGGCGGCTGGCTGAAGGCCGAACTGAAGAAGACGCTTTTCCGCAAGGTGCTGGCGCTCATGCTCAAGCCGGCGTTCAACTCGCTGAAGAAGCAGATGGATCCCGAAGTCTATGGAGGCGCGCCGCTGCTCGGCGTCCCCGGCACGGTGATCATAACGCACGGCAATTCGACGCACAAGGCGATATACCACGCCGTGCGCTCCGGCATCCTCGCGGCGACGAACGACGTCTCCGGGCTTGTCGCGAAAGCGATAGCCGAGCACGCCGAGAACTTGAAGGGCGGTTCTTGAAGGAAATTCGCGGCGGCGCTGCAGGCGCTGCTGCTGCATTGACCGCGGCGGCATCCCGGCGCTTGGCCGGCGCCGCCGCGCCTGCGCGGACGGGGAAGCTCCGCCGCCGCGCGGCGCCCCGGAGGGCGCCGGCGGCAAAATGGTTTTTCGATTATGGACTACAATTGGACAGCGATAGAGAAGAAGTGGCAGAAGTACTGGCTTGAAAACAAGACTTTCAAGACCGATACGTCCGCTTCCGCGAAGGGGCCGAAGTTCTACTGCCTTGACATGTTCCCGTATCCATCCGGCGCAGGTCTGCACGTCGGCCATCCGGAGGGCTACACGGCGACGGACATACTCTGCCGCTACAAGCGCATGAAGGGCTTCAACGTCCTGCATCCGATGGGCTGGGACGCATTCGGACTGCCCGCCGAGCAGTATGCGATCGAGACCGGCACGCATCCCGAAATCACCACGACGAAGAACATCAACCGCTTCCGCGAACAGATTCGCGCGCTCGGATTTTCCTACGATTGGGACCGCGAAGTCAATACCACCGATCCGAAGTATTACAAGTGGACGCAGTGGATTTTCGAGCAGCTCTACAAGAAGGGCCTGGCGTACGTCGCGGAAGTCCCCGTCAATTGGTGCCCCGCCCTCGGAACGGTCCTTGCAAACGAAGAAGTCATCGACGGGCGCAGCGAGCGCGGCAACCATCCCGTGATTCGCCGGCCGATGCGCCAGTGGATGCTGAAGATCACCGAATACGCCGAGCGTCTCTTGGCCGATCTCGACACTCTCGACTGGCCGGAGGGCGTAAAGGAGATGCAGCGCAACTGGATCGGCAAATCCACGGGCGCGCTCGTCGATTTCAAGATCGAGCTTGCCGCCGGCGGCGAAGACGTCGTCACCGTTTACACTACGCGGTGCGACACGCTCTTCGGCGCGACTTACATGGTGGTCAGCCCGGAGCATCCGCTCGTCGCGAAATGGCTTGAGAAGGGGGCGATCGCCAATGCCGGC
>DEWI01000050.1 GCA_002363575.1 Verrucomicrobia bacterium UBA3214 | reverse complement strand
TCCCCATCGCGCCGACGACGACGAGTTTCCTGAAGCCCTTCGCGCGGCACCAGGCGACGGCCTTAGAAAGATCGTTCGTCGACTGGTCGGGAACAGTCACGATTTCAGAGCCCTCCGGGTGGTGGCCGATGGAATCCATGTCGCCGACGACTGCGAAAGGAGACTTGCCGAAGCGCCGGCAGTAGGCGTCCGACGCGCCGTCGCACGCGACTACGCGCTTTGCTCCAGCGAGGATTTCCCATGCGGCGCCCCCCTTCTTCGGGAAATCGCCGTTCGCGACTATTACAGCGTCATATGGCACAGTGCCTCCTTTCCGCACGCCGGCCGATCAGATCGACCAGCCGCCTATCTTGAACGCACGGCATATTTCAGAGACGAGTATCGCGATCATGAAAGCCGGCGCGATGAATTTCACCATGACGACATAAAGCCCTCTGGAACGGAACTTCCGGCCGCCTTCCTCGACCTCGTCGATGACTGCCTTCGGCGTGAGAACCCACCCGACGAAAATGCAAGTCGCCGTCGCCACGATCGGCATGAGCGCACAGTTCGTGACGAAGTCGAAGAAGTCGAGGAACTGCATCTTGAAGAGCGTGATGTCGCCCCACGGACCGTAGCCGAGCGCGGAGAACGTCGCAAGGAACATGAGCATCGCGGCCGTGAAGAACGTGGCCGCCTTGCGCTCAAGGTGCAGCAGATCGCATACGGACGCGACGCACGCCTCGAACAGCGAAATCGCGCTCGTCGCCGCGGCGAACGTGACGAGCAGGAAGAACGCGAGGCCAATCCACGCGCCGCCCGCGCCGAGCGTCGCGAAAACCTTAGGGAGCGTGATGAACATGAGGCCGGGTCCCGCGTTCATCGCCGAGTGGACCGCCGCCTTCGTCGCCGCGGCCGCGTCGCCGCCGTGCTTCGCCAACAGCTCGGGCGTGACGCCAGTCTTGACGGCGAACATGTAGACCACGGGAATGATCATAAGGCCGGCGACGACCGCGATGATCGTGTCGAACACCTCGATGCGGCGCACGGACCCTTCGATGGAGTCCTCCTTCTTCATGTAGGAGCCGTAGGTGATCATGATGCCCATCGCGAGCGAGAGCGAATAGAACATCTGCCCCATCGCGCCGAGGATCGTCTTGCCCATCATCGCGAGCGAGAAATGGCCGTTGACCGTGACGGAATCGAGGTTGGGCATTAGGTAGTACCTTAGCCCGTCTCCGGAACCGGGCAGGCAAACGACGTATACGGATATCGCGACGGCCATCAGGAAGAGGATGGGCATCATGACGAGGTTGGACTTCTCGATGCCGTTCTTCACGCCAAGAACGATGACGCCGGCGCACGCGAGCACGAAGATCATGCCGTATCCGAACGGCGCGAACGGCGCGGAGATGAATCCGCTGAAGAACGCGCCCGACTCGGCTGCCGCCTCTCCCATCGGCGCGACGCCGGTGAACGCCATCACCGCGTATGCCTTGAGGTAGTAGAGCACCCATCCGCCGATGACGCAGTAGTACGGCGTGATGAAGAGCGGGACTATCGTCGCGACAATCCCCACGAAGCCCCACGCGCCGTTAAGCTTCGAATAGGCGGTGAGCTGCGACTGCTGGGTCTTCCTTCCGATCGCGATCTCGGTGAGCATCAGCGTGAAGCCGAGCGTCACGACGAGCGCAAGGTAGATGACTATGAAGAGCCCGCCGCCGTACTGCGCCGCGAGGTAGGGGAACCTCCAGAGGTTCCCGAGTCCGATTGCCGATGCCGCCGCCGCCAGCACGAACGCCAGCGACCCAGACCAGCTTGCACGTTTATTTCCGCTTCCCATGTTCAATGGATTTCATTATGGACTTTTTTGCCAGTTCTGTCAATACGGCGGCAACCACGTCAACCGGCCGAAGCCGTCTTCCGCGCCGCCAGGAGCTGCGTCGCGACTACAGCCACGAAGACAAGCGCGCATCCGCAGAACTGCCCCGCGGAGAGGACGTCATGGAGGACAATCCATCCCGAGAGAGCGCCGAAGACGGATTCCGTCGAAAGGACGATCGCGGCAACGGATGCGCTGGTGCGCGACTGCGCGACGTTCTGCAGCGTGTAGGCGATGCCGCTGGAGAAGACACCGCAGTAGACGAGCGGCATCGCCGCGTCCCTGACTGCGCCAAGCGAGAGCCTCGCCGTCTCGGACGGCAGCAGGAACATGAGCGGTGCACCCACCAGCGCGCACGTGAAAAGCTGCGACACGCTCATCACCAGAAGATCGGACGACCGCGCAAAATGGTCAACGACCATCATCTGGACGGCGAAGAGGACGGCGCACGCGAGCGACCAGAGCTCGCCCTTCCCGATGCCCGCGAAGCTCTCGGCCGCAGCCCCTTCGCCCGTCAGGCAGATGAGATAGGTGCCGGCGAGGGCGAGCACCGCCCCGAACCAGACGTACCCGCGCGGAAGCCGCCGCGTGACGACGGACGCCAGAATCGGCACGAAGAGGACGTAGTTCGTCGTCAGAAACGCGCAGATGCCCGGCGTCGTGTAGGTCACGCCAACCTGCTGCGCGGACATCGCGAAGAAAAGCGGTATGCCGCAGAAGACGCCGGCGAGAACCGACCGCCCGGCCGACCGGCCGCCCGATTCGCGCGACCCATCCGCCCGGAAGGACCTGCCCACGGCCCGGAGAGCTATGAGCGCAAGCAGGAAAAAACCGCCGAGGATGTTGCGAAGGACGGTGAACGACACGGCGCCAAGGTGGTCTGCGCCGTATTTCTGGGCAAGAAAGGCCGTTCCCCAGATGAACGTCGTGACCAGCAGCAGAAACGCGCCCGCGAAACTATGCATAGTAGGCGTAGCGCTTCTCCAGCTGGCCCATGGCGAAGGCAACGAGATAGTTGAAGATATAGTAGAACACCGCCGCCGCGATGAGCGGCGTCATCGTCGTGTTGGCGGACGAGAGCTGCTTCGCGATCGTGAACATCTCGGTGACGGCGATGGTGAAGGCGAGCGAGGTGTCCTTCACAAGCGTGATCACTTCGTTGCCGACGGCGGGGATGACGCGCTTTACCGTCTGCGGGAGGACGATGCGGAAGAAAGTCTGCGCACGCGACAGCCCCAGCGCCTTCGCCGCCTCGTGCTGCCCGGGGTCGATGGAGAGTATGCCGCCGCGGTAGATCTCGGCGAAGTAGGCGCCGTAGTTGAGGCCGAACGCGAGCACAGTCGCCAGAAGCCGCGGATAGCGCGAGAGCGGCATGCCGAAGAGGATGTAGGGCGCGAAGTACACGAATATGATCTGGAGCATGAGCGGCGTGCCGCGCACGATCGAGATCCACACCCCGATGAGGCCCGAAAGGAGCCGGTTCCTCGACATGCGCCCAAGCGCCAGCGGGAAGCCGAGCGGCAGCGCTATCAGCAGCGTGAAGGCGAATATCTCAAGCGAGGTGCCGAGCCCCCGCAGGAGATCCGCCAGCATCGACGCAACCGTCATCTCACTTGAGGATGAGCGCCTGCGGCTCTATGCCGTACTGCGCGGCGATTTTCGCCATCGTGCCGTCCTCGGCGATCTTCCTGAGCTCGGATTCGACTTCGTCCTTGAGGGCGACATTGCCCTTCTTGAAGCCGATGCCGT
>DEWI01000013.1 GCA_002363575.1 Verrucomicrobia bacterium UBA3214 | reverse complement strand
CTCGCCGCAGCCGCATTCATCGCCGGATGCTCCGGCGAACTTCCGCTGACGGCGAAGAAGCGCCCGGAATACCGCCTCGCGCCCATAGCGCGCGCTGATATCGTGAGCACGGTGACGGCGACAGGGACGGTGACGCCGCGCAACTCCCCTTCCGGAATCCCGGTTGGCGCGCAAGTCAACGGCAAACTGATCAAACTCTTCGTCGATTACAACTCGACCGTGACGAACGGGCAGGTCGTGGCGCTCATCGACCCGATGGTCTATGAAGCGAACTACAAAAGCGCCGTCGCCAGGCTGCACGTGAATCGCGCGAACGTCGAAGTCAGCGAAGCCACGGTCCGCAGCCGCGAAGCGGAACTCGCTCTGGCGGAAAAGACTTTTGCGCGCAAAAAGACGCTCGCCGAGAAGAAGCTCGCTCCCGAGGCCGATCTCGACTCCGCGGAAGAAGCGCTGGCGCGCGCCCGCGCAAGCCTCGATTCCGCAAAAGCGTCGCTCAAGAGTGCAAAGGCTTCCGTGGAGCAAAGCGAGGCGGACATGTCGCAGGCGAAGGCGAACCTCGAATATTGCACCATCGTCTCGCCGGTGGACGGAATCGTAATCGACCGCAAAGTCGAAGAAGGCGAAACCGTCGTATCCTCCATGAATGCCGTGCCTGTGCTAACGATTGCCGAAGACCTTGGAGTCATCTGGGTGGAGGCGACGGTGCCGGAAGCGGATATAGGCAATGTCGCCGTCGGCCAGACCGTCACATTCACGGCGGACGCCTACCGCCGCAAGTTCACCGGCAAGGTGATACAAATACGCCGCGCGGCCGCCACGACGAACAACGTTGTCACCTTCCCGGTGATAATCGAAGCGGAGAACCCGGATGAAATGCTTTTCCCGGGAATGACGGCGACACTGTCGATTGAGACGGCGCGCGCGGAAGGCGTCCCGCTGGTCGCCGCGGCCGCGTTCCGCTTCCGTCCGAAGAGCGAAGACATCGAGCATCTCGATGAAATCCCGCGCGGCAGGAAGATATGGCTGGCGAACGACGACGGCACCATCGAGCCTATCGCCGCCACCGAAGGCGTGAGCGACGACTCCTTCACGCAAATCGTCTGCGACGGCGCGGACAGGCTTGTCGGGCGCAATGCGATCGTCGGCTACGAAACTTCGCGGACGGCGCAGAACGGCGACAACGCCAACAACCCCTTCATGCCGAAAATGCCGCAGCGCGGCAAGAACAAGGGAACCGCGCCGGAACCGAAGAAGCAATAGCGCCTCGCGGGCGGCGGAAGGCTTTTCGCGCCGTCCGGGGCATTGGGCAAACGCAAACACCCGCAGCCATGGGCCACTTGATCGAGATAAGGGAAATGTACAAAATCTACGCGATCGGCGACGAGCCGGTGCACGCGCTCGACGGCGTTTCCCTCTCCGTGGACGATGGCGAATTCGTCGCCATCATGGGTTCTTCCGGCTCGGGGAAATCGACGATGCTCAACATCCTCGGCTGTCTCGACACCCCGACGCGCGGATCGTATCTCCTGGACGGCACGGAAGTCGCGAAGCGCTCCGCCGCCGAACTCGCGCACATCCGCAACCGCAAGCTCGGCTTCGTATTCCAGAACTTCAATCTGCTGCCCCGCACGAGCGCGCTGGAGAACGTCGAGCTTCCCGATCTCTACATGGGCAGGCTGTCGCCGCGCGAACGCCGGCGACGCGCGCTCGAGCTGCTTGGGCGCGTCGGCCTCGGAGGACGCCATTCGCACACGCCGGCGCAGCTCTCCGGCGGCCAGCAGCAGCGCGTGGCGATCGCGCGCGCGCTAATGAACAATCCCCCTGTGCTTTTCGCAGACGAGCCGACCGGCAATCTGGACACCAAAAGCTCGGTGGAGATCATGAATCTCTTCACGGAGCTTTCCGCCGAAGGCATCACCATCGTCATGGTCACGCACGAAGACGACATAGCCGCTTACGCCAAGCGCCATATCGTGATGCGCGACGGCAGGATAATGCGCGACGACAAGAACGACGGCGGCGCGAAGAAGACGACAGAGGAAGTCTCGCGCTTCGTGAAAGAAGCGCTCGAGAGAAAATGACGCGGCGGCGGCATCCGCCGCGTCCTGCGAAGCGCAATGCCGGAATACCGCCGCGACGCGGGGGAAAGCGCGCCGCGCCGCATCAGGCGGATCGAACGACTTGACACACACCAAGGCAAGGGAACCTTTCAAGACATGAAAACATTCAGCGTATTCGCGTGTTTCGCGTTGTGCGCGGCGGGACTTTCCGCCACGGAATATTCTCTTGATTTCTCTGGAGCGGAGGCTGAAAGCGCCGCCGCACCCGCCATACGCCAAGCCGCAGGCGAAGCAGCAGCGCCGCGTCTCGAAAGCCTCGCCTCCGGCGACACTCTCCATATCAAGTTCTTCGAAGACGCGGAGCGCACGCTGCAAATCGCCGACGCGCTGCCAGGCTTCGCGAACGAGCGCTCGTTCGCCGCGCATATCGGCGACGGCCTTCTCGCTTCGCTAGTCGTCATCCGCCCCGGCGGCTGTTTCATCGAAGTGCGCGACCCTGCCGCAGCGCGCCTCTACCGGGCGTCGATCGCCGGCGGCGCGGCGCGCTGCGAAGAAATAGATCTCGCCGCGATCCCACATGGCCGCTGCATGGACGCCTGCCAAGACGATCTGGAGCCAGACGAAGCGGACGCGACGCAAAGCGCCGGCGCTGCGATGCGCGCCGGGAAGCTTCTCGGCGCCGTGCCGGGGAATCCATATGACGACAATATCGCAGCTCCCGCGCCTGTCATGATCGACCTCATGCTCGTATTCGACAACGGCGCCCGCGAGTGGGTGGAGGCTTCGGAGAAATATTCGAGCATAACCGATTTCGCCGTCGTGCAGGTCGCGAAAATGAACACCGCGCTCGCCAACAACGGCTTGCACACGAATTTCTGGTTCCGCCTCGTCGATATCGCGACGATCGACTGGAAATGGCAGGCCATCAACGACAGCATCCTGCCGGCCGTCGAAGCCGGCATGTGGCTCGGCACCGGCCCGTACGCGGATTTGAGCCGTCGCAGGGAGGCTTGCGGCGCAGACCTCGTTTCTTTCATGATCGACACGGGCACGGCGTACGGCACGACCGGCATAGGCTACATCATGCACGGCACCACATACGCAGAATGGACGAGCGCCACCCAGAAGCGCTGGTCGTACTCCGCGTGCGCGATACGCTCCGTCGATCTCGAATACACGCTGCTGCACGAAATCGGCCACAACATGGGACTTTCGCACAGCCCGACGCTGCCGACATGGGAGCCCAAAGCAGACAACTTCCCGTATGCCAACGGCTACAACTTTTTCGGCGCCGACAAAAAGCCGTACCACACCATCATGGCGTACAACTATGACAATCTCGGCTGGGGGTATATCGAGATTCCGTATTTCTCGTCGCCGGACTTCGCGTATCAAGGCGTGGCGATCGGCACCGCCAACTCCAACGATTGCACGCGCGCGCTCAGGCAGACGTGCGTCGGCGTCGCCGACAGGCGCGCGCAAGTCCTCCCTCTCCCGTCGGATATCGAGTTCTTCCCGGCGTCGCAAGATTCCGCGATCGTGAGTCTTTCGACGCCAGGCGGCTACCCGATCCGCTACACGCTGGACGGCTCGGCGCCGACGGCGGCTTCGCCGCTCTACGACGGCGCCCCGCTTGTCCTAGATCGCGAAACGACGATAACGGCAGCCGCGGAAATAGGCGACGGGGAGTTTGGCGCGGTGGCGGCGAAGACATACTCGGCAACTTTGCCGGGCGGGAAATACGCGCTGCTTTCCACGTCTTCGGATAATTGGACGCGCGGGGACTGGCGCGATCAGGACGGCGGCAAAGTCGATGCCGCCTCGTGGTACACGCAAACGGACGCGACAGCCGTGCTTGCGAACTCCGGCGGCATTGAAGTCAATACATCGCTCTCGCTCGGAGCGCTTGTGATAGCGAATCCGGATTGCGGCAAGATCGTGTTTTCCCGCAAGCTCGCCGCGACCAATCTCACTGTCGCCGGCGCGGCCACGCTCTACGGAACGCAATTCGATTTCCAGACCTGGAAGCTGCTGCCGAAAGCGAAGATAGCGATTTCGCCCGGCGCAAACCAGATTTGCGTATTCGCAAATTCTCTCGACGCCTCCGACGCGTCCGCCCTTTTCGCCGTCACAAACGGGACGGTGCAAATCGCCGGGACGGCAAATACGCGCTTCGGCAAAGCCGCCGTCGCCGTGCAGAATGGCGGCGTGCTTGAAAACATGACCGGCGGCTGGAAGCTGTGGGGCGCGGGCGGCGACATCTCCATCGAGCGCGGCGGCACTCTGAAACTCGATTCGATGGAAGCCTTCCAGCGCAGGCTTGTCATGAACGGCGGAACGCTCGAAAGCCTTGTGAATGCCGCGCGCGCCATTGAATTCAGAGCCGGTTCTTCCATCCAATGCAGGGAGAATTCGACGATCGCCGATTTGAGCGCGGGCGGCGCCGGATGCATATATCCTTGCAACGCCAATCTCAATATCGCCGTCGAAAGCGGCAAGCGCCTCGCGATGGACATGCGCCTTGCGAATTCCACCGACCGCAACCTCTCCACGGGTGCGGAAGGCTTCGAGAAATACGGCGCCGGCGAATTGCGCCTCATGCGCGAATCGCGGCTCGCAGGGACGAACACCATATACGCCGGCACGGTAGCAGTGGCGGCCGCTTCCACCGCGACGTACGGTGGCGCTTGGAGAATCGCAGGACTGGGAACGCTCAAAATCGAGCGTGGGGCTTCCCTCGCCACCGGCGCGCTCGCTTTCAATAGCGGCGCGACGCTCGAGCTGCCTGCGTCGGCGAGCGCGCCCCTCTCTGCGGCGAGCGCGATAAATCTCGCGGGCATGCGTCTGGTTCTCGACGGCGCAGACGATCTCTCGGCGGGCGCGCGGTACCCTCTCGTCGCAGCGCCCGGCTTCTCCGGAGTCGAATCCATCGACAAGACATCGCTGCCCGCGCTCGAATCCGGGCTTGAGTGGGCTTTCGACGCCGGAGAAGGAGTTCTCGCCGCGTGCGTCGTCCATCCAGATTTCGAAATCGCCGCCGGCGAAGAAAAAGAGCTGGCCGGACTCCCCTTCGGCGCGAGGCGTCTGCGCGGCGCGGGCACGCTCGTCTGCGGCGCTTCGCTCCCCGGCGACATTGATTTGACGAACGCGCTGTGGCGCGGCACGGTGCGCTTCGAAGGCTTGAACTACGGAGACGCGACAAAGGATTTCCAATTCGAGAAATACGGCAACGCCGCTTCCGCCATAGAATTGAGGAATTGCAAAATCAGCTACCTCAAGAACAACGGCGCACACTTCCCGGGGACGCTCGTTCTGCGCGGCAGCGCCCCCTTCTCCACAAACAACGGATATTCCAACGCATGGAATTCTTTCGGCGCGCTCGAAGGCGAGAGCGCGATGGTATTCGAAAGCGCGCAGAGCCAGACGTACGTTTTCAACACCGCCTCGAACTACACCGGCGCCATCACGATCGGCGCGGCCATGAACAACAACAATATAGCCGGGCGGCGCATAGTCTTCGGTTCTGTCGCGACAACCAACGACATCCCCTCCGCACCGGCTTCGATAACTCTCCAGGCCAACGCGACAGCGGCGATCGGCGCAAGCGCGGCTTGGCGCGCGTATGGCGGCGTCGCCATCGCCGGCACGCTGCTCGTAAAGGGGCCGGGCGCTTCGCTCGCCTGCACGGGCACGGGCGACGCGGCGCACGGCATCGCGCTTTCCGCAGGCGCGCTTCTCCGTTTCGATTCGCAGGATGCGACGCTCGCATTCGCCGGGACGCCGGCCTTCGCGTCAGGCGTCGTGGGGATCGCGCTGGGCGATGGCGTCGCGCCTCGCGACGGCATGCGCGTAATCACATGGCCGGCCGCGCCAGCCGGCGACGGGACATTCGCGCTCGCTCCGGCGCTCGACGGCTGGAAAGCCGTCGCCGACGCCGAAGGCGTAGTTCTGAAGAAGACTGCGCCGGCGAACAGCCTCGCGATCGGAGAGAACGGCGCATATATCGCCTGGGACGAAGCTTTGCAGGAATGGATGGAGGAGAAAGGCCTTGAGTGGCAGCAGTATGAATATCCCCTCCTCACATGGCAGGAATTCATGACGTCCGCCGATTACCAGGCCGCCAACGGCTACCCGCTTTGGGTCTGCTACGCGCTCGGCCTCGACAATACCTGGCGCAAGGACGATACGCTGAAGACGAATATCGAGATCAAGGACGGCAAGGTAGTCATAACAACCGCGGAGAATGCGCGCCGTCTGGAAGGCTTGACGCTCTGGACGACGCTCTACGGCGCCGAAGAACTCGTTTCCCCGCTGCCGGAAATAAAATCGGTGGAAGGCACGACGATCGAGCTTCCGCAAGGCGCCAAAGGCTTCTACAGCGTCGAAGTCGAGTTCAAATAGCCTGCCCGCGACACGGCGCGCGCAGGCGCGCCGGGTACGGAGCGCGGGAATTTATGCTATAATATCCAGCGTCATGTCGCAGGAATGGAACATCAAGGCGCGCGGGCATGTCTGCAGCATATGCCAAAAGCCGCTCATGGACAAGAATCCGGTCGTAAGCGCTTTGCACGAAACGCCGGAAGGCTACGAGAGGTTCGACTGCCATCCGGAATGCTGGAAGGCGGAGCCTCGCCATTGGACGCCCTTCTCGATCTGGGATGGAATCTATCTAGCGCCGGTAAAGGAAAAGCGCGACGAGCCGCTGAAGAAGGAAGACGCGGGCGAAATCCTCCGCCAGCTCGTCACTCTTGACGATCCGGCAATGAAAAACGTGATATACGTGCTGGCGGTCATGCTGGAGCGCTCGAAAATCCTCGTCGAGCGCGACGCGAAAGCGCAGAGCGACGGCAGCATACGCCGCGTCTATGAAGACCGCAAGAACGGCGACACTTTCGTGATTCTAGATCCACGCCTGCGGCTCGAGAACCTTTCGGAAGTCCAGCAGCAGGTCGTGGCGCTCCTTTCCGGCACGAAGACGCTTGGCGAAGTCGCGAACGAAACGACGGCCGACAATGACACCATCGCAGAAACAGGCGCTCGAACTGGCGGCGACGAGTAGCGTGGTGCCAACGCTCGTCAAGGAGGCCGACGGCGCGTGGCATGCGCGCTGGCGCCCAGCCGACGGCACGCAAAACGATTGGATCGACGAAGCGATGCGCCGCGCCACGCAGACGCCTCTTAGCCGCGACGCGGAGCATCAGACGCATCCATCGCTCCACGACGCATGGCTTCTGGCGCTGCGCAGCCGCACGGGGATTGTCGCTTGGGAAGATTCGCAATGCGCGGCGTTCGCCGCGACGCTGGAAGAGTGGGCGGCGGCGGCGCTGCCGGATTTTGAAGCGCGCGCGGCGCTCGTCTTCCGGTTTTCGTCGCACGACGGAGAATTCCACATCGAGACGAACGCGCCGGAAGGCCGCGCGCAGTATGAAGCGCTCGGGAGAAGCATCGAGTTTTTCAGTCCTCTTCGCGGGCTGTGCGCCTGCGGCGGCGGCGAAGCCGGGCCTATGCTGCGCGTGCAGCTGGAGCGCGGCGAAGCGGCGGCATTCCTGAAGGGCGGCGCACGGCGGCTGCGCGAAGCCGGCTACGGCGTCGAAGGCTGCGAAGTCGCCGCGCAGGTTTCCGTGGCGCTGGACATCGCCGCAGGCGAAGATTCCGCGAAAGCGGCGGCGCCGCTCCCTACGCGCCTTGTCGTGCGCGTCGCAGGAAGGGAAGTCACGGCGGAGGAGATCCGCTTTCTTCTCGAGCAAGGCTCGACGCTCGTGTTTTTCCGCGACCGCTGGATCGAGGTAGATCGCGGAATCCTCCGCGAAGCGCTGCGCGCGCTGGAGCGCGCCGGCGGCAACGCGCTTTCGCGCACGGAAGCCGTGGCGTTCGCGCTGGGCGCCGGCGCCATCGGGCGTCTGCAAATCGACGAAGTGCGCGCGCACGGCTGGCTGCGCGGCCTCGTCAATGAGCTGCGCCAGAGCGGCGGCCTGCATCTCGCGAACGGCACGCCGCCCGGCTTCGCCGGCACGTTGCGCGACTACCAGCGGCGCGGCGTGGCGTGGCTCGACTTCCTCGTCGGCAACGGCTTTGGCGCCCTTCTCGCCGACGACATGGGCCTTGGCAAGACGATACAGACGCTCGCATGGGCGAGCGGGCTCAGGAATGCCGCGAAGTCCGCTCCGGACGACGACCCGCTGCACACGAAAGCGCCGATACTGATCGTCGCGCCGATTTCGCTGCTTTCCAACTGGCGCCATGAAGCGGCGAGATTCACGCCGTCGCTCGCCGTCTATGTGCACCACGGGGAAAAGCGCCACCTCGCAAGCGGCTTCGTGCGCGCCGCATCCGCCGCCGACATCGTGCTTACCAGCTATACGCTGCTCGTGAAAGACTATGCGCAAATCTCCATGCTCCCGTGGAGCGCGGTAGTGATCGACGAAGCGCCGATCGTCAAGAACCCCGCAACGCGCGCCGCGCGCGCGTTGCGTGCGCTCGGGGCGCCGCGGCGCATCGCGCTCACCGGCACGCCGGTGGAGAATTCCGTTGACGATCTCTGGAGCCTCGAAGAGTTTCTCAATCCCGGCTTTCTGCCGGATCGCAAGACTTTCACGGAAAACTTCTCGAAGCCCCTCGCCGCCGACGCCGCGCACGGCGCGGCCAAGCGCATCCGCCACGCGCTCGAGCCGTTCATTCTCCGGCGGCTCAAGAACGACCCGGCGATCGCGCCGGAACTTGGCGAGAAGAGGGAGATAAGAGAATACTGCGAACTGACGCAGCGCGAACGCGCCGCCTACGAAACCGCGCTCGCAGACTACCGCGCGAGCGAGCACAGGCGCGGCGACATCTTCGCGCTGATAACGCGCCTGAAGCTCGTGTGCGACGGCGAAGGCAAGCTTGCGCGCCTCTTCGATCTTCTGGAGGCGATATTCGCAGCAGGCGAATCCGCGCTCGTCTTCACCCAGTACGCGAAGATCGGCGCCATGCTGGCGGAGGCGCTGGAGAAAAGATTCTCCCGCAAGTTCCCGTTCATGCACGGCGCGCTCTCGACTTCGGAGAGAGAAAAAACGATCGCCGCATTCAACGCGCCAGGCCCGAATGCGTTCATCCTCTCGCTGCGGACGGGCGGATTCGGGCTGAATCTAATCAAGGCGACGCATGTCATCCATTTCGACCGCTGGTGGAATCCCGCAGTCGAAGCGCAGGCGACCGACCGCGCGCACAGAATCGGGCAGACTTCCACCGTCTTCGTCCATATCTTCATAACGTCCGGGACGATAGAAGAGCGCGTCGATGCCATACTCGAGCACAAGCTCGCCGCCGCCGGCAGCCTGGTTGCGACTGGCGAAGCCTTCCTCGCGAAAATGTCCCCCGAAGAATTCGCCGAGACGGTGCAGCTCGACAATGCCGGCGCTTGAGCGCGCACGCGAGCGCCGCGCATGCCTGCGGGAGCGGGCGCTCAAGCGCCCGCGCGCGAATCCATTTGCGGCAGTGCCGCAAGAGAACGCACTGCGGCGTCGATCTTCTCCGGTATCGTCACAGGGAGGGCGTGTTCCGCGCCGGGCACGATTTCCAGCCGCGCCTCCGGGAATATCCCTTTGAGATACGCGGCGTTCGCCGCCGGCACGATGGCATCGCGCTCGCTCTGGAAAATCCATGCGGGTATGCGCGAAAGCGCCTCGCGCTTCTCTTCGAGGACGCCGCGCAAATCAGTCGCGCGCAAATATTCGATGCCGCGCGAGAGGTTCTCTTCGCAGTCCATCTGATACGGATTGGGGCAGCCCTGCGGAGGGCCGAAGAAGCCTCCGCCGAGAGTAAGGCGCAATCCCGCCTGGAGCGCGGCAAGGCGTCGCTCCGTCATTCCCGCCCATCCGCCGGCGTCCTTCATCATGCGCGGCGTCGCCGCGACGAGTACAAGCGCGGCCACTTTCTCCGGCATTTCCGCGGCGAGGCGAAGCGCCGACGAGCCGCCCATCGACCACCCTACGAGGATTGCACCGTCGCTTTTCGCAAGTTCTTCGCCTGGCGCGCCGTCCAGCTGCTCAATATAAGAATAGATGCGGCGGCGCGGGAACTTGCAAAGCTCCCACGCCTGCACGGAAGCCGCCCAACCGTTCAATACGAGTACGTCCATTGCGAAGTTCTCCTTCTTGCGACGTTCTTTTCCGGAGATGCGGCGACGGCGGCGCGCAGCCAGGCCGGGAGGCGCCGCCTCATCTGCCGCCGGACTGTTCCGTCTGCGCCGCGCGTTCGCAAAACCTGACGATGCGCGCGCCGATCGCCGCCTTGCTCAACAAGGGAAGAGGCTGCGCCGCGCCGTCGGGCGTTATGAACACTACGCGATTCGTCGGCGTCCCGAAGCCTGCGCCGGGCTGCGTCACGTCGTTCGCGACGACCAGCGCCAAGCCCTTCTCCGCGCATTTGCGCCGCGCCTCGTCCAGCACATCACCGGTCTCCGCGGCGAAGCCGACCTTCAAAAGGCAACCCTTCACGCTCTTGAGAATATCGGGATTGCGGACCAGCTCCAGCGTCGCCGGCATTTCGCCTTTTTTCAACTTGCGCGGCGCTTTCTCGCGCGGCCGCCAATCCGCAACCGCCGCCGTCGCCACGAATACCGTGCGCGCCTTGTCGCCCTGCGCGAGCGCATCCTCCACGGCCGCGAGCATGTCGCGCGCGCTTGTCGCGTCGCGCCGCTCGACGCCGCGCGGCGTCCGCAGTTCCACGGGGCCGGCGACAAGCACGACGTCATGGCCGCGGCGCGCCGCCGCCGCCGCGACGGCGAACCCCATCCGTCCCGTCGAAGGGTTGGAAAGAAAGCGAATCGGATCGACGAACTCCCTCGTCGGTCCGGCCGTTATTACGAAGCGCAGCTTCATGGACGGTCTATATATTATATCAAGCGAAGGCGCCCGAGGGGTCGCCGGCGAAGCCGCGCTTGCGCGGCCGCAAGCGCGTCAATTCTTGAACGTGACGACGCCGGAGCCTTTGCGGATCACGCCGATCACGCTGTAATTCTGATGCTGCGCCCTGAGAATGTTGGTGGCCTTGGTGAATTCCGACTTCGGGAGTATCACGATGTAGCCGATTCCCATGTTGAACACGCGATACATCTCGTCGCGGTCGATCTTGCCTTGGCGCTCGATGAATTTGAAAATCGTCGGCACTTCCCACGAATCGCGGTCGATTTCCGCATTCACGACTTTCGGAAGCACGCGCGGGATGTTGTCCTGGAAGCCGCCGCCGGTGATATGCGCCATGCCGGTTATGCGCACGCCGCGCTCCAGAAGCTTCTGCACGGGCTTCAAAAACGATTTATGCACCGCGAGGAGAGCTTCGCCGAACGTCTGGTTGGTGCCGGGCAGCTTGTCCTTCCACGTGTAGTGGCAAAGATCGAATATGACGCGGCGCGCAAGCGAAAAGCCGTTTGTCTGCAAGCCGCCGGACGGGAACCCGATTATCACGTCCCCTGCGCGAATCGATTTGCCGGTTATCAACTGCTTCTTGGAGACGCTGCCGACGATCGTGCCGACCAGATCGTACTCGCCGGCGGGATAAAGGCCGGGCATTTCCGCCGTCTCCCCGCCGAGAAGCGCCATCTTGTTTTCGCGGCACGCCTTGCAAAGCCCGGAGACGATCTGCTTGAACTGCACCGCGTCGAACTTCGCCGCCCCGACGTAGTCCATGAAGAACAGCGGCGTCGCGCCCTGCACGAGTATGTCATTGACGCAGTGATTGACGATGTCCTGCCCGACGGTGTCGTGCTTGTTCATCATCACCGCGACTTTGAGCTTCGTGCCGACGCCGTCGGTCGATGCGACAAGGATCCTGTCGGAGCCGGCAGGAACCTTGTGGAGGCCTCCGAAAGAACCGATTCCGCCGATCACGGCGGGCGTATTCGTGGAGGCGACCATTTGCTTGATGGCGGTGAGCGCCGCCATCTTGTTGTCTATATTGACTCCAGCCTGCGCGTATGCGGATTTCGTTTCTTTTGCCATGACCGTGAAAGATGAGAACTGTTGTTGCCGCGCTGCGGATTGCAAACCTCCCGGACTGCGGATTCCGGCTCGCCGCGCCCGCCGGTCAAGCGGCGCCTGGCTGTTCGCAACCCGCGCGCAACTTCCAGCGACTCCAGATTAGAGCTTGTTGTTCGATCCCAAGACCTTTACGATCTTGTGGATGTACATCTTCTTCAT
>DEWI01000052.1:3250-12225 GCA_002363575.1 Verrucomicrobia bacterium UBA3214 | reverse complement strand
CTCTCGCGGAGTTCGACAACGCCGCCATAATCCAGTACCAGTCCGGAGTCGGCGCAACCACGCTGCTCGTCAAGACCGGCGAATCCGCGGAGACGAAGAAAGGCTCCGCGCTCGAGAACAGGGATGTCGGCGCGTATATCACCGGCCTCTTGACCTCGAAATTCCCGGATGCCGGCTTCGCTGCCGCCAGCGTCGAGGAAGTCGGCTCCGTGGTCGGCGCCGATCTTAAGCAGAGCGGCACGAAGGCAGTGCTCTTCTCGCTCGTCGCGATCTTGATATACGTCGGCTTCCGCTTCAAGTTCGGCTTCGGCGTCGGCGGCATAGCCGCGCTCGCGCACGACGCGCTGATTTCGCTAGGGCTTTTCTCGCTCTGCGGCCGCCAGGTCTCGCTGATCGTGATAACCGCGCTCTTGACGATCATCGGCTACTCGATCAACGATACGGTCGTCGTGTTCGACCGCATCCGCGAAGTCGTGCGCCGCGACAAGAAGGCGTCGTTCTACGACATCTGCAACGCCGCGATCAACTCCTGCCTGGCGCGCACGGTCATCACGTCCGTCACGACGCTCTTCGCGGTCTTGGCACTCTTCCTCTTCGGCGACGGCTCGATCTTCGATTTCGCGCTCACGATGCTTATCGGCATTGTCGCGGGCACGTATTCGTCGATATTCATCGCCACGCCGATCATGTACTGGTGCTACCGCGGCAAGCGCCCCGAATTCGAAGAGGAGCAGAAATCGGCGAAGTGACGGCGCTTCGCTCCGGAAAACGATTCGTCCCCGGCCGGCCACGTTTCGATGCGCGCCTGCCGGGGCGCCGTTTTCAAGAGAACCGGGCGCCGGAGAGTACGGCTTTAAAGTAGTCAAAGGGGCGCGGCGGGCGCGAGGTATTATCGGCTTGCGCCGCTGTTCCGCCGGCTTCGCAAACGCCAAAGGAGGGAAAAAGACATGCTGAAAATCGCGCTTGTGCTGGTCGCCGCCTATCTGATCGGCGGGATTCCGTTCGGCTTCATCGTCGGCAAGTGCCGCGGCGTCGATGTCCGCACCGTAGGCTCGAAAAACATTGGCGCTACGAACGTATTCCGCACCGTCGGCAAGTCGTGGGGGCTGGTGGCGTTTTTCTGCGATTTTCTCAAGGGCTTCCTGCCCGTGCTGGCGGTGCGCACGTGGATTGCGGGGCCGCAATGGCTGCCCGTCGCCACCGGCGCCATGTGCGTCGCCGGGCATATGCTCACGCCGTACATGAAGTTCAAGGGCGGCAAGGGCGTCGCTACGGCTTTCGGGATGCTCGTCGCGCTCGTCCCGCTCCTGGTGGCGATCGCGTTTGCGGTGTTCAGCGTGTTTTTCGCCTGTTCGCACTACATATCGCTCGGGAGCTGCGCGGCGGCGGCGTTTCTGGCCGTCTCCGTCTGGGTGCCTTGGCAGGGCTGCGCAGGCTGGCGGAATCTTCCGCAGGCCGCTGTGGTCACGGCGATCGCGCTTTTCGTGATTTGGAAGCACCGCTCCAACATTTCCCGGCTCGTCAAAGGCTGCGAAAACAAGATCTACCTTTTCGGCGCCCCGAAGAAGTGACGTACAAGTATCTATACCAGACGCGGGAGAACGAAAACCGCCAAGGTGAAATCAAGGCCCGCAACCGCGCAGAGGCGTATGCCGCGCTGCGCAAGCAGGGCATTCGCCCGTATAGATTGATCGGCGACGACCCGAAGAACTGGCGTCCGTGGGCCATCGCCGCGGCTTTCGCTGTCCTCGCCGCCGCAGCAGCCCTCGCCATCGCCGCGGCTATCGGCGCGAACGCCGCCGCCGGAATGCGCGCGGAGAAGCGCGCGCAGCTCGCCGGCGACGCACACGCGATCGCCGAAGGCGCGGCCACGTCTTGGCAGGGCGTCTTCGATTCCCCTCTCGACCGCCACCTCGCCGCGTACGCGCAGCCTGGCTGGCTCCTCGAGCCGCCGCCTCTTGCGGACGCCGACAAAGCCGCCGCGCAGGATGCGCTCGCGCGCCCGCTGGAGCGCTCCGCCGCCGAGCCTTCCGAAGTCCGCCAGCTTAAAAACATCGTCGAGGGCATGCGCGGCGAAATGCGCTCCTATATCGCCGCCGGCGGCACTGTCGAAGACTATCTCGCTTTCCTCGCAGAGCGCCAGGCGCGCGAAGCGAACATCCGCGCGCAGGCTCTAGAGACGCTTTCCAAGGCGCCGGCAGACATCCGCGCGCGCACTCTGCTCAATCTCAACATCCGCCTGGCCGATCTCGGACTCGCACCGCTCGCTATTGACGCGGAACGCGAAATTTGAGATAATAGCGGCATAACGCACCGCGCATACGATTTAGAACAACCCATCGGAGGATCAGACATGAAACCGCAAATTATGTTCGCTCTCGCCGCCTTCGCCGCCGCGCAGGCTTTTGCCGTCAGCCCCGTCGTCGTCTGGGACGGCGCCGCCGGCGACTTCGCTGCTTTGACGAAGAATGGCTATACCATCAACTTGAATGCTGCGCAGGGCGAACGTCTTCCGCTTGAAACCGATACTCCGAACAGTCTGGCTGCGGATGGCTCCTACTTCCAGATCGGCAATGTCTTGACTAACAAGACAGTGACAATCACCTATTCCGGAAATGAGGCAAATCCCTTCGGCAATACGGATGTCGGCGGTTTCTCCGCGATAATCAACGCAAGTTGGTCCGAAGTCGCGGGCGGGGGATCGCGCGGCATGATAAATTATTTCAATGACACATATCAGGGAGGAGCTGCCGTCAGCTACCTGAACGGCAACGGTGCTTGCATGGTGGCGAATAGCGGATATTCGACCGGCAATTATTTGGTTGCCGATGCTTTCAAGTCATTCGATACCGTTCATAAGCTGGCTCTCCTCTACGGAACAAACCCGCAGGGCGGTTTGGCCTATTATCTGGACGGCGAAGAGAAGTACGCAAATCCCGCAATGACGAGTTATACGTTTAAACGCCCTAACGGGCTTGCAATCGGCGGCGCGCCGATAGACAACAGCGGAAAGCTTTGGGCGATGCAGGGTATGAAGGTGTATGCAGTTGCAATTTTTACGGGAAGGCTTACTCCCGAAGAAATCGCCGCTTTCAAGTTCCATTTGACGCAGGATGATTTGACTGCGGGCGAAGACAACACGATCACGCTCGACCGCGATATAACCATGTTCGTCGATAGCGACGTCACCGTCGGCAAGCTGACAGTCACCGGGCCGTACACGCTCACGCTCGCGGGCGCCGGCGCGATCACCGCGTCTTCCCTCGCGGTGGAAAACGGCGCGACCGTCGCGCTCGCCGACGATGCTTCGGTCGAGTTGCACCTGACGCAGAGCGGCCTCGCTTCTGGCGACAATACGATCACGCTGTCATGCGATACCACATTGGATGTCGGCTCCGACGTCACCGTCGGCAAGCTGACAGTCACCGGGCCGTACACGCTCACGCTCGCAGGCGCCGGCGTGATCACCGCGTCTTCGCTCGCGATGGAAAACGGCGCGACCGTCGCGCTCGCCGACGGCACCACGCTTGCCGACGGACGTATCGAGACAACCGCGGTTTCCGGCTCCGGCACGGTCAAATATTCCGGCGTCGCGCCGGATGCGCTTGAATGCTGGGACGATTCGTCCGTCTGGACGGGCACGGTGTGGATCGTCGGCAAGGAGACGCTTGCTTTAAACGAGTGGGATCCCTCCGCTCTCGGTTCGGAAGCTTCCACTCTCCGGCTCTCCGGCGTGAAGGGATATTTCAAGAAGGGCGGCGTGACGGTCGATGTGCCGGTCGAACTCGACAACGACGCTTACAGCTACGGCCTTGATCTTAATAATGGCTGGGGCAATGGCGCTGCGTTCAATACGATTGCGACTTTGAAAGGATCGGGAACGTTCATGACCGAATCGGCGGGCAAAAACGAGGTCGTGCGCATCGTCGATGCTTCGGCTTTCACGGGCGCAATGAAACTGGCGAAGAAAATCATCATCATCGGCGACCGCGACGGCACGCTCGCCGAGACGTACAGAGCCAAGCAAAACTCCAGTACCAGCTACCCCGGCGAGGGCGCGCTCGTAATCGCCGACGATGGCGTCCTGAACTGGAATTCCGCCACGTCTCTTTCCTATGCCAAGATAACTTCGGAAACGGCAAACGCGACCATCAAAGTCGCCGCGCCGTGGGATTTGACGCCGACGTTGGGCACGGGTGTCGCGGATGCCGCCACGTGGCAGGGCGTCGTCGAACTCGCGGCGATGGCGAACGATTCCTCAGCCTCTATCGCATTCCACGCAGACCGCATGGGCAACGCTTCTTCCCTCGCAGTCGTAAAAGGTTTGACGAAGGGAACGAACGGCAAAGGTTTCCACCTCGGCAGCACGGCGTGCGGCGGGCGCAATTTCCGCCTCGACGGCGATCTCGATATTTGCAACGGGAGTTCGAACACAACCTACAGCTTCGGCGTGCTCTCCGGCACGGGGAATTTCACGGTGGATACGAATTTCGCGGGCGGCCCCTCGGGAGTCGTCTTCAATCTCGCCGTCAAGGACTACACCGGCGCAATCACGGCCGTGAAGCCCAACGACAGCATCGCCGTCACGGTTTACTGCGACGCTTTGCCGGAGGTCGGCGCATCCATCCTGAAGCTCGGCGCCGCGCCGCAGACGAACGCCGTAGAGATCGCCGCTGTCGTCGCCGGCGGCCGCACGCGCACGGATTTGACGTATCGCGTCCTCGAGCGCGACGGCGCGTGGTCCTTCACCCGCACAGGCGGCTACTACATCCGCCTTCGCTGATTCCGTTTTGGGGTTTGGTTCGCGTGCCGGGGTTCTGGGGAGCGCGCTTCGCGCCGCTCCCCCGGAACGCGAGCGGAGATGGAACGCTCCCCTGAAGGGGTGGCGCGAACAGTCTAAAGTCGATAATAAAGAAGGATGGCCGGGAGATCGGCCGCTCGAGGGAGTTTTTCGGGGATAAAAATGTTTCCCGTACGCGGATATATGCTTGATGTCAGTCGCGACAGGGTGCCGACGATGGCGACGCTGCGTCTCATCGTCGATATTCTGGCGCGCTATCGCTACAACCAGTTCCAGCTCTATACGGAGCATACGTTCGCCTACACCGGGCATGGCGAAGTCTGGGAAGAGGCCGATCCGCTGACGGCGCGCGAAATCGGCAAGCTCCAGGCGTATTGCCAGATGCAGGGCATCGAGCTTGTCGCCAACCAGAATACATTCGGCCACATGGAGCGCTGGCTGACGCTGCCGCGCTACAACTCGCTCGCGAAAAATCCGAAGGGCGGCGCGGTCACGCCGTGGGGAACGGTGAAGAAATTCCCGACGACGCTAGACCCTGCGAATCCCGGCTCCATCGAACTCGTCAAAGAGCTGCTCGACGAACTTCTGCCGCTTTTCGACGCGCCTCTGGCGAATATCGGCTGCGACGAGACGTTCGAAATCTCCGATCCTCTCGAATATCTCGGCTTTTTCGAGAAGGTCTGCGAAATCGTGCGCGGCCACGGCAAGCGCCCGATGTTCTGGGGCGATATCGTCCTCCGGCATCCCGGGCTGATTGCGCGCGTCCCGAAGGACGCGATAGCGCTTGACTGGGGCTACGAGGCGAACCACCCGTTCCGCAAAGAGGCGGCGGCATTCGCGGCGAGCGGCCTCGAGTTCTACGTCTGCCCCGGAACGTCGGCATGGCGTTCGCTCGCCGGCAGGATCGAGAACATGCGCGAGAATCTGGCCGCCGCGGAGGAGGCCGGGCGCGAATGCGGTGCGAAAGGGTATCTGCTGACCGACTGGGGGGACGAAGGGCATTGGCAGCCGCTCGCCGCTTCGCTCCCCGCGATAGTCCTCGCGGGAAACTTCGCGGCGTCCGGCGCGAAAGCCGCGAAGATGGATGTCGAACGCGAACTCGATTCGATCATGGATGCTCCTCTCGGCGGTCTCTTGCTGCGCCTCGGGACGCTGTACATGCGCGGCGGCGCGCTGCGCGCCAACTGCTCCGAGCTTTTCAACATCCTCGCCAATCCTCACGGATATTCGCGGCATCCCGGCCTTACCCAAGCCGTACTGGACGACATTTCCGGAGTCGCCGCCGGCGTGCGCACCGCCGCGCAGCGCTATGCGGAGCGCGACAATCCATGGGCGAAGGAAATTGTATATATGGCGAATTTGATAGACTGCGCGTGCCATCGGCGCGATGAAGGGCGCTTGCGCGCGCTTCGCGACGAGCACGGCAGGATATGGCGCATGCGTTCGCGCGAAGGCGGGAGGATAGATTCTCTCGCCAAGCTCCCGCGCTTCTAGCGCAGGTTCCCATGCTTAGAATGCCGCACCCCGGCTGTTTATGCGCCGCCCGGACGGGACTTTTGCGGACACGCGCAACTACGGGGAGGTCGCGCTTCGGATGCGGATGTGTGCGCGCTTCATCCGATGTCGTGCGGGTGCCGTGAAGAACGCAAAATTCCGAAGATTCGGTTTGGTCGCTTCGCCTGACCGCCATTTGGCGTGGTCTTGTTCACGAAGTTTGGCGGCCGGAGTCGTCTCCTTTTGCGACCGGAGTCGCCTTTGCTCGCGACTGGAGTCGCCTTGCCTTGCGACTGGAGTCGCCTTGGTTCGCGACTGGAGTCGCTTTGGTTCGCGACCGGAGTCGCCTTGCCTCGCGACTGGAGTCGCCTTTGCTCGCGACCGGAGTCGCCTTTGCTCGCGACTAAAGTCGCCGGAACAAGCGCCAAAGGAGGTGGAAATCGTGGTTTCTGCAAGGCGCAGTCGCCCCCAAAGGTCGCGATAGTCTGCACATCCGCAGCCCGTTTTTTCCCATGCCGCCTTTCCGGATTTTGGGCTTTGCAACTGAAAGCATGGCAAAGGCGACATCGCTTTTCGCCCGCATGGCGAAAGAATCAAACTCATCGAAAACAAAGGCCGCAATAACGATTGCGGCCTTTTAGCTGCGACGCTTGGGTTCTAGCTGATGCGCCTTGCTTCTTCGACAATCAGCGAGCAGGCGAAATCCGCCGCGGCTTTGCGGACGGCGGCGCGGTCGCCTGCGAAAATGCGCGAGCATGTCGCGGATTTCGAAGCGGTCGCGACGCCGAAGCACACGTACCCCTGCGGATGCACGCCATCGCCGCCCGGTCCCGCCAGACCCGTCACGGAAACGGCGATGTCCGCGCCTGTAAGGCGGCGCGCGCCCTGCGCCATCGCCGCGGCGCATTCTTCGCTCACGGCTCCGCTGCCGGGCGGATTCAAAATGCTTTCCGGCACGCCGAGGATGTCGCGCTTGATATTGTTCGTGTAGGAGACGACGCCGCCGAGAAAGACTTCGCTGGCGCCGGGGGCGCCGGTAATCAGCGCGCCGACGCCTCCGCCCGTGCACGACTCCGCAGTCGCGCAAGTCAGGCGGCGCTTCTTCAGCTCCGCCACGAGAGTTTCGGCGTTTGTCATGGATTTTATTCCCCCGGGTTTTGCCCTGCCGCCTGCATCAACGCTTGATTCTCCCGCCCATGCGGCGCTCGCGTTTCGCGAACGCCGCCAGCGCGGCGTCGAAATCTTCCTTGCCGAAATCCGGCCACAGGGTTTGCGTGAAGAAGAATTCGGCGTACGCCGCCTGCCAGAGAAGGAAATTCGAAAGCCGCAATTCGCCGGACGAGCGCACGATCAAATCCGGATCCGGGATGCCGGCGGTATCGAGAAGCGCGCCAAACTCTTCTTCCGTGACGGCGGCGGAATCGCCGCTCGACATGCGCGCCTGCACGAGACGCCCGGCGGCGCGCACGATTTCGTCGCGCCCGCCGTAGGAAAGCGCCACGACGAGCGTGAAGGCGCCATCGCGCGTGCGTTCTTCGAGCGCGGCGATTTCGCGCTGCAGGCGCGCGGAGAGATCGCCGCGGCGGCCGATCACGCGAAAGCGCACGGAATTGGCGACGAGTTCGTCGGCTTTGTTGGCGATGTATGTCGAAAGCAGCGCCATAAGCCCGGAGACTTCCGCCTTGGAGCGCCGCCAGTTCTCCGTGGAGAAGGCATACACCGTAAGGAACTCCACGCCGGCGTCTCGGCAGAGGTGCATTGCGCGATCCAGCGCCTCCGCGCCGGCGCGATGCCCCGCCAGGCGCGGCAGATGGCGCGCTTGCGCCCACCTGCCGTTGCCGTCCATGATTATTGCGATGTGCCGCGGGGGTGTCATCGTGGGTATCCGGCGTCCGCAGGGTGGATGGTGCGCATGCCGCTTAGCTTAGATATTTATGCGCAGCGTCGTTTCGCGCGCCGGGCCTACGGAAAGCACGCCGAGGCGGCCGCCCACAAGCTCGAGGATGCGGGAAATGTAGTTCTTGGCATTTTGCGGCAGCGCTTCGTAGCTCGTGATGTGCGAAGTCTCCGTCTGCCATCCCGGCATTTCCTCATAGACCGGCTCGCAGCCGTCGAGCGCGGCGAGGTCCGCCGGGAAAGTCGTATATACAAAGCCGTCGCGCCGCTTGTAGCCGGTGCAGATTTTCACGACCGGGAAAGTATCGAGGACGTCCAGCTTGGTCATCGCCCAGTAGTCGATGCCGTTGATGCGCTGCGCATATCGCCCGATGACGGCGTCGAACCAGCCGCAGCGGCGCGGCCGCCCGGTGGTGGCGCCGAATTCCCCGCCGCGCCGGCGCAGCGTTTCGCCGTCGGCGTCGTTCAATTCGGTGGGGAAGGGACCTTCGCCCACGCGAGTTGTGTAGAGCTTCAGAACGCCGATAACGCGGTCGATCGCGCGCGGCCCCACTCCCGAGCCGGTGCAGGCGCCGCCGGCGGTGGGGTTGGAGGACGTCACGTAGGGGTACGTGCCGAAATCTATGTCCAGCATCGTGGCCTGCGCGCCTTCGAAGAGGATCGAGGCGCCGTTGTCGAGCTTGTCGTGGAGAAGCTGTATCGTGTCGGTGACGTACGGCATGAGCGCGTTTACCATCGGCGCGTAGAGCTTCACCATTTCGTCGGCGTCCAGTTCGAGCGCGCC
>DEWI01000052.1:0-3060 GCA_002363575.1 Verrucomicrobia bacterium UBA3214 | reverse complement strand
GTGCCGATTTTCCTGCCTTCGGCGCGCGCGGCTTCCTCCGCGCGGTCGAGCGCGCGGTGCCACTGCATCACCATGTGCGCGCGCTCGGAGATGTGGAAGCGTCCTTTCAGCGTGAAGCCCCAGCTTTCAACCTGCTCCAGCTCTTTCATGAGGTCGAAAGGATCCATTACGACGCCATTGCCGATGACGCAGCTCTTGCCGTCGTGCAAAATTCCGCTTGGCACGAGATGCAGCACGTATTTGCGGTCGCCGACGACGACGGTATGGCCGGCGTTGGAGCCGCCTTGGAAGCGCACCACGACATCGGCTTCCTCGGTTAGGAAATCGATCACCTTGCCTTTGCCTTCATCGCCCCACTGGGCGCCGACGAGAACGGTGTTCATCTTTGATTCTTCTTCCTTTCGCCGCATATTATACCATATTCGCTCCGCCTGCGCGCACGGCCCCCCGGAGATGCAAATGCCGCGCCCGCAGGCAAGGGAATGTCTTTTTTTGATATAATACGCCGCGCGCGGACGGCAGGCCGGGGTGCGGCGGCGCCGCCGCGCCGGCGGACAAGTCCAAGAACGCGACGGGAGGGAAAAAGATGGAATGCGGTGAATCTGCGAAAGCGCGGCGGCATGACGCGGGAGCCTGGAGCGGCGCTTCGGCGGCGTCGCCGCTTGCCTGGCTGATGGCGGCGGTTTTCGCGGTAAATTGCGGCGCGCTCGCCGTGACGGCGGATGCGGAAGGGGCGTTCTCGCCCGCGGCTTCGTGGATCGGCGCGAAGGGCCGGTTCTTCCACTACAACACGCGCAAGGAAATGCGCACGGCGGCCGTCTATGCGAAAGATTTCGAACTCGCCGCAAGGCCGCGCGCCGCGACGCTGAAGATTTCCGTCGCCGGATACTGGGACATCCGCGTGAACGGACGCCCGATAACAGAAGACGTGCTCATGCCCACGCCGTCCAACTTCGACAGGCGCGTGTACATGAAGGAGTACGACATTGCGCCGTTTCTCGCGCCGGGCGCGAACCGCATCGAGGTGACGCTCGGCAACTCCATATACAACTGCCCTACCGAAGGTGCGTGGATGCAGGACACCATCACCTGGCGCGACGACCCGCAGCTCATTTGCGAAATCGTCGCCGACGGCAAGGTCGTCGCGGCCAGCGACGGCACATGGCGCGTCCATCTCGACGGGCCGGTGCGCACGAACTCCATCCGCTGCGGCGAGACGTACGACGCGCGCAAAGAGACGCTTTCGCCGGAAGGCTGGGAAGAAGCGGTGAAGAAGCACGGACCCGGCGGCGTCATCGTCCGCGAGCGCCATCCGCCAACGCGCATCTGGAAGCGTCTCGCGGCGAAGAAGATCGGCGTGAATCTCTGGGACGCGGGGCAGAATCTGGCGGGATTCGTGGAAATCAAAGTGCGCGGCGAGGCAGGCTCGACGGTGACGATCCGCACGCGGGAAGAGCTGGACAGAAACGGGAAAATCGCGGCGGGCAGTTCATTCGTCTCCGGAGGCGAATTCCAGTGCGACCGCTACATCCTCAAAGGCGGCGGCGAGGAGACGTGGCATCCGCGCTTCTCCTACGGCGGCTTCCGCTACATCGAAGCGAAAGTTTCGGATGGCGCGGCGGAAATCCTCGGCGTCACGGCTTGCGCGGCCGGCAGCGATTTGAAAGAGAAGCCGTTCCCCGCGCCGGAGAATCCCGCGCTCTCGAATCTGCTGGAGCGCGCGAAGTGGAGCATACGCTCCAACATGGTCGGCTTCCCGACGGATTGCCCGTCGCGCGAAAAGCAGGGCTGGACGGGCGACGCGCTCGCCGCCGCGGAAGGCGCGATCGCGCTTTACGACGGCGCCGCGGAGGTGTATGCCGACTGGCTGCGCACGCTCGCGGACGTGCAGCGCCCCAACGGACAGATTCCATGCAAGTCGCCTATCTCCGCAAACGGCTACAACTGGGGCTACGGGCCGACGTGGGATGCGGCGATAATCCTCATTCCCGAAATCATCTTCGACGCTACCGGCGACGACTCCATCGCGCGGGAAATGTACGGGCCCGCGCGGCGGTACGCCGCGTTCATGGACGGCATGTTGACGGACGATCTCGCCGTGCGTTTCGGGCTTGGCGACTGGACGAGTCCCGCGCGCAGCATCCCTACGGAGCTTTTGACTTCGGCATACGCGCGCGAAGTCCATCGCGCCCTCGCGCGGTTCGCGCGGCGCTTCGGCGACGACGAGGCGGCCGCGCACCACGAAAAACGCGCGGACGCCATTCTCGCGGCGATCCGCAAGCGCTTCTGCCGCGCGGACGGCTCGTTCACGCGCCGCGAGGGCGCGTCGCTCGCCGTGGCGGCGGCGCTAAAGCTCGTGCCGGATCCCGGGAAGGCGGCGGCGGACTTGAACGCGCTCGTCAAAAAGAACAAAGGCGTGATGAACTGCGGGATGTTCGGCTCGAAGTACATTCCGCGCGCCCTCGCGGAGTATGGATACGTCGATACCGCCGTCCTCTGCTTCACGCAGGAGAGCGCGCCCGGCTGGCAGTGGCAGAAGAACGAGAAGGGCGCCACGACGCTATGGGAATATTGGAACGGCCGGGCTTCGCACAACCATGTCATCCACGGCGGCGATTTCCCCGCGTGGTGGAAGAAATACGGAAAGGCGGTGGAAAAGTGAATATGAAGATGCCTGCGATTTGTCTCGCCTTGCTTGCCGCGGAATCTGCCACGGCGGCTTCCTGCGCGCCCGTCAAATAGGTGTGGCAATTGACGGTAAACGGCGAAATTTGATATAATGTCGCTATCCTGTCAGGGGTGAAATCGCATGAACGCAATGCGCCAGAGAAGCTGCGGCGGGACCGCAGAGAAGGCCGCGGGAGCGGCCGCGGCGCGTTGTTTTGAAATAATTACCCCCCCCCCAAGTAAAGTATAATTGCAACGCATTGGAGGACGCCGTGGGCGCGCTGAAGCGCGTCCCGTCCCCGATGAGACGGACTCGCGCCGGCCGGCGCAAGCCCGATGGCGTTTTGTCGTGCGCGAAACCGCGCCCGAAACGGCGTTCGCGTTTTTTCTTTG
>DEWI01000111.1 GCA_002363575.1 Verrucomicrobia bacterium UBA3214 | reverse complement strand
TGGGGTCGCTTCGATTCGCGACTAGCGTCGCTTCGGCTTTCGACTTGCGGGGGCTGCGTTTCGCGCCCGGCGCGGCATCTCGCGCCTTGCGGCGTGCTGTCGTGGCGGATTCAAGACTCAACGTGCGAGCTTTGCAAGAGCCGGCCGCGTTCAAAACGCCGGAAGCCGGGCGAGGCCCATTGACATGGATCGTCCGGATATGATATACTACGGGCCGTTCAAGCGAAAAAAGCAAACATGAACGCCAACCTTCTTCTCAACGGGCTTCTTCTCCTTGCGCTTACGAGGCGCGGGGCGGTTTTGCTCGTCTGAAAAGGTCAGGTGTTCAGATCGAAGCGAAACGGCTCCGCGCACAGGCGGGGCCGTTTTTCGTTTTGTCCAACACCAATAGAGGAAAACAAATGAAAGCAGTGCAGATATTCGACACGACGCTCCGGGACGGCGAGCAGGCTCCCGGATACTCCATGAACCTCGACGAGAAGGTGCGCATGGCGCTCCAGCTCGAGGCGCTTGGCGTCGATGTCATGGAGGCAGGCTTCGCCGCCGCCTCGCCTGGAGACTTCGAGTCCGTCAAGGCCGTCGCCGACGCGGTGAAGTCCTCCGCGGTTTGTTCGCTTTCGCGGGCGCTGGAGAAGGATATCGAGGCCTCCGCCGCGGCGATCCGCGGGGCGGCGCGCCCGCGCATACACACTTTCCTTGCCACGAGCGATCTGCACCTCAAATACAAATTGCGCATTTCCCGCGCCGACTGCCTGAAGCGGATACGGCGAGCCGTCGCCTATGCGCGGAATCTCTGCGATGACGTGGAATTCTCCGCCGAGGACGCTTCGCGCACGGATGCGGATTTCCTCTGCCGGGCGCTGGAGGCGGCCATCGAGTCCGGAGCGACGGTCGTGAACATCCCAGACACCGTGGGCTATTCGACGCCGGACGAATTCGGCGCGCTCGTCGCGTCCGTCATGAATCGCGTGAAGGGGATCGGTAACGTGACGGTGGCGACACACTGCCACGACGATCTCGGCCTGGCCGTCGCGAATTCGCTAGCCGGCGTGCGCGCCGGTGCGCGCCAGGTGGAATGCACGATCTGCGGGATCGGCGAGCGCGCGGGCAACGCCGCGCTTGAGGAGATCGCGATGGGGTTGCGCACGCGCCGCGACGCCTACGGAGCGCTTGCAACGCGCATCCGCACGGAGGAGATCGCCCGCACGGCGCATTTGCTCTCCACGATAACGGGCGTGCGCATCGCCCCCGGCAAGGCAATCGTCGGCGCCAACGCCTTCGCGCACGAGAGCGGCATCCACCAGCATGGCGTCCTCTCCAAGGCGGAGACTTACGAGATCATGACGCCGGAATCGGTCGGGATGAAGCAGACGGAACTCGTGCTCGGCAAGCATTCCGGCCAGCATGCGCTCGAGACGCGCCTGAAGGACCTCGGCTACGACCTCGACTCCGCGCGCCTTGCGGAGGTGTTCGCGGCGTTCAAGGCGCTCGCCGACCGCAAGAAGCAGATTACCGACCGCGACCTCGCGGCGCTCGCGGAGACGCGCGTCGCCGCGCGGCATTCCGGATCGCAGGAATGGAAGCTCGACTCGTTCGTGGTGAACAGCGGCAATCACATGAGCGCCACGGCGCAGATAACGCTTGTCAAGGGGAAGCGCCGTGTGCAGGAGGCCGCCATCGGCTCCGGGCCCATCTACGCGGCGTTCCGCGCCGTGGAGAAGATAATCCGCCATCGCTTCACGCTGGAGGATTACCGCATCGAGGCCGTCACGGAGCGCCGCGACGCCCTCGGCGAAGTGCTGGTGAAGATTTCCGACTCCAAAGGCGCCTACCGCGGACGCGGGGTTTCGACCGACGTGATCGAAGGCTCGATACTCGCGCTGCTGGTGGCCGTCAACCGCATGATGGAGGCGAAACGGTGAAGATGACGATGACGCAGAAGATCCTGGCGGCGCACGCCGGCAAGGCGGAGGTCCGCGCCGGCGAACTTGTCATGGCGAAGCTCGACCTTGTGCTTGGCAACGATATCACGGCGCCCGTCGCCATCAGGGAGTTCCCGAAATTTGGCCGCGCGCGCGTCTTCGCCCGCGAGAAGATCGCGCTCGTCCCCGACCACTTCGCGCCGAACAAGGATATCAAGGCCGCCGCGCAGTGCGCCGCGATGCGGGCGTTCGCGAAGGAACAGGGAATAGTCAACTATTTCGAGGTCGGGCACGATTGCGGGATCGAGCACGCGCTTCTGCCCGAGAAGGGCCTTGTCACGGCGGGCGACCTCGTGATCGGCGCCGATTCCCACACGTGCACGTACGGCGCGCTCGGCGCGTTCGCCGCCGGCGTAGGCTCCACGGACATGGCGGCCGGCATGTCGGCGGGCGAGGCGTGGTTTCGCGTGCCAGGGGCGCTAAAGATATTATTGACCGGCAAGCCCGGCAAGTGGGTCTGCGGAAAGGATGCGGTTTTGCATCTGATCGGCCGGATCGGCGTCGATGGCGCGCGCTACCAGTCGCTGGAGTTCGCCGGCGATGGCGTCGCGAACCTTTCGATGGACGACCGCTTCACCATCGCGAACATGGCTATCGAGGCGGGCGCGAAAAACGGCATCTTCCCCGTGGACGGCCAGACGCTCGCGTACCTCCGCGCACACGGCGCGAAGCGGCCGCGCATATACGCGGCCGACGAAGACGCAGAATACGCGCGCACGGTCGAAATCGATCTCGGCGCGCTCGAGCCGATGGTCGCGTTCCCGCATCTGCCGTCAAACGTGCGGTCGGTGCGCGAGGCCGGCGGAGTGGAGATCGACCAGGTCGTGATAGGTTCCTGCACGAACGGCCGGATTTCCGACATGCGCATGGCCGCCGAAGTGTTGCGCGGGCGCAAAGTCGCCGGCGGCGTCCGCGCGATCGTGATTCCGGCGACGCAGCGCATCTGGCTGCAATCGCTGGAGGAAGGGCTTCTCAAAGTGTTCGCGGAGGCGGGATGCGTCGTCTCGCCGCCGACATGCGGCCCGTGCCTTGGCGGGCACATGGGCATTCTCGCGAAGGGCGAACGCTGCGTGGCGACGACCAACCGCAATTTCGTCGGGCGCATGGGACATGTCGAATCTGAGGTGTATCTCGCGTCGCCCGCCGTGGCCGCCGCTTCGGCGATCGCGGGGCGCATCGCCGCGCCGGGAACGATAGATGGAGTTTGAAACGATGAACCGCAAAGGCAAAGCACACAAGTACGGCGACAACGTCGATACGGATGTCATCATCCCGGCGCGCCATCTCAACACCTCCGAGCCGGCGGAACTCGCCGCGCACTGCATGGAGGATATAGACGCCGCATTCGCCGGCCGCGCAAGGCCCGGCGACATTATCGCGGCCGGGCGCAATTTCGGCTGCGGCTCATCGCGCGAACACGCCCCGCTGGCGATCAAGGCAAGCGGCGTCGCGTGCGTCGTGGCGGAGAGCTTCGCGCGCATCTTCTACCGCAACGCGCTCAATATCGGCCTGCCGATTCTGGAATGCCCGGCCGCCGCGCGCGCGATTTCCTCCGGCGACGAGGTGTCCGTGGATTTCGAGACTGGCGAAATCGCCGACGAGACCACCGGGCAGACGTTCAAGGCAGAACCGTTCCCGCCGTTCATGCTGGACTTGATCGCCGCCGGCGGGCTTGCCGCATACCTGAAAGGAAGGAAATGATGAAAGCGAATATCGCAGTTCTTCCAGGCGACGGGATCGGCCCTGAAATCGTCGCGGAGGCGGTGAAGGCGCTCCGCGCCGTGGCGCGGCGTTTCGGGCACGCCTTCGAGCTGGCGGAACATCCCGCCGGTGGCGCGGCCTTCGAGCGCTGCGGAGACTGTCTGCCGGAAGAAACGCTCGCCGCATGCAAAGCGGCGGACGCCGTTTTGCTTGGCGCTGTCGGCGGCCCGAAGTGGGATGAGCTGCCTCTGGAGAAACGCCCGGAACGGCGCGCGCTTCTGACGTTGCGCTCCGAACTCGGGCTTTTCGCCAATCTGCGCCCGGCGAAGGTCTGGGATGCTCTCAAGGGGGCCAGCCCGCTGAAAGACGAGATCGTCGCGCGGGGCATCGACCTTTTGATCGTCAGGGAACTTGCCGGCGGCGCGTACTTCGGCGGGAAGGGGCGCGCGGATGGCGGAAAGACGGCTTACGACATCACGCCGTACTCGGAACGCGAAATCGTCCGCGTCGCCCGCATCGCCTTCGAGGCGGCGCGGCGGCGCGGGCAGGGGCGCGGGCCTTCGCGTCCTCCGAAGGTGGCGAGCGTTGACAAGGCGAACGTGCTGGAGACCTCGCGCCTCTGGCGCGAGACGGTGTCGGCGCTCCATGCGGCCGGGTATGCCGACGTGGAACTCGAGCATATGTACGTGGACAACGCGGCCATGCAGCTCGTGCGCGAGCCGTCGCGCTTCGACGTGATCCTCACTGAAAACATGTTCGGCGACATCCTCTCCGACGAAGCGGCGCAGATCTCCGGCTCCATCGGAATGTTGCCTTCGGCGTCGCTGGGCGCGGCGCGAGGCGGCCTCTACGAGCCTATCCACGGCAGCGCTCCGGATATCGCCGGCAAGGGGATCGCAAACCCCGTGGCGACTATCCTCTCCGCCGCGATGATGCTGCGCCATGCCTTCGGACTTTCCGCCGAGGCGGACGCGGTTGAGCGCGCCGTCGCGGATACGCTTGCCGCCGGCCTGCGCACGCGGGATCTCGCCGGCGGCGCTTCGCCGGCCGTCTCCACGCGGGAGATGGGCGATGCGATAGCCGGCCGGATTCTCCTGCAATCCCGACGGGCCGGAGCGCTTTGCGCCGAAATCCGATAAACGGAGGGCAAATGCCGTCGCCCTGGGGCAAAGCCGCCATCTATCGAGGAGAACGGGGATTTGGTATAATGCGGCGCGATGCGCACGGCGGAGGACATGAAAGACGAATGGCAAAAAGCGGTCGGGCGGACGTTCCGGCATTTCAAAGGCAATCTCTATCGGCTGGAAGGGGTCGCAAAGGACTCGGAGACGCTGGAGGAGTTGGCCGTGTACCGTGCTTTATATGGCGAGCGCGGCTTGTGGGTGCGTCCTGCGAAGATGTTCTTCGAGACGATCGAGCGCGAAGGCAGGACGATCAAGCGATTTGAACCTGCGGAGGACAAGCCATGATGAAGACCGTCCAAGGCGATATAACGGAACTCGAAGTCGATGCCGTCGTAAATGCGGCAAATCAGGCCATGCTTGGCGGCGGCGGAGTTGACGGCGCAATACACCGTGCGGCGGACAAGGAGTTGCCCGCCGCCTGCCTGAAGGTTCCGGAGGCGCGAGCGGGCGCAAGGTGCCCGACCGGCGAGGCGAGGATGACGCCGGGCTTCAAACTCCCCGCAAAGTTTGTCATGCACACTGTCGGGCCGGTGTATCGCGACGGGGCAGGTTTCCCGGCGAGCGGCTTTTCATTGTGGTATAATATGCGGCATGGAGAAATTGGAATACATAGACCGCGCCAGCGGGAAGAGAGTCGCGGAGTCGATCATGGGCGACGGCGCCCTGCGGTTCGCGTACGAGACGCTGCTCGGCCGCACCTTGTGGCCTGTGCTGTTCGGCTCCCGCGCCGTATCGTCCTTCATGGGCCGCCGCTACGATTCGCCCCGATCAAGAAAGGACATCGCGAAGCTAGCCGCCATCCCCGGCTGTCGAGCGGAGGAGGCGGAGAAGCCCGTCGAAGAGTACGCCTGCTTCAACGAGTTCTTCACGCGCCGCCTGAAGCCGGGCGTGCGTCCGGTGGGGGATGGGATCGTGAGTCCGGCGGACGGAAGACTGCGCGTGTATCTGGATGCGGACGCGGACACGCCGTTTCCGCTCAAAGGCGCGAAGAGATCGCTCAGAGCCGTATTTGACGGCGACGCGCCCGCAGGCAGGTACGACATCGCCGTATTCCGTCTGGCGCCGGTCGATTACCACCGGTTCCATTTCCCGTGCGACTGCACGACCGTAGGAGATGTTCGCGTCGTGCCCGGGAAATACCACTCGGTGAATCCGATCGCGCTCATGAGGTATCCAGACGTCTATGCGGACAACGAACGCCAGATCGTGAAGTGCCGTGCCGGCTTCGGAGACTTCTATCTCGTGGACGTAGGGGCGTTCGGCGTAGGGACGATCGTCCAGACGTACTCCGGCGACAGGCACGCGAAGGGCGATGAAAAAGGGCTCTTCAAGTTCGGCGGTTCCACGGTGATATTCGTGGTGAAGACCGGCGCCGTGCGCTTCGACGACGACATCGTGAAGAACTCCTCCGATGGACTCGAGACGCGCGTTTTGTGCTGCGAGAAGATCGCCTCGCCCGGCGCGTCTTGACGCCGGACGACGGTGAAGAGTATTCGCTATGACAATTCAAGAATGCATGGACTGCGCCGCGCGGCGGAAGAAAGAGATGAACTGCTGCCAGGCGGTTCTTGCCGCTTTCGCCGGCGAACTCGGCAGAAGCGAAGAGGAGCTGCTGCGGCTCGGCGCCGGCTTCGGGTCCGGCATGGGGACGATGGAGGGAACGTGCGGCGCGCTCGTCGGCGCGATAATGGTCTCGTCGCTTCTCTCGGAGAAGGGCGCGGCGATGGCGGCATCCCGCGCGATCGTGCCGCGTTTCAAGGAACTCTGTGGCGCGACCGTCTGCCGCGACTTGAAAGGCGTTGGCACCGGCAAGATTCTGTGCAGTTGCGGGAATTGCGTCCGCAACGCCGTCCAGGCTGTGGCGGAAACATTGGCGATTTGAACCTGCGGAGGATGCGTGGCCGATGCTCCCGCCGGTTCCCCTGGCGGGGAGATCGGATGCGCGTTGGGATCCTCCGCTCAATGGGCATGGTTGCGTATGGCCGTGACGAAAGTCCGTCCGGGGGAAGAAAGGGCTATGCCCTGGCGGCGGATGATGCCGACGCGGATGGAGTCTTCGATTTCCAGCGGAATCGCCACGATGTCGCTGGAGTACATCTTGCTGTTCGCTCCGGATGATACGGTGTATCCGTCCAGCCCCAGGACGAGTTTTGTCATGGTCGCGCGGTCGCGCACGCGGATGTTCTTCTTGCGGTCGATCGCCGGCATCACCTCCTCGGCGAAGTAGAGCGCGTTCTCCTCGCCCTGCTCGTATGTGAGATATGGATAGTCGTCCAGATCGGAGGGCAGGACGCTCCTTTTTTTCGCCAGCGGATGACGCTTGGCGCAAAACACGTGCGGCTTCGCGGTGAAGAGCTCCTCGAACTCCAGCTCCTCGCGGCGCAGGATTTTCGCGATCGCCCGTTCGTTGCGCTTCGAAAGATAGAGAATGCCTATCTCGCTCCGGTGTCGCGCAACGTCGTCGATGATTTCGCTCGTGACCGTCTCGCGCAGCGTGAAGTCGTAGCGGTCGACTTCGCACGTTTTCACGACTTCCATGAATGCCTCGACCGCGAATGCGTAGTGCTGGCACGAAACGGCGAACTGCGGGCGGCGCACCGCTTTGCCCGTGTACTTTTCCTGGATGCGCGCCGCGTCGTCGAGAATCTGCCGCGCGGAGGCGAGAAACTCTTCGCCCTCGCGCGTCACGGCAACGCCATGGCTGGAGCGCGTGAAGATCGCCACGCGCAACTCTTCTTCGAGCGAGCGCAGCGATTCTGTAAGCGTCGGCTGCGTCACGAACAGCCGGCGCGCCGCTTCGCTGATCGACCCCGTCGCCGCGACCGCGTCGGCGTATCTGAGTTGCTGAAGTGTCATGACGCATAGTATAGCATATTTCCCTTCGATGTTTTTGCGCGGAATTTTTCCATTGCCGGCGCAGGGCGCTATCGACTCGATGCTGTCCGGCATCTTCGGCGGCGTTGTTTTCCCAAGCTCGAAGAAGGCGCGTTGCAGAATTTCGGGTTCCGCCCATCGCAGGCCCCGGTTCCCGGATTGTTTTCCAGTCTGCTTGGGAAACTTTCCTGCCAGTGTGGTAGATTGCAGCCGCTTTCCCATCTTCGCCGAATGCCTTGCGAGGCTGTGCGACAATCCATACGCCGGCGGTTTGCGGCCGCCGGCGTATGGACGTTTTCGCTTTCCTACCGGCACCATCTGCGCCTTGGAGGCGGCGGAGGAGGAGGGGGCGGCGGTGGAGGCGCCCACCAGTGCGGCGGCGGGGGAGGTGGCGGCGGCATGCGCCAGCCGTGGCGGTGATGATGGTGGCGGCGTTCGAGATCGTCATGCGTCATGCGTCCTCCCGGTGCGGCCATGGCGACGCCGGCGAATGCGACTGCTGCGAAGACTGCGACGAGTTTCATCTTGTTCATGGTGTGGTTCCTTTCTTTGCTTGTGGTTGTGTGTTCGGGGTTAGATCGAAGCGCCGATCAGACCGCCCACGAGTCCGCCGATGAGCGAGGTGCCGATTCCGCACCAGTCCTCCGTGTGGAGGGTGTGATTGTGGCGGAGGCGCTTCGGCGCGTGATGCCTTGCCGGCGGCGGAGGAGGCGGAGCGTGGCGGACGGCATCATGCCTTGGAGCATGGTGCCTTGCGGGTGCCGCGCGATGCTTCGCCGCGTACCGCGCCGGGGCTGGAGCTTTGACCGCGTGCCTCTTCGGAGCGGACGCCCTCATCGCCGTGGGGGCTTTGCCCTTTGGCGGAGGATTGCCTCCGGGTGCCGCTATCGCCGTTCCGCAGAGTGTGCCGCAGACCGCGAGAGCCATCATCATCTTCTGTATTGCCTTGTTCATTGTCTTGTCCCTTTCGTCTTCCGCGCAAGCCGATTCTCGCGCTTACACAGAGTTAGGGCATCTCGCCGCAAGTTTCTGACAAAATTCTTGCGGTGACAGAAACTGTTGATATTTGCATCGTTTTGCTGCATGGCAAAGCCGCCGCCTATCTTGAAAGACTAGATTTTGGTATAATACCGCGCATCGCGCCAAACGGGAAACATGACAGAGAATCAGACCGAACTTGCCTGGCGGGCGTTCCGGAGTTTCAGAGGCAATCTCTATCGGCTAGAGGGGTTCGCAAAGTACTCCGGGACGCTTGAAGAGATGGCTGTCCATCGTGCTTTGCATGGCGAATGCTGCCTGTGGGTACGCCCGGCAAAGATGTTCTTCGAGACTGTTCAGCGGGATGGAAAAACCATGAGGCGCTTTGAACTTATGGAGGATATTGGAAAGGAGGGCAAGCATGACACTTGAAAGCACAATTGCTGGTTCATGGTATCCCGGTTCGGCATCCGGAATCCGTGCGCTCGCCGGAAAGTGGGAACGTTCGTATGCCGGCACGGACGCGACGCCGGCTCCGCATCCCGACGTTCTCGTCCTTCCGCATGCGGGCTGGGCGTATTCCGGCGAAACGGCGTGGGCGGCGGTCCGCGCCGTTCGCGGCGCGAAATTCCGCCGCGCAGTCGTTCTCGCGCCAAGCCACCGCGTGTGGATAGAGAACCGTCTTGTCGCGCCGGAAGCCGATTCCGTCTCTACGCCGCTCGGAAAGATCGAGATCGACCGCGACTGGCTCGACCGGCTTTCGCTGCTTGCTCCCGTCGCCAGGAACGACGGCGTCCATAGAGGCGAGCACGCGGCGCAGATAGAGTATCCGCTTCTCCAGCAGGCGCTTGGGGAAGGATTCAGAATCGTCCCGCTCGTCATGGGCGGTTTCGGCGCAGACCAGATGGGGATGTGCGTACGCGCCATGTCGCGGCTCATGGACGGCGAAACGCTGCTCGTCGTCTCGTCCGACTTCACGCACTACGGCAATGACTTCTCGTATGCGCCGTTCGGAACAGATGGCGGCGAAGACGTGCGGGAAAAAGTCGCCGCGCTCGACGCCGAGGCGTTGGCTCTTCTTTCGAAGCGCGATGCCGACGGTTTTGCGGCGTTCGTCAAGCGCACGGGCGCGACGATCTGCGGGCACGTCCCCATCGAGATGGCGCTGCGTGCCTTTCCCGCCGGTTCTTCGGTTTCGCTTGTCCGCTATGCGACTTCGGGCGATCAAGACCGCGATTTCAGAAGGTTCGTGTGCTACGCCGCGGTGGCGGGCCGCATCGAATGGCAGGGCGAGACTGATGCCGTGCTAGACGCGGATGCGCGCGCGTTTCTTCTTCGCGTCGCCCGCGCGTCGATGGAGGCGGCGGTCAGGGGCGGCACCATGCGTCCGCCGCGCCGGGAATTTGCGTCCGACGCGCCGAAAGCGGCGCTTGCCAAGATGGGCGCGTTCGTGACATTGAACGACAGGATCACGGGGGCGCTGCGCGGCTGCATAGGAGAGATCATGCCGATGCGTCCGCTAGTGGAGGCGGTTGCCGCTCGCGCGGTTGATGCCGCGCTGCGCGATCCGCGCTTCTTGCCGGTGCAGGAACGCGAACTCGCGTCGCTGCGCGTCGAAGTTTCCGCGCTGACGCCGCCGAAACGGATCGCTTCGTGGCGCGAAATCGTGCTTGGACGCGACGGCATGACGCTCGAAAAGAACGGCCGCTTCGCCGTGTTTCTGCCGCAGGTCGCGCCGGAGCAGGGCTGGGATTTGCCGACCACGCTTTCCTGCCTCTCGCAGAAGGCCGGCCTTGCGTCCGACGCCTGGCGTGACGGCGCGACATTCGAGACGTTCCAGGCCGAGGTTTTCCATGAGTGATGCGGCGAGAACCGCATGCACGACATGCCCACGCCATTGCCGGCTCGCCGATGGCGAGACGGGCTTCTGCCGCGCACGAAAGGCCGAGGGCGGCAATGTCGTGTGCGCGAATTACGGGCGCATCGCGTCGCTCGCTCTCGACCCGATCGAAAAGAAGCCCATCGCGTTTTTCAAGCCGGGAAGCAAAGTTCTCTCCATAGGCAGCTACGGATGCAACATGCGCTGTCCGTTCTGCCAGAACGACGCCATCTCGCAGCGCGGCGAAGGCGAGGTCGCGTTTCAGACGGCGACACCGGCGGAACTTGCAGACGCCGCATTTCGGCTGAAGGCCGTACGCGGGAACATCGGACTCGCCTACACATACAACGAGCCGCTTGTCGGGTGGGAGTTCGTGCGCGATTGCGCCCGCGAAATCCACGCGAGAGGAATGGCGAACATCCTCGTCTCCAACGGCTGCGCGGAGGCGAGCGTCGTAGAGGAAATCGCGCCGCTCGTCGATGCGGCGAACATCGACTTGAAAGGGCCCTCGCAGGAATTCTACGGCTGGGCGGGCGGCGACTTCGCCGCAGTTTGCGGAACCATCCGGATTCTGCATTCGGCGCGCTGCCACGTCGAAGTGACTACGCTTGTCGTTCCGGGACGGAATGACGCGGAGGCCGACATCGACGCGATCGCTTCCTTCATCGCCTCCGTTTCGCCGGACATACCGCTTCACGTCACGCGCTTCTTCCCGCGCTGGCAAATGGCGGACTCGCAGCCGACACCCGTTGCGACCATCCGCCGCCTCGCCGATGTCGCAAGGCACAAGCTTCACTATGTACTTACGGGAAATTGCTGAAAGGTTTACGACGTGAAAAATAAAGTAGTTCAAGGCGACATAACGGTGCTCGAAGTCGATGCTATCGTAAACGCGGCAAATCAGGCCATGCTGGGCGGTGGTGGAGTGGATGGCGCAATCCATCGTGCCGCTGGGCGCGAGCTTTACGAGGCCTGTCTCAAGATGCCGGAGGTGCGTCCCGGCGTGAGATGTCCGACTGGCGAGGCGCGAATTACGCCAGGATTCAATCTTCTTGCGAAGTTTGTCATACACACGGTCGGGCCAGTCTATCGTGACGGCAAGCATGGAGAGCCGGAGGAACTCGCGGCGTGCTACCGCAATTCTCTCTTGCTCGCAGCGGAGAATGGATGCCAGAGCATCGCGTTTCCCTGTATTTCGACCGGTATCTACGGTTATCCCAAAACCGAAGCCGCCAAGATCGCCGTCCGTGAAGCTGTGGAGTTTCTCAAGGCCCACGACGGCATCGAGGTCGTGTTCTGCTGCTTCACCATCGGCGATAAGATGATTTACGAAAAGCTATTGAGGAAATGTCGATGAAAAAGACGATTGCAATGTTGGCGGTGGTGGTTGTCGCCGGTGCAGCTCTGTGCGCCGGACGTTCTCCCGTCCATGCGGCAAAGACCCAGACGACGGCCGCCGCAGTGCCGGTTCCACAGGACTACGGGCGTAATCTGGATGCCATGTACGACATGTTTACGGAATACGGCAACGAGTGGCGGATCGAGTTCAGAAACTCCGTGAATGTGCCGGAGGCGTTTCGGCATGTATGCATGGACGCAGCTGCCGACACTCTTGTACTTGAGATTGTGTTCGGCTGATCGACGTTGCCATGAATACGATCTCGATGGGGATATGGACGGGCATCGGCGCAATAGGCGGCATGGCGGTCGGCATGGAATAGTCGGGCTGAAACTCGCCGCGAAACAACCGCCGCCTTTGTTCTGCGCGAAGTGCTTCAAACGGCGTTTTCGCGCGAAACGACCAGGAACCTGCGGAGTTCGTCTGCTTTTGCCGCGCCGTCGATGACGACCGTCGCCCATGTCTTCTTGTTCATGTGGTAGGCCGGCAGGAAGCGCGATGCGTCCATGCCTTCCGTGCGGCGCAAGTTCACGATTTCGACCGTGTCTTTCTTGTCGCCGCCAACCTTGTCCGCCGTCAGCCTGGCGACGAGCGCATACCATTTATCCGTGTCCCTCCGGCGCAAAACCGCGTAATCGGGGAACTGTTTCCACAAGAGCTCCGGCTTTTCTCCCCATTCGCGCCCGGCGAAGGATATCAGATCGCGGGCGGCGTCCGTCTTGAACACGTCACGCGAGAAACACTCGTTCGCAATCCGCGCCATGAGGTTCATGACATCCTGCCGGACGCGGCCGACGAATTTGCCCGACGCGCCGGCGATGCGGTGCTGCACGTATTCGTCGCCGGTCGCGGCGTCCGCCACGCTTTCGACGACGCCGCCCCGGCCGTCGATGGCGATGCGGCAGACGAGAGCGCCCCCCGCCACTTTCGTGGAGTATTCCCATGCCGAGCCGTTTTTGGCAAAACCGAACCGTTCGAGTCCGTCCGCATCGGGCTTCAACCTTTTAAAGAACTCCGGCGGCGATATGTATCCGCCTCCGCTCGCAATACCGCTATCTGCTTTCATTGTCTTTGCCTATATTATATCAAAACTGGGCTTTTTGCGGCAAGATGGCAAGGCGCGTTGTCGCCAACGCGCCGTAAAACAACTCTCTCTTATTCCAATTCCACTTTTACGCGGAAGAAACGGTCGCCTTCGACTTTTGGATGCCATTTGTCGTCAAGTTCAGCCTTGCCCTCTACGGTGTAGATGCGCCCGGCCAACGGTCCTGGCACCGGAGATACGACGGGATCCCCATCCGCGTCAAATTCGATTTTCGCGCGGAATGCGTCGTTCGTGTCGGATGGATCCGTTCCGGCAACGAAGTCATGCCATAGATATAGCGCCGTGCCGTCCGCCGCAAACTTTCCCGAAGGCCTGCCGAGTATTCTCGACGCATCGGCATCCGTCGCATTACGCCCGGAAAGCCCGTTGGATTTGAGCCACGACAATGCGAGCGCGGGTTCCATTCCGGATGGTTGCGCAACTTCAAGACCGCGGGTCGCAAGAACCGGGAGAGTCTGAATGCGCACATCGCCTGGCTTGGATGCGTCGGCATAACGGTAAACCCATGCAGGCCCTTCGTAAAGCGTCCATGACTTCTCCACGGGCGTCAGATCCACGATGTCGAAGACGTTTACGGAGACGGGGACGAATTCGACTTCGACGATGGGACGGATTTTCGCGTCGAGCGATCGCGTTCCGCCGGCGATTTCCGCGCTGACGTCGCCTCGGACGCCGGCCGCCGCCGAAATCGAGAAGAACGTGGCCGAAAGCCCTCCAAGAGGAGACTCAACGCCAAACGCCGCGCCGACTTCCATCCCGGCGAAGACCGTGGCGTCGGCGAACAGGCGAGGCACCGAAACGGCGCCGGTCTCGACCGCCGCGCCGCCGACGTGGCGTGGATGCCGTCCGTCGCCGTCGTAGCGCGCGACAAAGCGCGTCGTCAGCGGCGCGGGCCCGCACGGAAGAAAGGCGGCGAACGGGACCGCGCCTGCCCGAGATTGCGCATCCTCCGTACTGGCGGACGACAGAGCGGCGGGAGCGTTCGAGTCGCGGATTGAAAGCTAAATCGTGTGGTTGGAAAGCGCCGTGAACGAAAACCGTGCCTCGCCTTTCTCTCCCGGCGTCAGGTTGGACACCGCATTGACGACGAGTTTTTCCGTGCCGTCCGTGAACTTCGTGCCGCCAGTCGCGTCGAGCGTGAATGTCGGCGAGGATACGACGGCCGCCGAAAGCAGATTGGAATATGCAATGCGTCCCTCCGCCGCGTCGCGGAACGGCACGAGGTCTTCGAGGTGCAGGGCGAAGCGCCCACGATAATCGTGGTTTCCGTTCAGAAACATGATCGGCGTCTCGGCGGCGTATTCAGGATGGTTTGGGTGCGGCTTGAGGAACGTCCCGACGGCATCGTCCACAGTACGGTAGAAGTTGCGCGCGTCGCCGTTCCAGACGATTGCCGACGGCTTCAGCGCGGCAATCTTCGCGAACACCTGATCGACAATATCATGCACTGAATGCGTATCCTGCATGACGCAGAACGAGCCTCCCAATTCCGCGCCCAGCGTCGCGAACGAGTATGTTCGACCGCCGATCTCGCTGCCTCGGTTCCACGGCTTGTAGTCGCGTTCAAGTTCTATCCTGTCCGCGCCGATGCGATACCAGTAGCGCGTCGCAGGGCGAAGCCCCTTTATGCGAACGACAGCGAACTTGCCGTTGACGCGCATCACCGGCCCATCGCCAGAATAGACGCGGACAGATTTCTCCATGTCACGCGACTTCGAAATCTCCACCCACCCGCTCGCATCGCCGTTCACGGCGAAGGCAACGTCAATCGTCCGCTCGGAGGGATTCAACAGGACAGGCGCGGAGCCGAGGAGTCGCCCGCCAGTCCCGTCCGGCGCACTGGGTTCGACAGCGGCGCTCGCGTCCACACCTTCAGCCGCAAGACGCACAGCGACCAGCGACGACGCGCCGGCCATGAGCGACACTTTGAAAAACTCCCGCCTGTTCATCCCGCTCATCAGATATCCTTTCTCAGCCATGTGGATGTGTTAATGGTTCGTAAGAAGTGGAGCAGAGGCGATGCGGCGCATTATGGCATGGGCGATTTGCTCATGCCCCGCGTTGTTGGGGTGCAGCATGTCGCGCTCTTCGTTGTGGAAGAATCGTGCATGCGATTTCGACATAGGGAATAGTCCCGATTCGGCATTAAGGTCAATGACGTTGACAGCCCAGATGTTTCCCGCCTCCTTGACGGCGGCGACGTATTCATCGATGAAGAGCCCCTTGCCATTGGCGTGCGATTCGTCTGGCTGCACGTTCTTAGGACCGAACGTCGCAAATCCTCTGTGAAGCGGCGTCATAAGATAAATCGGCGTTCCCGGCCAGTTGTCCTTCAAATAGCTTATGACGGAGTTGATGCGTCCGCGAAAGGTCTTTTCATCGAAGACGGGCGCGCGGCGGCGGACCTTCATCACGCCCTTGCCTCCGCGATCCACTGTCTCTTCGCCAAACCTCCACCACTCTCCGAGCGGCACGTCTGCATTGTAGTCGTTCGTCCCTGCGAAGACGAAAATCGCCGCCAGACCGTCTGGATGCTCCGCCTTGAGTTTCTCCGCCTGTCCCGTTAAGTTCTTCCACTGATGGCCGTTCTTGCCATAGACGAGCGGAACAATCCCCAAGTCGCGTTCAAGGAAGTTCCAGTAGTTTGACGTGCATCCGACATGGCGGGCGTCGGTTATCGAGTCGCCGAGAAAGGCGACCTTCGCCTCGCGCCATCCATCATGAGGCGATGCAAAACTGGAAAATGTTGCCGCTATAATTGCCGCTACGATATTCAACGCCGTCACGGACCGAGCAATTGTCTGTTTCTTGTAGAGTAGAGACCCACGCCTCGGCGTTGCCGTCGGTGCGACTTCCCCCTCATCAATCCACATGTGCGGATTTCCCGCATACGGCTCTCCATCGAGTGCTTTTCCTGCTGCCATGGAATCTACCTTTCTTTGTTTGTCGGCGGAATAGAACGCGCCATTTTGCTGTCTCCTTGTTCAGATGCTGAGAATTTTAGGTTGCCTTACGAAACGTCCGCGATGGCGTCGTGGCGTCGCCGCCGTAGAACGCGACGGACACGCCCGCATCGGACACGTCAAGGCGGTAGTGCCCCGCCGCCGCCGCAAAGAGGTAGCCCTTGACGAATGGTTGGTATTCGCCGACAAGTTCCGCCTTGTCTGCGGCGTTCGTGCGCAGTCCATTGTCCGTAAACGCGTGGTTGCCAAACGCCGCCGCCCCGTCGCCCAGGACATTCGCCGTCGCCCATTCCGGCTTCGACCACACGCTGTTGAAAACGAACTGCGCAATGCGCCCTTCTGGGAAAGCGCAGTCGATGAACTCAAGATTGTGCGTGTGTCCTCCGAGCGCGATTGCGTTGCGCCGCGCAAGGATGGTACGCAGCTCCCGCCTCTCTTCGTCGCGTTTCTTCTTGCCAAGCAGGAACCACCGCGTCTGGCCGCTGGGGATCACCGGTCCATGCGATACGATGAACGTGTACCGCGCATCCTCGCTCTCGGCAAGAAGCCGCTTCAAAAGCGCGAAGTCGGGGCGCGGCTCGTTGAAATCGACGACGATGAACACGTCCGGCCCCTG